>URNI01000079.1 GCA_900549135.1 uncultured Collinsella sp.
AGAACCCCATCAAGAAGCTTAAGCTCATGCTGCCACTGTGTGTGCCACTGCTCATCTCGAGCGTGGGCAAGACCGATGCCACAGCCTTGGCGGCAGAACAGCGCGGCTTCTATCTGCGTACGCGCGCCAGCTCGTACAAGCGCTACCCCATCAAGGGCCTGGACATCGCCGTGCTCATCGTCAGCATCGCCCTCATCGCCATCGGCTTCCTGTTCTAGTTCACCACCGACAGCAACCGCCCAGCACAAAAGGCCTCGGCTCGCACCAAACGAGCCGAGGCCTTTACTGTTTCACCAGATAAAACCTACCAATATTAACCTGTCCCTTTTTGACAGGTCGGAAGCTAGAGGCGGTAGGGGGCGCCGCTGCGGATGATGGATTCGCGCACCAGGACATCCATGGCGTCGAGGGTGATCTCGGGCATCTCTCGGTACTTCTGCAGCACCGATAGCTCGGTGCAGGCCAGAATGACGCGGTCGCAGCCGCTACGGGCAAACTCCCACATCACGCGGTCGAACTTATCCATATCGGGCTCACGTCCGGCCTTCACATCATCGTAGATAAGCGACATCACATCGTTCTGACGTTTCTCGCTGGGATAGACGACCTCAACACCCGCAGCCTTACATTCGCGGCCGTAGACGCCCGCGCCCACGGTGCCATCGGTGCCCATGATGCCAATCTTGTGCACCGGCTCGGCCGGCACACTCAGGTTGGGGTCGAACTCGCACTCCCCCATCACCGCACCCGCAAGGGCATAACGAACCGACTCGCGCGGCATGTGGATAATCGGCACCTTCGTAAACGACTGGATCTGATCGTAGAAGTAGTGTGACGTGTTGCAGGGAATGGCAATGTGCGCGCAGCCCAGCGACTCGAGTGCCTGGGCACACTCTTTCATGGTCGCCAGCAGCTTGGCATGCTCGCCGGTCTTAATGGCCAACGTGCGGTCGGGCATGGTCGACTTGGAGAGCACCACCATGTCGATATGTTCCTGATCGCAGGCAGCAGCCGTATGACGCACCACCTGGTCGTAGTAATACGACGTGGCCTCGGCGCCCATGCCACCGATAACTCCCAGCTTTTCCATCGCCGCCTCCTTGGTGACGCTTGCGCAATTGCGCGTATCATACCCGCGCCCGCCCGATGCAAACCGGACGGGCGCCGCGCTCATCTACTTGTAATACGTCTTGAACAGCTTAAAGTGGCGCAGCTTGGTGTGCCACATGCGCAGCCAGCGGTTAAAGACAAAGTCGCCCTTCATAAACGAAGGGTCGGCGCCCTTGCCTTCCTTGTCCAGGCGATGCACCTTAGCGCGCAGCTCGGGATCCTTGACGTACTTGTCGACGACGCCCATGGGGACGACCATCCACAGCGCCTCGTCCTGCGCCGTCACAAACTCCGGCTCAAACGGGCGGTTGAACACATACTCGTCCACCACATACTTGGCAACGTTAAAGCCACTGTTAGTGACATAGTAGTTGCTGCGGCCCTGGCGCGTGTTGAAATCGAAGAACTTAAACGAGCCGTCGCGCTCGTCGTACTTAACGTCAAAGTTGGAATAGCCCACAAAGTGAAGGTCCTCGAGTAGCTTGCGCACGCCGCCCATGAGCTCGTCATTGGGCTCGGTGATGATACAGGCGTGGTTGCCGACGCCGTGAGGCTGATGCTCCTCGAGCAGCACATGGCCCAGGCACATCATGCGCACCTTGCCGTTGCGGTCGGAATAGCTGGTGAGCACGCGCATGTACTCGTCGTTGCCGGGCACGCGATCCTGCAAGATCAGGTCGTCAGTGTAGCCGCTGGCATACGAATCGCGAATGACCTGTTCCAGCTCGGCGCGGTCGGCAATCTCATAGGCCTTCTTCTGGCCCTCGAACTCGTGCTGCCACCACATGATGCCGTCAGAAGGCTTCAGAATCATCGGGTAGGGAAAATCGATCTGGTCGAGCACTTCGGCAGGCGCCTCACCCTGGGCGTTCAGCATCGCCATGGTGAAGGTAAAGGTATGCGGATAGGGCACGCCATGCTTCTCGCACAGCTCGTAGAAGATCTCCTTCTTCTGGCACTGCTCAAGCATGCTATAGGGAGCGTAAGGCGCGACGATGTTATCCGCCAACTCATGGGCATCCTTGGCTTGAGCCACGAGAGCGACATAGTTGTCGCCACAGCCCACAAGGACAATCGTCTTATCGGCATGCGCTTGGGCAATGCCGTTGACGGTTTTGAGCATCACGGGCATGGTATCGATATCCACGTTGGGCGTGTAGTCGATAATCTGGCTGCGGTACGCGGGACCCGTCTGGTACTTGCCAAAGACCAGACTCTTGACCTGGTACTCCTCGTAGAAGGCGCGCGCCACCGAATAGGCGTTGATGTCGCCACCGAGCAGCACGGGAATGAACTCGCGCTCTGTAAACTGCAATGCCATGGAAACTTCCTATCATGAACTGCCCACACAACGGGCGGTCTTTGCGCAACTGATTTATTCTAGCGTGCCAAGCCGCCGGCGCCCAAAGCTCCACCGTATCTATGGCAATCGACGTAATCGTCCAGCACGAAGGCCAGCACGAAGACAGCGCTCACCGTTGTATGACAACGGGCAATGAACCTACCATTGTTGTAGGATTCAGCGTATTGACATCCTCGAGCGAAAGGCGCGCACGTGCCCCAAGACCATCCGACCGATAATCCCATCCTCAATGCTGCGAAGCGCGAGCTGGCGGAACGTGCGAAAGCGACCGCTCCCCTGTGCACGGCAAACGACGCCTACAACGGACCCGCCTGCATCGTCTCGATCAACACGTCGGCGCACAAGGGTACACGCAAGTCGCCCGTCGCCGATGGACACGACACCGTTATAGAGCAATTTGGCCTCGCCTCCGACGCACACGCCGGGCATTGGCACCGTCAGGTTTCCTTTTTGGCCGCAGAGTCCATCCAGACGGCGCAGGCCCGCGGACTCGATGTGCGCAAGGGTGACTTTGGGGAGAACTTCACCACGCAAGGCATCAATCTACTCTCGCTCCCCTTGGGCACGCAGCTCAAGCTTGGCAGCGAGGTGCTTGTCGAAATCAGCCAAATCGGCAAGGTCTGCCACACCCGTTGCGCCATCTACTATCTCGCTGGCGACTGTATCTTTCCCCACGAGGGCGTTTTCGGCGTGGTACTAAAGGGCGGAGAGGTCAACGCCGGCGACGAAATCCAGGTAGTCAAACTCGGCGACGGCACCTGTTCGTTCACCCCTGCCGAGGCCCTCGAAGAGATTGAGCAGGCTCGTCTCGAAGGAACCCTGTAGTTGCAAAACCCCACGTGAGGGCAACTTTTACAGCCAAAAATCCTCACAAACAGGGTTCCGTAACGTTAAAGTTGAACTCTATGGTTTCTCAACAATTCATCATAACTGCAGGTCAAAGCCAAAGCCTCAAGTTCAACTTGACCCTTTGGAACCTTTAAGGTTCAAGTTGAGGTCGAAAGCAGTAGTAGAATACCGTTCGAACCATAACCTACGATTGATTGCAGAGGGACTGGATGCAGCATTCGAACCATCGCACCGCAGCGCTCGTCGCGTCGAGGCCGGCTCGTATCATCACGAGCGCCGCGCTCGCCGTTGCGCTGACGGCCACGCCGATGCTCTCCCCCGTTGCGGCGTATGCCGCCTCGCAGGCAACGCAGGACCAGCTTTCCGCAGCCCAGCAGAAGATCGAAGCCGCCACGAGCGCCTACAACGACGCCCGCACCAAACTCGATGACCTGCAAAAGCAGATTGACTCCAATGAGACAAGCATCGAGGAAATCGAGGCTAAGCTTCCCGAGCAGCAGGCCAAGGCAAGCTCCGCCATGCGCGATCTGTACAAGTATCAGAAGGGCACCAATCCCATCGTGAGCTTCCTGGTCAACGCGCAGAGCCTGGGTGAGTTCATCACGACCTGCAAATACACCAACCAGATCACGAGCTCGAGCGTCGACGAGATCGAGCAGCTCAATAACATGCAAACCGAACTCGAGCAGAACAAAGCCGAGCTCCAGCAAGCCAAGTCTCAGCTTGAGGCAGAGCAGAAAAACGCCGAGGATGCGCTGGCGCAGGCCCAGCAGCTCCGCAGCGAGGCGCAGGCAAAAGCCGAGCAGGAAAATGCCGCCGAGCTTGCCAAGCTTGAGGCCGATAAGGCCGCTGCCGCCGAAAAGCTCTCGGGCGAGGGCGTGAGTGGCAGCAATTCCAGCAGCCAGGCCACCAACACCAACACCACCATCGACACCACGGTGAACAACGCCAATACCGGTAGCTCCGATTACGATTCGTTCATTAATGAGTGGACGAGCCGCATCGACAATTATCTCGCCGGCTCCCCCATGGCAGGCCAGGGCTATAACTTTGCCGTCGCCGCTTGGAATACCGGTGTCGACCCCCGTTGGTCCCCCGCCATCGCCTGCATCGAGAGCACCAAGGGTGCTTATTGCGCCAATTCTTACAACGCCTGGGGCTGGAGTGCACGTGGCGGCGGTTGGCGCAGCTTTGGCAGCTGGAGCGAGGGCATCTCTGCCCACGTTGCCTATCTGGGCGCCAACTACGGCTCCACCCTTACCCCAGCAGCGGCCAAAAAGTACTGCCCGCCCACGTGGCAGGACTGGTACAACAAAGTCGCCGCTCAGATGAACCGCATCTAAGTGCAACTGCAAAGGGCCCCAATGGGGCCCTTTTTCTTTTAGGTAGCGGAGGTATCGACGACGCCGGTCGCATTGGCAACCGCGACTATGACGATCATGCATAGGAGCAGCACACCCAATGCCTTGAGCAAGAGCTTCGCGAGCTTCTTGCCGCGATAGCTGTCGAGCAATGCGAATCGCCGACGAAGACGGCGCTTATCGAGCAGCGCAAAATGCATAAGCACCATAAGGCCATCGACAAAGAAAAAATACTCGATTATGAGAAGCCACGTCGGGTAGCTTTGGTTTGCTCCCGTGGGGTGAAAGACGGCAAAGTGGCTACCGGCAAAGAACACAAGCAGCGAGAAGCAGACGAGTGTATTCCAAATGCGCCCCAGAGACTCCGGAACGCGAGAGAGCAGACCGCATGCAGCGGAGGCGGCAGGGCTAGGAAGCCCTGCGGGTTTCTGGAGCCCTTGGGACGCCAACACTGTCTCCGAGGCCGGAGTACGGACAGGCGCAGGCGCAGAAGGCCGCACGGGGCGACTCAGATCGTATGCCGCGCGCGTCGCCCGTCCCAACGCTTCCGCACTCGCAAAACGCTTGGCCGGGTCGAGCGCCATCGACATGCAAACGGCATCGGCAAGTGGAGTGGAAATGCTGCGCGCCTCGCATTGCTCACGCATGTCGAGCTCTGGTTTAGGGTCGACTCCCGTCAAGCAGAAGAACAACAGGGCCCCAAGTGCGTAGACGTCGCTGCGCACACTCGTCTGCCCAAACCCATACTGCTCGGGCGGCGCATAGGGTCGCGTGCCAAACTTGACGGTGTCAGCATCGGCGCCATCGCGCCATACGCGCGCGATCCCCAGGTCGATAATCACCAGCGATGAAAATGTCAGGCCGTCATCAGGCGTATAGTTGGCACCTGTCACGATGATATTCGACGGCTTGAGGTCGCGATGGATCACCGGCGCCGACGTCTCCCCCACCATTGCAAAACCGGCATGGAGCTCGCCCACGGCATCGCATAGGGCAGGATACAATTCACGCGCATAATCGGGGGTGGCTCCCAGACGGTCCACCAGCGCCCCGAGTGTCTCCCCTTCGATGTATTCCATAACCACGTTGAGCTCGTCGCCCACACGACGACAATCGACGATTCTGGGCAGGTGCTCAAAACGCCTGCCTGCCCGCTGAGCGGCAAACAGACGCTCGTATGCCCCGCCGATTTGAGCCGAAGCATCGATGCGTTTACGAACAAAGGGACCGAGCGAACCACCGCCGGTTCCTTCAAAGTACACGAGCTCGGTTGTTTCAACGGACGAGCGCTTAAGTACACGCTCCACGCGATAGCTGTCGTCGCGATCGAGCGACGCCAGGTGCTCGGCAAGCGCTGCGGTCAGCTCGTCATCGGAATATGTTGGGCTCTGAGTATCCATAGCCTCCATCATAGCGCAGGGCGCAGACACCCCATGGCATCTGCGCCCCGTTCGTTTGCATCGTTGTTCGGCAGCTCCGCCGGCTCAGATATCAGCCGCTAACTCACCGTCTCCTCGCCAAAGTGATACAGCTCCTCGTTGACCTTTTGGAGGCTGCACCCGCGATCGATGCAAAAAAATGATAATCGCATCGCGGCGGTCCTCGCAGTTAAGGACGCTTACCCCGGCAGCCGTCAGCGCACGGTTGGTTTCTTTGAGCGTCAGCGCCATCGCAAAGGCAATCTGCAGCACCTTATTGCGGCTCGGATGCCGCGCACCGGTAAAGATCTGATAGCCAAAGGTCTCATTGAGATCGGCCATACGAACCACGCGCGAGCGCTCCAAGCCCTTTTCCTGCAGTAGCTGCTTCAGGTAGTTCGAAAGCGACGGGGCGGCAAAGTCGTGTTCTTTGATATAGCCATCGATGTTTGGCGCGTCGAGAAGCTCATTGAGCAACTCGTCAGTCAGCTTTTTATCGGGCATACGACTTCACCTCCCATACGGCGCAACGGTAGCGACATGCTAGGCCAACACCCAGCTTGCAGTGGCAGACTTATCAAACATGTTGGCAAAATACAGTGCCTTCTTGATATCGCCATCAAAGTAGATATTGCCCGCCACAGAGCCACCAGCGGCAAGGGTACCAGACTGCAGCTCATCGGAGCCCTCGCTGTAGTAACCCTGATTCTGCTGAGCGCCGTTGGCGTCCTCGCCCTTCCAGTCGTAGATGTTGTAATCTGCGCCCTCATCACCATTGTTGACGTACGTGACGTGAATGCCCGTCATGGTCGAACCGTCATAATTTGTGAGGCCGGGCTGGACGGAATCGACAACGACGGAAAGACCGGCAGCCGTGGTCACCGTCGCACCAACCGCCAGGTCAGTCGTAGACTGCTCTTCCTTCTTCGCCTCTTCCTTCTTGTCGCCATCGCCAGCGTCCTCGGTGACGGTCGCCTTATCGCTACCACAACCGGTAAGAAAACCGGCAGTCCCCAAGGCGACGGTGGCGAATGCGCCCAGTGCAGCGCGACGGCTCAGCAGCACTTCGTTTTCAAGCTTTTTCATCATGCATCCTTCCTACGATCCGGCTACCGTGCCGGCACACAGCACATCGTAGGAAGGATTAAACTTGAATTCATTAGCTGAGAGCTAAGGCTGCGGTAAACGGCCAATGCAGTTATCCAAACGCCGAGCAAACGCACTTTGCGCAACCGTCTGCTGGCAGTGCATCAACCCACCGTGACGGATTCCCCGGTAAAGGTGCTCACAAGCAACAGGATAAAGAAGGCCAAATAGCTGATGCTCAGCAGGTAGGCGATGACCAAAAAGGCAATCCATCCTACATTGGTCTTACCGTCGGCGCGGCGCTGCTCACGACTGCGATAAAGCCAAATCGTCACGCCGATAGCAGTGATAAACAGTACGAGTGCCGCCGTAGCCAGCCCAGCAAGCACAAACATCACGCCAATGCCCACAGCGATGACCGGAAGCAGCAGCAAACCGCACCCGCATCCACCCGGACTATATACGGCAGACTGTCGGCGTCGCCTCATCGCCGCGCCACCCCCATCATCTTTGAGCACTACAGTGCGATAGCCTGCTGAACAGGAACGATCTTGTCGAGTTCCGGTTCGATCCGCCTTTTCTCGGCCTCAAGGTCAAACGCCACCTGAGCGCGCAGCCAATAACCATCCGTCAGGCCAAAATAACGGCAAAGACGGAGGTCGGTGTCGGCCGTCACGCGACGTTTTCCCAAGACAATCTGCCCGATACGCTGAGCCGGAATCCCAGTCTCTTTCGCAAGGCGATATTGAGAAATGCCCATGGGAACAAGAAACTCCTCTTTGAGAAGCTCACCAGGAGTCACCGGCGACAGCAAATCGGCCGAAGTCTCATCACTTGTGATAATCGACGATTTCGACATTCCAAGCCATCTCCTGTCTCCACTCAAAACAGACCCGATAGCGCTCGTTAACACGGATACTATATTGACCGGCACGATCGCCCTTCAAAGCTTCCAGGCGGTTGCCCGGTGGAACGCGAAGATCATCAAGCGAAGCACAAACCTGCAGTTGGCGAATCTTCCTCAACGCAACACGCTCAAAGGGCACGAACCTCCTGACCCGCACACCCATGGCAAAGCGTTCGGTATCCTCATCTTTATACGATGCAATCATAGTATCGCCTTACGTTAGTAACGTCAAACGTTTCTATAGACTTACATCTCTATTATATCGTACGTTTGTTCGTGTTTTCTAGAACAAATAGTCCTTTGCGCCTTAGTCAAGCAAAAGCAATCGTTTGTAGACATCGAGGCCTTTGAGAAGGATTTCCTCGTCGAAGAGCATGCTATAGGTATGCAGAGCGCTTGTGGCATAGGCGGGACAGCCATCCGAATCA
>URNI01000080.1 GCA_900549135.1 uncultured Collinsella sp.
AAGCGCATGCCGGCTACCTCGTCGAACGTCACGCAGTCCCAGTGGCCCACCAAGCCCACGCGGTCGGCGCGCATGGAGTTCATGCGGCCGAACAGGTTGGCCGTGGTGGTCTGGCCGCCCGAAAGCAAGATGGCGTAGGGCGAGACCTCTTTGTAGATATGGCTCTTGCCGGTGCCGCGGGGACCCAGCTCGCACAGGTTGTAGTTGCGCTCGATGAGCGGCACCATGCGCTCGATAAAGTGCAGGCGCTCTTTCTCGGAAAGCTCACTGGGTTCGTAGCCAGCCGAGCGCAGCAGCATATTGAGCCACTCGTCGCGCGTAAAGTACTGGCGCTCGTCGATCATGGCATCCAGGTCCAGATTGGGCATCTGGATGGGCGTGAGCGACGCCACACTAAACGGAGAGTCCTCGGGTCCGCGCTTTTTGCGCTTGGCCTTGGAGCGGCGCGGCGCATCGTCGCCAAAGACCTCCATGCCAAACTCGTCTTCCTCATCCAAGGGGTGACGATACTCGATGCTCATAATGCACCAAATGCCGCCCTGCAGAATCTTGGAATAGTCGCGCACGTACTCAGCCGGCATCACAAACGGCTCGATGGTCAAGTTGGCAAACGACGCCACGTAGATATCTTTGTACTCGTCGAGCTTGGCCGTCACCTTATCGATGATGGTAAAACGACCCAGCTCGCGAATCTTGGACTTAATGCGCTCGGACTCATCGGGACGCACGTAGTTATCGGTGAGGATCCTGCGGATTCGGTCCAGGCCCTCTGCCACGGCATCCTCGTCGTCGGTTGAGCAGTACATGCCCAGCAGGTACTCCAGCACAAAGGTTGGCACATTAGCGCCGCGCTTCATAAGGGCCGTCAGATCCTTGCGAACGATCTTGCCGGCAAAGTGCTCGAGCAGTTTGCCGTCCAGCCCATCCATGTCGTAGCCGTCGTCCTCGGGAGCCTCGGCCACAGCCTGGTCATAGCCATCGGTCGAGGATTCATCCTCGTCGGGCACCGCAGCCTCAACGGGCGCAGCGGCCACCGGCTGCGGTGCAGGCGCAGTAGCCTCAGCCGCCGGGGCCTCCACAGGCGCCGCAGCCTCCACGGGCACATCCACATCAATCGAGGGAACTTCCCACAGATCGTTGTCATGGCTATCAAACATAGGGCACACTCCTAAAAACCAAAGTCAGCAACAGGGGCAAACGAAACAGCGATGGTGTACGTCTCGCGCCAAACGATCTTGCCCGTCTCGCGCTCGCGGCAGACCAGATAGTACGGACCCTTGGCCGAGAATCCATCCGCTGTATGCAACGCAAACTTGGCATGCACCACGCGCTCCTGCGAGTTAACAGAAGTCTTGTTAGCATGCGCCTTGACCGTATCGCTCACCTCGTTGCCACTTGCATCGGTAAACACCAGCTCGTACTCGCACGGCAAAACCTTGCCTTGGGCGGGTTCTTCCTGGATCAAGTTGACCGAGAAGAGCGAGTTGGTCACTCGGCGTCCCTCACTTAGTACGCGCAACGTCGCCGCGCGCGTGTCGACAAAGTCCTTGGAACCCGAGCGCGCACGCCAAAAACCGATAACGGGCACGCAGAGCTCCTGCAGGCTCATGCCGCCGTGGACGTAGTTGTTAGTGCCGCCGGGACGCTTGAAGTGCACATTCTCGCGCGGGGCAAACCCCTCAAAACCGGCGCCCAAACGTCCCATGTCAACAGTAACAAACACCCCGCGTACCTCGTCCGAAAGCTCGCCCACGGCCTCGTTGGGCACCACCAGATGACGCTTGCCGCACATGACGGGAGCGTCAAGGACGGGAAGGTCCGGCTTGCCGAGCATCTGGCACTCGCTGAGCTCCCGACGCGTGTAGATAAAGCCGTGGTCCGCCGTTATAACAACACGTGCGCCCGGGGCGTCGGTGCACACACGGCGCGCCAACGTGGCAAGTTCCTCCACAGTGTCCGCGCAGGCATCGAAGACGTCATCCTGCGTAACGGCCTTCTCGCCCGTAGCATCAATCTTGTTGTGGTAGAGGTAGACGAGTCTTGAGTCCTTGAGCAGCGCCTTGCGCTCGGTTCCCGCCATGTTGAGGTATGCGCTCGAGCGTAAAGCGCGGGCCGTGGGCTCAACGTGGGCGAGCACGGCCTCGCGCTGCGGAGTCGTCGCAGTGGGCATGCCGTCAGCCAACACAAATGGGCCATCCGCTGCAAGCTCAAGCGCTTGGTGCGGCAGCAGCGCGGGCATACCCACCTCGGTAATGGAGGGAAAGGCCGCCTGCATGCTAGAGACCTTGACGTTGCCGCCGCGCTCGCGCTCGAGCAACGCCGCAACGTCACGAGCCACCTCATAGCGCAGCGCGTCGCTCACAATAACGACCGTCGTTTTGGCAGAGCCCACAAAGGTGGGCAGCATATGCCAGTAGAACTCATCCTGCCGTGAGGGACCTTCGATGTAGCCGCAATCGGCCCACTCCCCTTGCGCAGCGGATGTCCAGCAGGCATTGGCATCCGCCAAGAACCAGTTGCTGTAGAGATTCTCCGCCCAGTCCGCCACGGCGCGGGTGGGCTCCTCGAGCACATCGCACCCGACGGAGCGCGCCCGCAGATACGCGGTGCACATATGACGATAGGCGGCATCCATGGCATACCAATCGGACGTGTAGGCATCCCACACCTGCTGGGGCTGCGCCAGATGGAACCCGCCCGCGTGCGCCTGCCTAAACGCACACATATCGGCCACAGCGGCAAGCAGGTCAAAGTAGCTCTCGACACGACGGTACCAGCTTAGGTCGCAACGGCGCGCAGCAAAGGCACGCGCATCCTCAACACGGTCTGCACCTTGCGCAAACGAGCAGAACAGCTGCGAGAGCACAGCCTCATTGACGCACGGAAACACATCAAGCGAGGTCAGTACATCGATCGGCAAGGTCTCGAACCGTGCAAAGAGTCCGCGGGCGTCCTCAACCAAACGGCAAATCTCAAATAGGTCCTCGCTCGATGCCTGGGTATCGGCGGCCTGGTCCCACGTACGCACCGCCTCAAGGCAATAGGGCCCATAGGCGGGAGCCACATGGCTCTCAAGCCCCTTGAGCGCTCCCTCGGGAAGCGCGGTGGATGCCGCCGTAAGAAGCACATGGGATGCAAGCATAAGCAATGAGTCACGCTCGTAAAGCGGCCCATCAAACCCATAGCAACGCACGATGAAGGCAGAGAGCACATCACGCACGCAGTACTTGTCCACCAACTCGGCCAGCGCCTCGGGACCCTCGTGCAGCAGCATGGTCATACAGCCACGCAGCACAAACGCGGGGCGCGCGTCACCAGGCTCTTTACCGCCAAAAATCACCGTAAGGATGCCGAGTTCGATATCGGATGCGCCCGAGGCATGCGGAACACACGCGGCAAACTTAGCGCAGCGGGTCTTGGCATCAAAGAACGTCTTGTGCTCGCGCAGGCTCTCGCGTACGGCGTCGATATTCTCGATGCCTAGCTGATCGGCCAAAAGCGAAAGATAGTCAGCCTGGAACTGATCGGCATACAGCTCAACATCGGCAAGCCAATCACCTTCAAGCCTGCCGCGCGGGCAACGGCGATACAGCAAGATATCGCTCGCAAGGTCATCGCGGTTGATGAGCTTCTTGACGGCAAACATACGGCCCTCGCAGGCCTCAACAAAGCGCACCGGGCGCTCAAGGTCACCGTGAGCAGGCATTACGCCGGCATCGGCCCCCACGCCGTCGAAACCCTCGGCAGCCAATCGCTCAAACTCAGGAGCAAACTCGCCGTCTGCATCGTGCCAAACCACCACACGGCGCGGCGCGCATGAGGACAACGGCTGCAAAAATCGCAGCTTGAGCTGTTCTTCTACATCGATCTTGGGCATGAATATCCTTACCGTATCTGCAGTTACTTAATCTTCGCCAGCACATCCTGAAACTTGGCGTAGTTGACCTTGACGCCGTCATCCAGGTCGATCTTAATCATCTGGTCTGCCAAGTGGTGCAGTTTCTCCTCGTAGGCAACGGTCTCTTTGAGCTGGTCGTTGAGCTTTTTGATGCGCTTATCCAAGCGCACGCGCTCGCCGCGCTCGGCACTGACAAGGGCATCGTTGGCATACCCGATCTGGGCACGGTAGCGCTCCTGCTGCTCATGCACATAGTCGGTGCGGATGCGAGCCAACAGGTCAGGCTGGTAGCGATGCATGTAAACAAGGCACTTGAAGCCGTTCTTCTTGCCGCTGTCGAACAGCCAGTAGATGGGGCGCTTCTTATAGGTCTGGCAGTGGTCCTTAAAGAAGTCCTTCAAAAAGTAGGTGCGGATTACCTCGCGCGAGGTACCCTTGCCGCCGAGTGCCTCGGCAATAAAGGCCAGGTTCTGCTCAAGCGTCCCCTCGCCATACACGGTGCGCACAAAGTCGATAAAGTAGCGCACGATGTCGTCGTCAAAGTACTCGTCATCGGTAATGGGCAGTACGTTATCGCTATCGGGCATAAAGGTCACATGATCAGAGTTGGGCATCTTGGCCAGATAGTCATCGACTGTGGCGCCCTGATCGGCCAGGACCAGCCCGTCCACATCCAGCGAATAGCGGCCAAACATGCAGCCCACGGCATAGCTTATGAGCGAGGTGATCTCATCGCGCTTAGTGCGCACGTATTTGTTGCCCTTATAGCTCTCGGGGATCTCATCGGCGGTATCAAAGATGCGCGCCACCGAAACGTACTTATCCTCGACCTCGATGGGCACCTCGCCCTCCATGTTGTAGATCTTGGCAAAGATTCGGTTGAGCTCCTCCTCGTTAGCGCGAAGCTGCTCAAAGCGAGCATTGACCTCGGCCTTGCGAGCCTCGTATTTATCTTTGAGCAGCGTGGACATGGTGCACAGTCCTTCCGTTGGTTAGTTGAAACATTTTCAAGCAATAAGGCAATCGCACTCCACTTACTCCCAATCGGATGTGCAATACAACCCGTGATTGGCGTCTAGAGCCCACTTTGACCAATACTCATATCTTGAAATTAAAAATTGTTTTCGATCGTCATCGCAACCGGATTCACGAACAGCATTTGGAAATCCGGACCACTTTGAGCAGACTTCCGCAACGACAGGTCCTAATCGAAACGTTGGAGGGACCGAAACCGCATATTGGCAGCCCTTACCATCGATTCTGATACAGCCATAAGACATCGAACCACGATTAGGGGAAAGTCGATCGAAAGATATAATGTCGAAATTATTCTCTTGCGCGGCCCTACGCTTATCCTGAAGCCATGGATCGTTTTCAAACTCTTTGCGTCTTCCATATATCAATTTAAAAACAGGCTTGACACATTCTGGTCTGGCAAGCCTATCAGGAATCGAATAACGCTCAAAGAATGCTTTAAGGACATCATGCTTCTTTAAAAGCGCTTTCCATTCCTTTATTTGTTCCAAAGCTTGAGTGAACTTAGAATTCTGCACATTATCTGAAACACGGAACTCGGTCTTGTTAGGCCTCTCAATTTCAATCAATACAGGAATTAGCTCTAAGCTAGTCATAGTTATCCACATAAAATCAGGTCGACGAACTATATCTCTGCCTATTTCCGGCTGGCTAATCACAGCCCAAAATAAAGGACCGTGAGACGGGTTGCCCTCTAAGGCACCTGGCAGCATGCATGGATTATGCTCGAAAAAAGACTGGTAATTACGTTCTAATAAATACTGGTTCTCAAGCATTTTTGAATATTCCATGCAGCAGTAATCAAAGTACTGATCCTCAGACACTGCAGAAGGTCCATTAGAAACAAGTGAATACTTTTTCATTAGCATTTCTACCCCTACAACAATGGATGGCGCTTGAAATCCCAAGAAGTCTCAAACGAGTCCCAATCAGTTTTTGAAATGGAGACATTGTTGTCGACCAGACTATTAATTGCCGGTTGATGCTCGGCGGAAATAAGCACGGGAAGAGCTTTGATGTCTCTCGCTTGCATGTTAAGAGTGGGGTTAAGCATGCTGAGGACATCGGCAGCGATGGAACAATTGAGGAAGCCTAGAGCCCAGTTCTTGTTTTGGTCCAGATTACAGATACATGGGCCGGCCATGTCAAATCCGCCCGTCGGCGGCAATAGCCTGAAACTCGGCTTGCCTGATGTCAGCATTGTGTAACAAACGCCTTCACTGAACCAATATTTTGACGCCAGTAAATTGGAGGTCGGATTACTCTGGTAAAACTCAATTGCGTCCTTTTTGATCGAAACCAACCAATGAAGATTGCCAAACCATCGACGAAAGTCGCCGCCCTTTGAGTAAGTAGCCCATGAGCCTTTTCGCCCAACCGAACGCGCGCCGACCTCCCAAAACAAGCGCAAATATAAATTGTTGTCGCCTGTTTTATTTTGAGACCCTGTATAGTCCGAGTAATCGCCAATGGAGTGGCCCAAAGAGAAAGCAGAGAGTAACCCGTCACTGGCCCAGTAGGCTATGGGGGTGCCGGGGATTTGCTTGAAGGTGTCGGCGTCGCGGCGATAGAACCAGCCGCAGTCGGGGTTTCGGATCGCCTCGAGGGCCTTCGGGGCCTGGACAGCAGCACCAACGAAGTCCGAAAGGCGCACATAGCCGCCCTTGTAGCCCTTGACGAACGAATTGTGGAACGTGTAGGTACAGATGGGCACGGTCGCGCCAGCGAAGCCCGAGTACTCAAGCTGGATGAGAGAGGTCAGCGTTCTGTTGTCGATAATCTCGTTGCGGAGCTTCTCATAGCTTCCGATGAACATCCAGACGAAAGGCGACATGACTCCGCACTCGCCGTGGTCCTTGGCGAGACTGAACATGCGAACGACAAAGCTGGAGAAGAGGTCACTCTTCACGTCGGGGTAGCTCTTCTTGACCCACTTGCTCATGAAGGGGTTAAAGCTACTGCTGCCCATATACGGAGGATTTGCCACGACGCAGATAAAACGACGGGACAGTTTCTCGCAAATGGCGACGGCGCTTTCGAGCTTAGTTTTGGCCGTAGCGGCAAAAAGGTCATCGGAACAACTCGCGGCGGCAGCCTTGAGCTCGTCGATCTCGTCCTCTGAGGGATTGAGCAGCGAACCGATCTCGCCCAAATGACTCAGCTCCTCGGCGAGCTTCTTGTTACCCGGCAGCTCGTCCTCCCCTAGCGGGATGCTCGAGAGCACGGTAACGTCGGCACGAACGCCACGCCTAAAGAAGCGACGGTCGTGCTCGCGGGCGCACATGGCAAGCGCCAGCTCCGCG
Organism: uncultured Collinsella sp.; assembly: GCA_900549135.1. Classification (GTDB taxonomy): domain Bacteria; phylum Actinomycetota; class Coriobacteriia; order Coriobacteriales; family Coriobacteriaceae; genus Collinsella. The sequence goes on from URNI01000080.1 coordinate 7,237, forward strand.
ATCTGTGCCGCGCGGGAATCGATTTCCATACCTGCAAGGTTTTTAGTAAGAATGAGCTCGGGAATCTCGCGCTCACGATAGCCGCGCTCCTCATACATATGGAAGAGCAGCTCAAACGCATAGACCAAAATATGGCCCGAGCCGCATGCGGGGTCGCAGAGGGTTATCTCCTCGGGACTCGAAATGCGAATGAAGTCCTCGTGCTCAGCATCGGGCTCGATGTAATACTCCATGCGCTCGCGTAGCGAACTCCCCGGATTGTTGAGCATCCACAGACGGCCGAGCGAGTTCTCGACCATATAGCGCACGATCCACTCGGGGGTGAAGAGCTGCGTGGCGGGCGCGATGTCCGCCGCCGCTGCCTTGCGCTTGGACTTGAAAAACTCGTCTTTAACGTCGGCATTGTAGTACTGATACATCCAGCCCAGAACGGTCACGCCCTCGCGCCAGTCCTCGTCAGTGAGGACGGCATTGAGTTTGCCCACCACACTGTCAGCCATCATGAGGCCCTGGGGCAACAGCAGCTCCATGGCTCCGCCCACGCGTTCAAAGACGCCCGGCAGGCAATCGGCAAGCTCCTCGCACTGAGCAACAAACAGGTAGCGCCACAACGGTTCATCCAAGCCCGCCATCTTGAGCTCGGCTATGCGATCGGTATCGGCCGTCGTTATTTCCACGTCCAGTGCGTTCTCCACGGCCTCGCTGCCATGGCTGCCGTCCGCACGACTTAGCATGCGCATAAGGCTGGGAAGCCATCCGCATGCATCCATGAAGCGAATGGCCACGATGCGGTTGAACCAGGTGTAGGCCGCACGGTCGAGCAGCGCCTCGTGACCCACCTCTGCCTGCATGCGCAGCAGTTCGTCGCGTTGCTCAATCTCAGCCGGACTTAGGGGCAGGCCGTTGACGGTCTCGGACCCAACGGGCGCGGGTGCAGGTTCGGTGATGCCGTAGCGCACCATCTGCGCCTCCACGCCTTTGATGAGCTCCGTACGGGCCCAGGTGCAGAAGCTCTTAAGAGCAGAATCGTTCATGGTTGATGAGCCTTTCTAAACGCCATAAGCCACCGGTGCGCGCTTTGGCACCGGTGGCTCCGCGGGTTAGTTGATACGGATCTCGTCGTTTGCAGCGAGCGCCTGCATAAGAC
>URNI01000081.1 GCA_900549135.1 uncultured Collinsella sp.
ATTAGTATTCGATGCCTTGGCGGGCCAGGAGGCCTTCGTCGAAGTAGTGTTTGACGGGGCGCATTTCTGTGACCAGGTCGGCAAGGTCGGCCAACGGCAGCAGCCCGCGGCCGGTGAGCACGAGCTCCGTGGTGGCAGGCTTCAGCGCGATCAGCCCCTCCACATCCTCGCGCGTCACAAAGCCCCGTCGCATGGCCTCGCCGAGTTCGTCCAAAATCAGAACGTCGACCTGTGATATCTGCTCGCATGCGAGCTCCATGATCTGCGCGGCGCAAGCCTCGGGTGTGTCGCGGTCGGCTTGTACGATGCGTAGCTCTAAACGAAGTGCTGCATCATGTTCGGCGCAGTGCAGCTTCTTGGCAAACTGAAGCATGAGCACGTTAAGTCCATAGCCCGTGGCACGCAGCGCGAGCCCCAGCGCAGCCGTCGTCTTGCCCTTGCCGTCGCCCGTATAGATTTGAACCTTGCCGACTTCCAGTGATGCCATCTCTGTCTTTTCGTGCCCGGCGTCGGTTTATCGCCGTCCGGGTTGGGTATTCTAGAAAGCATTATCAACCCCAGTAGATGGAGTTCAAGCAGATGGAGATGGATGACAACAAGCGTAGACGGAATATGATCCTCTACGTGCTCATCGCCTTCGTCGTCTACCTCGTGCTCTCGACCGTTCTGTTCCCCAACATCGGTCACACGCAGCAGATTACGAAGACCGATTACTCGACGTTTGTCAAAGCGCTCGATAAGAAGAGTGTCGACAAGGTCGAGTACAACACGGACGATTACTCGATTTATTACACCAAGAAGGGCGAGGACGAGAACATCGCCTATAAGACGACCGGTGTGCCGAACGATGCGGGCTTTACCGATCGCGTGCTTGAGTCTGGCGCTTCGCTGGAGTCGGTCGTTCCCGATAAAAACTCGGGTTTGATGACCTACTACCTGCTTACGCTCATCCTTCCCATGGCGATTTTCTTCCTGATCGGCTGGTGGCTTAACCGCCGCATGAAGAAGGCCATGGGTGATGACGGTCCTTCGATGAACTTTGGCGGCGGTGGCTTTGGCGGCGGTGGACTGGGCAAGTCCGGCGCGCGCGTGATCGCCTCCAAGGACGTGGGCGTGACCTTTAAGGATGTCGCCGGCCAGGAAGAGGCCAAGGAGTCCCTCAAGGAGGTCGTCGACTTTCTGGAGAAGCCCCAGCGCTACGAGGAGATTGGCGCCAAGCTGCCGCGCGGTGCTCTCCTTGTTGGCCCTCCGGGTACCGGTAAAACCCTGCTCGCCAAGGCCGTTGCCGGTGAGGCGGGCGTGCCGTTCTTTAGTATTTCTGGTTCTGAGTTTGTTGAGATGTTCGTCGGCCGCGGTGCCGCTAAGGTTCGCGATCTGTTTAAGCAGGCCAAGGAAAAGGCTCCGTGCATCGTGTTTATCGACGAGATCGATACCATCGGCAAAAAGCGTGACGGCGGCGGATTTAGCGGCAATGACGAGCGCGAGCAGACGCTCAATCAGCTGCTGACCGAGATGGACGGCTTCGATAACCACAAGGGTATCGTTGTCCTCGCTGCCACCAACCGTCCCGACAGCCTCGATCCGGCCCTGCTGCGCCCCGGTCGTTTTGACCGCCGCATTCCCGTTGAGCTTCCCGATCTGACCGGCCGCAAGAACATTCTCGAGCTGCATGCCAAGAGCGTGAAGACGCAGCCGCCGATCGACCTGACCGCGATTGCCCGCGCCACGCCCGGTGCCTCGGGCGCTGACCTGGCCAATATCATCAACGAGGGCGCCCTGCGTGCCGTCCGTGAGGGCCGCAAGCGCGCTACGCAGGACGATTTTGAGGAGTCGGTGGAGGTCGTCATCGCCGGCCAGCAGCGCAAGTCGACGGTGCTGTCCGACCATGAGAAGCAGGTTGTGTCCTACCATGAGATCGGCCATGCCATCGTTGCCGCCCGCCAGAAGGGCTCTGCACCGGTCACGAAGATCACCATCGTGCCGCGCACGAGCGGTGCTCTGGGCTACACCATGCAGGTCGAGGAGGACGAGCGCTTCCTGACGACGCGCCAGGAGGTTCTGGACAAGCTCGCCGTCTACTGCGGTGGTCGCGCGGCCGAGGAACTCATCTTTGGCGAGATGACGACCGGCGCCGCCAACGATATCGAGCAGGCCACCAAGCTCGCCCGTAACATGGTGACGCGCTTTGGTATGTCCGATGAGTTTGGCATGATGGCACTCGGTACCGTTCAGAATGCGTACCTTAACCAGGACACGTCGCTCACCTGCGCCCCCGGTACGGCCGAGCGCGTGGACGCGATTGTCGCCAAGCTGATCGAGGATGCGCACGACCGCGCCCTGCAGATCCTGAAGGAGAACAAGTTCAAGCTCCACGAGCTGGCTCGTTATCTGTACAAGAAGGAGACGATCACGGGCGAGGAGTTCATGAATCTCCTCACGCGCGAGAATCCGCTGATGCCGAAGCAGTAGTAATACTAGTTGCGCAGTGTCAATCGCCCCATTTGAGTGTCCATCTCAAATGGGGCGTTTTGCGTGGGGAGTGTTGTTTATGAAGATCGTGGTGAGCGCCTGTTTAATGGGCGAGAGCTGCAAGTATAACGGGCTCGACAACTATCATCGAGAGCTGATCGAGGCTTGCGAGCGCACGGGGACCGAGGTCCTCTTGGCGTGCCCTGAGGTCTTTGGCGGCCTGCCCACGCCGCGCAAGCCGTCCGAGATCGTGGACGGCGAGGTCCGTACCTGCGAGGGCATCTCGGTTGATCGCGAATTTCGCCTGGGTGCCCAACGTGCGCTCGATATGTGCGAGCAGGCAGGCGGACCGGAAGAGATCGCGGCGTGTGTTTTGCAGGACCGCAGTCCCTCGTGTGGTGCAGGGCACATTTACGACGGAACATTCAGCGGCACCCTCACAGCGGGTAATGGTGTTTTTGTCGATCTGCTGCTGCGTCACGGGTACCGCGTGATTCCGGCTAGCGAGTTCGACCCGAGCATGCTGAAATAGCAAATGAAGGGGGGCGGCCATCGAGTGGATGGTCGCCCCCTTTGCTGGCAAGGTAAACTATTTCAACAAATGTTCAATGGCTTTTGCCCAGATAAAACCTGCCAAAATAAACCTGTCCCTTTTTGGTAGGTTAGGCAAGGAGGGTGTGGCCGTAGGCGTTGGCGGCCTTGATGGCAGCGGCGAACTTCTTGTCGGTGAAGGGCTCCGGGTTGCCCTGCTTCCACTCGTTGGTGGCGTGTGCGTACTTGCACAGAGCAGGGATATCGGCCTCGGAAAGCCCGACCTGCTCAAGCGTCACGGGCAGGCCCATCTGCTTGTTAAAGGCGGCGTAGCGCTCAAGGTTCTCGGTGTCGCCCGTGTAGGCGAACAACACCAGCACGCCCAGGCTTACGACTTCGCCGTGCAGGTAGGTGCCCTCACGCGGAATGCTGCAGGTGGCGTTGTAGAACGCGTGCGCCACGCTCGAGTTGTAGTAGTAATCGTTCTGGTTGGTCAGGTTGGAAACGTAGCCCGTGTTAACCACGATGTCGAGCGCGATTTGCTTGACGGCCTCGCTCGACAGGTCCTGGCGCACGTCCTCAAGACCCTGGACGCCGTAGGTAAACAGCGGCTCGGAGCAGGTGTGGGCGAGTGCCAGGCCAAGACCGGCGGTGTGCTCCAAATTACCGGCGCTCGTGGCGTACTCGACCTCGGGCTGCTTAGACAGGGCATCGCCCACGCCGGCCCAGAAGTACTCCGCCGGTGCCTCGGCGATGATCTTGGGGTTGATGAAGATGTGCGCCGGTCGGTTGGGGTACGAATAGCCCTCGAGCGAGCCGTCGTCGTTATACACGACGGCAATGGCTGTCGCGGCCGAGCAGTTGGAGCAGATCGTCGGCACGGTAAAGACGATTTTCTTGAGCTCGATAGCAGCCGTCTTGACGGTATCGAGCGCCTTGCCGCCGCCGCATGCGATAAGCACGTCAGCTTCCTGGCAGGCAGGGGAATTCACGACCTTGGCGATATTGGCACGCGTACTGTTGGTGCCGTAGACGCGCGTCTCGAGAATTTCGACGTCGGTACCCGCCAGCGCAGCTTCGATACCGGGAAGTGCTGCGGCCAGTGCCCGCTGGCCACCGATGATCGCGACCTTCTTCGCGCCGTACTCGGCCAGTGCGCCGGGCAGCTCGTCAAAGCAATCCTCGCCAACGGTGTAGTCGCTCATTCCAATCGTGCGCATAGCAACCTTCTTTCGTTCGATAAAGTGCTTTCAGGTATTTTGCTCCAAGAGAAGGTCCACAGCCGCGAGAAATTTCGAACGTATAAAACCAGTGTTGAGGGTTTTTCGCCGGCGCGGAACGTGCTAGCATACTCCGCATAAGCGTTGATGGGGACGAGTAGTCGGCCGTCCGCATGCTACAGAGAGCGGGGAGCGCTGAGAACCCGTGCATGCGACCGATGAAAATCACCCCGGAGCTGCGGTCCCAACGGACGTGCCAAGCAGGTTCGTCTTAGTAGACATCGCCGAGATGGTCGTCGATACAGACCAGCCGAGTAACGGATGCGAGCGCGCGGCGACGCGAGCGAGGGCATCTAAGCTGGGTGGTTAAGCGAAGAGCTTATACGGGCAGACTGCCTGTTTTGTGGCGCTTCGTCCCAGCTTGTAGGGACGGGCGCTTTTTTGGTGCCCAGAGGGCGTGCGCGCCCACGACATGAAAGGGGTACCGTGGCAAACGAGTACAAGCAGACGATGAATCTGCCCAAGACCGGTTTTCCCATGCGTGCCGGTCTTTCCAAGTCCGAGCCCAAGCGACTCAAGGACTGGCAGGACAACAAGGTCTACGAGCAGGTTCTGAAGAAGAACGAGGGTCACAAGAAGTTCGTGCTGCACGACGGCCCTCCGTACGCCAACGGTCCGATCCACATCGGCCATGCCATGAATAAGATCTCCAAGGACATGATCAACCGTTACTGGATGATGCAGGGCTATGAGGTTCCCTATGTCCCCGGTTGGGACTGCCACGGTCAGCCGATCGAGCACAAGGTCGAGGAGAAGCTCGGCACCGAGAAGTTCAACCAGACCTCCACGGCTAAGATCCGCGAGCTTTGCAACGAGTTCGCTGTCGAGAACATCGAGCTCCAGAAGGCCGGCTTCCGTCGCTTGGGCGTGCTTGGCGACTGGGACAACCCGTACCTGACGCTCTATCACCAGCATGACGCCGCCGACATCGAGGTCTTCAAGGCCATGTTCGACAAGGGCATGATCTATCGCGGTCACAAGCCCGTCCACTGGTGCAAGCACTGCCACACCGCGCTGGCCGAGGCCGAGATTGAGTACTCCGACGAGACGAGCCCGTCCATCTTCGTGCGCTTTGAGATGACCTCCAAGCCCGCCGCCCTCGAGAACTTCGACGGCCCGGTCGACTTTATCATCTGGACGACCACGCCGTGGACCATCCCCTCCGACCAGGCCGTTTCCCTCAAGCCCGGCGCTGCCTATGTCGCCGTTGAGCATGACGGCCGTGCCGAGGTCATGCTCGAGGATCTGGCTCCCAAGTGCTGCGAGGAGTTTGGCTGGGAGTACACCCCGGTTATGGTTGACGGTAAGCCCTATGTGGTTCCCGCCGAGACGTTCCACCACATCCACTACAAGCAGCCGATCTTTGACGGTGTCGAGGGCGTGGCGCTGCTGGCCGATTACGTCGGTGTCGATGACGGTACCGGTATCGTCCACAACTCGCCCGGCCACGGCGTCGACGACTACTTTGCCTGCCTCAAGGAGGGCATCACCGACATCTGCATGCCGGTCGATGACGACGGCAAGTTCTACACCGGCGAGGAGTTTGGCACCGGTGGCCCCTTCAGCGGTATGGATACCGATGAGGCCAACCCGCACATCATCGAGTTCCTGCGCGAGCGCGGTACCCTGGTCCTCGAGAAGAAGATCACGCACAGCTATCCGCACTGCTGGCGCTGCAAGCACCCGGTGCTCTTCCGTGCTACCGACCAGTGGTTTGTCTCGATGGACAAGACCGGTTTGCGTGAGCAGGCAGGCAAAGAGGTTCGCGAGAACGTCAAGTGGTATCCGGCCCATGCCGCCAACCGCATTGGCGCCATGGTCGAGCAGCGCCCCGACTGGTGCATCAGCCGCCAGCGCAACTGGGGCGTGCCTATCCCGAGCTACACCTGCGCCGACTGCGGCGAGAAGGTCATGAACGACGCCACGCTCGATGCCGTCATCAAGCTCTTCCACGAGAAGGGCTCTGACGCCTGGTTCACCGACGCTCCCGAGAGCTACCTGGGCGAGGCCTGCGTCTGCCCCAAGTGCGGCGGCCATCACCTCAAGGCCGATAAGGACATCCTCGACGTGTGGTGGGACTCCGGCGTCTCCTGGAAGGCCGTCTGCGAGTACCGTCCCGAGCTGGAGTATCCGGCGGATGTGTACCTCGAGGGCTCCGACCAGCACCGCGGTTGGTTCCAGAGCTCGCTGCTCACTTCGGTGGGCGCCAACGGCCATGCTCCCTACAAGGCGGTCGTCTCGCAGGGCTTCACGCTCGACGGCCAGGGCCGCAAGATGTCCAAGTCGCTCGGCAACGTCATCGACCCCAACAAGGTCTGTGACGAGATGGGCGCCGACATCATCCGTCTGTGGGTTGCTTCTGTCGACACCAGCTCCGACGTCTCCATCGACCACGAGATTCTCGCTCGTACGTCTGATGCCTATCGCCGTTTCCGCAACACGCTGCGCTTCCTGCTCTCCGAGCTCGAGGGTCAGTTTGAGCCCGAGACCGACGGCGTCGCCTTTGTCGACTTGCTGCCGCTCGACAAGCTCATGGTTGCCCGTCTGACCCAGGTCCAGGCCGAGGTCGACGACGCCTACGCCAGCTACGAGTTCCCGCGCGCCTACCGTGCGCTTTACGACTTTGTGGTTACCGAGCTTTCCAACGTGTATCTCGACGCCCTGAAGGACCGTCTGTACTGCGACAAGCCCGGTTCGCTCGAGCGCCGCAGCGCCCAGACCGTACTTGCCGAGCTCTTCTCGATGCTCATGCGCGACCTGCAGCCGATCCTGTCCTACACGGTCGACGAGGCCATGGCCTATGCGCCCGCCGGCTGCGTCGACCACCAGAAGTACGCCGCGCTGCTCGATTGGTACAAGTCGCCCATCACGGTCGACGAGGCCAATGAGTTTGAGGGCGTGCTCGAGGCCTCACTCGAGCTCCGTAGCGCCGTGACCAAGGCCCTTGAGGATGCCCGTTCTGCCGGCACCTTCACCAAGAGCCAGCAGGTCCGCGTCAAGGCGGTCGTTCCCGCCGAGATGTATGCGCTGCTGACCGGCGACAAGGCCGTCGACCTGGCCGAGTTCTACATCGTCTCCGATGTTGAGCTGACCCAGGGCGAGGAGCTCTCCGTTGCCATCGAGGCTGCCGAGGGCGAGTGCTGCGACCGTTGCTGGAACTATCGCACCACCGTCGGCGAGTACAACGGCCACGCTCACATCTGTAAGCGCTGCGCTGACGCTTTGTAGTTACGCGGTTTTACCAAACCGCGTAACCGGTTGACGCTGCAAACCCGCCAGAGCGGCAATCTGCCTTTCAGCTTCGGCGGCATGATCAAAAGATCTATGCCGCCTTGCTTCAAGGCACTTTGCTCGCTCTGGCGGGTTTTCGCTGTCGGTAACGAATCATCGGTTATTTCGTTGCTGGTCAATATAAGATATTGCTTTGCGTTAAACGTTATTCGATGTTCTTGAGGGTAGGGGATTTCTTTGGGTCGTACTGGTGATATGACGCCGCCTTTGCGTTGGCGGTTAGGTGCTGCTGGTGGGGTAGCGCTCGTTGTGTTGCTTGTTGACCAGCTGACTAAGCTTGCGGTTCGTGCCGTGGGCGATGCCCTGCATATGACCGTTATCCCCGGCGTGATCGATTTTCTGTTTGTTCGCAACATCGGTGCTGCCTTTAGCATGGGCGAAGGGCATGGCATAGCGTTTGCTGTGCTGGCGCTTGCGGTCATTGTCGCCATTGCCGTGTACTTGCTCCGTGCGCCTCAGCTCGCTCGTCTTGAGGTTGTGGGCATGGCCATGGTTGCGGGCGGCGCCATCGGCAACGCGATCGATCGCCTTGTCTTTGGCTTCGTGACCGATTTTATAGCCACCACGTTCATCGACTTTCCCGTCTTTAACGTTGCCGATATCGGCATTACGGTCGGTGTCGTGCTGGCGCTCATCGGTTACATGTTCTTGAGCCCCGCCGCTCGCGAGGTCGATGCGACCGCCGAGCTCAACGCCCGTGACGAGGCCCGCGCCAAGCGCAAAGCCCAGCAGCGTGGGGAGCGTGCCCGCAAGATTCGCGAAAGGAATGAGCGTTAATGGCCGACATCCATATTCTTGTTGCCGACGATT
>URNI01000082.1 GCA_900549135.1 uncultured Collinsella sp.
TCGCGTGAGTGAGCCCATCATCTACGGCATCCTGTTTCGCGACAAGAAGGCTCTTGCCTGGAACATGATTGGTGGTGCTGTCGGTGGTCTGCTGGTAAGCCTTCTTCATGCCAACGTCTATATCTTCACTGGCGTTGGTTTCCCATGGATGAACGTGCTCATGTTTGCTCAGGATATCATCCCTGGCACCATCGGGTGTCTTGCTGGCGGTGCCGTGACGTTTGCGTTGGCGATGATTTTTGGATTTGAAGGACAGGAGAAGATGCCGTTGAAGTCCAAGAGCGGCGATTCTGAGGCCGTTGAATCCGTCGAGGCATAAGAGGCTACTACACAAATATGCTCCCCAGCCGTTGCGCGGTCCGACCCCTTGGCCGCGCAACGGTACTGTGCTGTTGCGCGGCACTTGCCGAGTCCGTTGCGTTCGACAGTGTGGGCCGGGAATTTGATAGAAAGGACGACACCATAATGTTTAGAGAAGATTTTTTATGGGGCGGGGCTCTGGCTGCAAACCAGTGCGAGGGAGGATGGAACGAAGGCGGTCGCGGTTTAGCCAATTCCGACATGCTGCCGTTTGGCGATCAACGCATGGACGTCATGCGGGGAGACCTTGATCCGCGTGCGTTGGCACCCGACAGCTTCTATCCCGCTCGCAAGGGCATTGATTTTTACCATAGGTACAAGCAGGATATTGAACTGTTTGCCCAGATGGGTTTTAAATGCCTGCGCTTATCAATCGCCTGGAGCCGCATTTTTCCCAAAGGAGACGAAGCCGAGCCCAATGAAGAAGGCCTTGCCTTTTACGAGGATGTTTTTAGGACGTGTCGCGCGCATGACATTGAGCCTTTGGTGACGCTCAACCACTATGATGTCCCCATGCATCTCGTCGATGCGTATGGCGGATGGCGCGATCGCAGGTTGGTCGACCTGTTCGAGCGATATTCGCGTACCGTGTTCGAGCGCTATCGGGGATTGGTCAATTATTGGCTGACCTTTAACGAGATCAACATCATGACGCAGGCGTGCTTTATGGCGGCGGGGATCATCTTCGAGCAAGGGGAGAATCGCTATGCAACGGTTCACACGGCCGTGCACCATGTATTGGTTGCGAGCGCCCGTGCGGTCGGGGCGTGTCATGAACTGTGCCCTGGGGCGAAGATCGGTTGCATGCTCAACGCAGGTGTCTTCTATCCGGCTACATGTGATCCGGACGATGTGCTGGCTGCGCAGGCTGAGAATCGCAGCCATTACATGTTTACCGACGTCCAGGTGCGCGGTGCGTACCCGAGCTATGTTCTCAAGGAATACGCCCGCCATGGTTTTGAGGTGCCCTATCGGGATGATGACCGCGAAGTACTGGCTGCAAACCTGGTCGATTTCGTCTCGTTTTCGTATTACTCGACGCGCGTCGCAAAAGCGCATGCGGAAGGTCAGTTCGATTCGAACCTTCTTCGCTCGGCGCCTAATCCGTATCTAAAACAGGAGCCTTGGGGGAGGTTTATCGACCCCAAAGGGCTGCGCGTCACCATGAATGAAATCTGGGATCGCTATCAAAAGCCGCTGTTCATCGTCGAAAACGGTTTGGGTGCTCCTGATGTGCCGGAAGATTCGGGTGAAATAGAAGACGACTATCGAGTTGAATACCTGCGGGCCCACATCGAGGCGATGAGGGAGACCGTCGAGCTCGACGGGGTGGAACTCATGGGATATACCTGTTGGGGCCCGATCGATTTGGTTTCGGTCGCCACAGGACAGATGCGTAAGCGCTACGGGTTTATCTATGTCGATCGAGACGATAGCGGTGCGGGCTCGTTTGAGAGACGTAAAAAGAAAAGCTTCGAATGGTACCGACGCGTAATAGCAAGCAATGGCGAAGACCTTGCGTAATAACGTTAAGATGGACAAATGCGCCCGTTGGGGGAATAGTCGTGCCACTTCGCTTGACAACAGGCTAAACTAGCTATTAAACATTTACTATTCTGTTTAGATTGAATTTGCGGTCGTTTAGTTGCCGAGTCACGGGGCGGTCAAGCCACGATGCTCGGCCGCGACCGATGCTAGGGGGAACGATGGCTAAAGCAAGCGTCCGCGAGATCAGCCGCATTACCGGCTTTTCGCCCGCAACCGTGTCCAACGCGCTCAACCGCAAGCGCAGCGTGAGCGAGGAGACCGCCAAGGTCATCCTGGAGTGCGCGCAGTCGCTTGGCTATCAGCAGTCGACGCAGCTCGAGAGCATCCAGTTTGTGCTTGCGCGCAAGACGGGCGCCATCCTGGACGAGAGCACCTTCCATCCCGCGGTCATCGAGGGCGTGGAGCGCCAGGCGCGTCGCCACGGCATGAGCACGAGCTTTGTCTCGCTCGACTTTAGCGACCTGGACGCCGTGCGCCCGCAGGTCGAGGGCCTGATCGCCGACCCGTCGGCCGCCATCGTGCTGATGGGTACCGAGCTGGGCGAGGAGGACTACGCCCTGTTCGCCGACGCTGCCGCCCACCTGATTGTGCTCGACGGCTGGAGCGATCGCCAGTACTTCGATGCCGTAGTCATCGCCAACACCGATTCGGTGCTGCGTGCCGTGGATTACCTTATCGAGAAAGGCCACAGGCAAATCGGCTATCTGGCGGGCGACCTTCGTATCCGCAACTTTAAGGATCGCGAGCGCGGCTATCGCCAAGCGCTTGAGGATGCGGGCCTCGAGGCCAATCCGACATGGCGCGTCACGCTGGGCACCACGCTCGAGGGCGCTTATCGCGACATGGGCGCGTGGCTCGACAATTCCTCGCGCGAAGATCTGCCGACGGCTTTCTTTGCCGAAAACGACGTGCTCGCCGTAGGCGCCATGCGCGCGCTAAACGAGCACGGCATACGCGTGCCCGAGGATGTCTCGATTATCGGCTTTGACGACCTATCTCTGGGCGCCTTCTCCAACCCGCCGCTCACCACGGTGCACGTTCCCAAACACGAGGTGGGCGAGATCGCGGTGCGCCGCCTGGTGGGTAACATCCGCAATCCCAAGAGCTATACCTGCAAGACGGCCGTGTCGACCTACTTTGTCGAGCGCCAGAGCGTGTGCGAGATCTAGGCGAAGAAAACGCCGGGGCGCAGGGCGGCAAAGCTCGCTAAGGCAGCCATATCTAACGCTACTAAGAGAGGGTCCTTCGGGGCCCTCTTTTTGTTTCCCTTGTATGTTCAGTTTGTTTACATACCGTTTAGGCTGATTTCTCTACCGTTTACGGGACTTTCGCGCTAGACTATTAAACAAAAGAGTAAAACATTTAGTAAACAGAACAAAACGAAACATGCGTCTGTTTACTGAACATGTGATTAGGGGAGGACGTACATGGACAAGATCAAGCTCGGCTTTGTGCCCACGCGCCGCAGCATCTTTAGCGCGCCGGACGCAATCAAGTATCGCGGCCTGACGGCTGATCGCCTGCGCGAGATCGGCGTCGACATCGTGGATATCGACGACATCAATGACGAGGGCCTGCTGTTCGACGACAGCCACATTGAGCCTATCGTCAAGAAATTCCGCGCCGAGGGCGTCGATGGCATTATGCTGTGCCACGCCAACTTTGGCACCGAGTACGTTTGCGCTCGCCTTGCCCGCGAGCTCGGCCTGCCCGTGCTGCTGTGGGGCCCGCGCGACGAGCGCCCCGAGCTCGACGGCACGCGCCTGCGCGATAGCCAGTGCGGTCTGTTCGCCACCGGCAAGGTCCTGCGCCGCTTCCAGGTTCCCTTCACCTACATGACCAACTGCCGCCTGACCGACCCCGAGTTCGAGCGCGGCGTTTGGGACTTTTTGGCCGTTTGCAACGTGGTCAAGACCTTCAAGCACACCCGCATCCTGCAGATGGCCACCCGTCCATTCGACTTCTGGTCGACCATGTGCAACGAGGGCGAGCTGCTCGAGAAGTTCAACATCCAGCTTTCGCCTATCCCCATGACCGAACTTGTCCAGGCTGTGCGCGACGCCCAGGCCGACGAGCAGGCCATGGCCGCCATGCTTGCCCACATCAACGACAGCTTTGAGATCTGCATCCCCGAGGACAAGGTCCCTGCGGTCGCCGGTCTTGCCATCGCCATGAAGCGCTTGGTCGAGAAGTATCGCTGCAACGCCGGTGCCATTCAGTGCTGGAACGCTCTGCAGGACGAGCTGGGCATTATGCCCTGCGCCGCCAACGCCATCCTCAACGAGATGGGCATTCCTATCGTATGCGAGACCGATATCCACGGCGCCATCACCGCGCTGATGGTCGAGGCCGCCGACCTGGGCCGTCACCGCGGCATGTTCGCCGACTGGACCGTGCGCCATCCCGATAACGAGAACGGCGAGCTGCTGCAGCATTGCGGCCCCTGGCTCTGCAGCTGCGCGGCCGTCAAGCCCAAGCTCACCTACCCGCTGGCTTTCGATCACCCCGGCGCGCTGACGGCCGAGGCCAAGCACGGCGACCTCACCCTTGCCCGCTTTGACGGTGACAACGGCGAGTACTCGCTGCTACTGGGCAACGCCCGCGGCATCGACGGCCCGGCCGGCATGGGCACCTACCTGTGGGTCGAGGTCGACAACCTCAAGCGCCTCGAGGCCAAGATCGTCGAGGGCCCCCACATCCACCACTGCGTCGCTATTCACGCCAACGTGGTGCCGGTGCTCTACGAGGCGTGCAAGTACATCGGCATTGCCCCCGACCTGTACGACCCCATCGAAGAAGACGTTAAAGCCTACCTGCGAGGAGAGTAGAAATGGCAACTATCGAAGAGCTTGAGTCCCTGCGTTGGGACCTTCGCCGCGATTGCGTCGATATCATCATGGCTGGCGCCGGCGGCCACATCGGCGGCGACATGTCGGTGATCGACGCCCTCATGACCCTCTACGCCAACCACCTCAACATTTCGCCCGAGACCGTCGACGATCCCAATCGCGACCGCTTTGTGCTCTCCAAGGGCCACGCCATGGAGGCTTACTACGCGGTGCTCTGCCACGAGGGCTATCTTGACCTCGACGACGTCAAGGCCCGCTTCTCCAAGTTCGGCAGCCCCTACATCGGCCACCCCAACAACAAGCTCAAGGGCATCGAGATGAACTCGGGCTCGCTGGGTCACGGCCTGCCCGTGGCCGTGGGTATGGCGCTCGCCGGCAAGATGGACGGCCGCGACTACCGCGTCTACACCATTATGGGCGACGGCGAGCTTGCCGAGGGCTCGGTCTGGGAGGGCGCCATGAGCGGCGGCAACTACCAGCTCGATAACCTGTGCGCGCTCGTGGACCGCAACCGCCTGCAGATCAGCGGCAGCACCGAGGACGTTATGAAACAGGACTCGCAGGAGGAGCGCTGGGCTGCCTTCGGTTGGAACGTGCTCTCCATTCCGGGTAACGACGTCCGGGCCATCGACGCCGCGCTGACGCTTGCGGCCGAGACCTGCGGCAAGCCCACGGTCATCATCCTCAACACGGTGAAGGGCTATGGCTCGCCCGTTATGGAGGACAAGGCCGCCTGGCACCATCACCTGCCCAACGATGAGGAATATGCCCAGATCATCGTCGATTTCGCTGCCCATAAGGAGGCCATCAATGGCTAACAAGATCGCCAATCGCAAGGTTATCTGCGACACGCTGCTCGAGGCCGCGAAGACCGATAAGGATATCGTCGTCCTGTGCTCCGACTCCCGCGGCTCCGCATCGCTCACGCCGTTCTTTGATCAGTATCCCCAGCAGTCCGTCGAGGTCGGCATCGCCGAGCAGGACCTGGTGAGCATCGCCGCTGGCATGGCTTCGTGCGGCAAGAAGGCCTGGGCCGCCTCGCCGGCGTCCTTTGTGACCACGCGCTCGTATGAGCAGTGCAAGGTCGACGTCTCGTACTCCAACACCAATGTCAAGCTCATCGGCATCTCTGGCGGCGTGTCCTATGGCGCCTTGGGCATGAGCCATCACTCCGCGCAGGATATCGCCGCCATGAGCGCGCTTCCCAACATGCGCGTGTACCTGCCGAGCGACCGCTTCCAGACCGCCAAGCTCGTACGGGCCCTGGTCGCCGACAACAAGCCGGCCTACATCCGCGTGGGCCGCAACCCGGTCGAGGACGTGTACACCGAGGATGAGTGCCCGTTCCAGATGGATCGCGCCACCTGGGTGCGCCGCGGCACCGATGTGACGCTCGTCGCTACCGGCGAGATGGTCCGCCATGCCGTGGACGCCGCCGACCTGCTGGCCGAGCAGGGCATCTCGGCAACGGTGCTCGACATGTATTGCGTCAAGCCGCTCGACGCCGAGGCTGTAATTGAGGCCGCCGGCGCCACGCGCGCCGTCGTGACCGTCGAGGAGCACAGCCCCTTCGGCGGCCTGGGCTCTATGGTCGCGCAGGTGGTGGGCGAGCATTGCCCGCGTCCGGTCAAGTGCCTCTCTCTGCCCGACGCGCCGGTCATCACCGGCACGAGCCCCGAGGTCTTTGCGCACTACGGTCTGACGGGTGCCGGAATCGCCAAGACCGTTGCCGAGTTCCTCGGCAACTAGTAGAAACAGACGCTGCGCGGCCGCCAAGCACCGCACCTTGCCGTTCAAACCGTCGCTTGCGTACACAGAGTACGCGGCGCTCCTCTTTCACGGCAATCTGCGGCACTTGACGGCCGCTCGCTCCTTGTCCGTCAGGTCGTCTTCGATTTGACGGAAGGAATGGGAGAGTACATGAGCAAATACATCATCGGAATCGATCAATCCACGCAGGGCACCAAGGCGCTGCTGGTAGACGAGGGCGGCCATCTGATTCATCGTGCCGATCGCTCGCATCGCCAGATTGTCAACGAGGCCGGCTGGGTGAGCCATGATCCGGTCGAGATTGCCGCCAATGTGCTGGCCGTGGCGCGTGCCGTGGTGGAGGAGACCGGGGTCGACCCGGCCGACATCGCCGGCATCGGCATCTCCAACCAGCGCGAGACCACCGTTGCCTGGAACCGCACGACGGGCGAGCCGCTGTGCGACGCCGTGGTGTGGCAGTGCGCCCGCGCCCGCGGGCTGTGCGACAAGCTGGCCGCGCACGAGGGCGTGGCCGAGCTGGTGCGTGACACGACGGGTCTGGTGCTCTCGCCCTACTACCCGGCGGGCAAGATGGCCTGGATCCTCGCGAACGTTCCCTCGGCAGCCGAGGCTGCGGCGGCAGGCGAGCTGTGCCTGGGCACCATCGATGCCTGGGTGGTCTGGACGCTCACGGGCGGCGCGGAGTTCCGCTGCGACTGGTCCAACGCCAGCCGCACGCAGCTCTTTGACCTGCGCCGTGGCTGCTGGAGCGAGCCGGTGTGCGAGGTCTTTGGCGTCGATGTGGCCTGCCTGCCGCAGGTGACCGATTCCGATGGCCTGTTCGGCATGACGGACCTGGGCGGCTTTTTGCCGGCGCCCGTGCCCATTCACGGCGTGCTGGGCGACAGCCATGCGGCCTTGTTCGCGCAGGGCTGCCACAGCCGCGGCATGGCCAAGGCGACCTATGGCACCGGCAGCTCGGTCATGATGAACGTCGGCGACGAGTTCGTTGCCAGCTCGCACGGGCTTTCGAGCTCGCTCGCATGGCGCATGGACGGTGTGACCAAGTACGTGCTCGAGGGCAACGTGAGCTACGCCGGCGCCGTCAAGACGTGGCTGCGCGACGATCTAGAGCTCATCAATAACCCCGAGGAGGTTACCGACCTGTGCTACGCCGCCAATCCGGCGAGCCGCGTCTACTTTGTGCCGGCGTTTACCGGTTTGGGCGCGCCGCATTGGGCGAGTGACGCCGAGGGCTGCGTCTTTGGCATGACGCGCACCACGGGTCGCGCGGAGTTCGTGAAGGCCGCCGACGAGTCGATCGCCTATCAGATCTTTGACGTGATCGATGCGATGGTCGAGGATTCAGGCGCGGCGCTGGCCGAGCTTCGTGTTGACGGCGGCCCCACGCGCGACGCGTACCTGATGCAGTTTGAGAGCGACTTGGTTGGCTCGCCCATCCGCATCGCGAGCAATGACGAGATGAGCGGCCTGGGTGCGGCCTGGGCCTGCGGCATCGCGCTGGGCATGTACGCGCGCGATGTCGTCGACGTCTACGGCGCCCGCGGCATCGTGGAGCCTGCCATGACCGCCGACGAGCGCGCCAAGAAGATCGCCGGCTGGCGTCACGCCGTTGACGCGACCATCTCGTACACAGCCTAGAATGATTTTTCTGGGACGGGGATTAAAAACTCATTGGCCCTCGTCCCAGGTAGCTTATTTGGGACGGGGCTTTTTTGACTGGTATGATTGGTACGACCATTCGAACCAGCTA
>URNI01000083.1 GCA_900549135.1 uncultured Collinsella sp.
TGCTGGCTCGTCTGCGCGGCGAGGCTGGCGAGGGCGTGGCCGCCGCGCCTGACGAGGATGGCGCTTCTGCGGCGGATGTCACCGAGGCCGAGGTCGCTGCCGTCCCCGAGACTTCCGCAAAGGACGACGGCAAGTGATGAAGCACGTGCTCCGCGTGATCAACGTGCTGGCGACCGTGGTGATCCTCGTCGCCTTTGTGGTACTGCTGCGCACGGTGTTCACGCCCGCTGGTGAGATTCCCACCATCATGGGCTACGGCTTTATGCGCACGCTGACCGGTTCGATGGAGCCGGCGATTCCCGTGCATTCGTTTATCGTCGTCGATACCGACAACAGCCAGGTCTACCAGGTGGGCGACATCATCACCTTCCATTCGTCCGATGACGCGCTGGAGGGTTCGCTCAACACGCACCGCATCGTATCCGTGGAGGCCGCGGCCGACGGCACACCGGTTTACCGCACCAAGGGCGATGCCAACCCGGTCGAGGACGCCGCGCCCGTGCCCGCCGCCGAAGTGGTGG
Organism: uncultured Collinsella sp.; assembly: GCA_900549135.1. Classification (GTDB taxonomy): domain Bacteria; phylum Actinomycetota; class Coriobacteriia; order Coriobacteriales; family Coriobacteriaceae; genus Collinsella. The sequence goes on from URNI01000083.1 coordinate 522, forward strand.
GCCGCGTGGTCTTTGTCTCGGCAGGCCTGGGCGTGGTGGTGTCGCTGCTCACCAATCCGCTGCTGTTCTTCCCGCTTATCGTGGTGCCGCTGATCGTGCTGCTGGTGCTCGAGATTCGCCACATGGTCAAAACCACGCAAGAGGTGGCGCGCGCCGAGGACGAGGCCGCCCTGCGCGCTGCTGTGGAGCAGATTCGCGAAAAACGTCGCCGTGAGCAGGAAGGCCAGGACAGCGCCAAGGAGCAGAACGACGGTGGCCATACCGCTGAAAGTGCGGAAGCCGAACCCGGCGCCCTAGACGATTCCAACCACTCGGCATAGCGCGTCTGCGCCTTTCGCCCCTGCAATTTGGATGCTCGTAGATGTTCCGGATCATCTGCTTTTTCATACCAATATTCGTGCTACAGTTTGAGCACTTTGTTGCCAATTGATTTCGGGGGAGTGGAATGGAGCAGGAGCGCACAGCTCAGCGTGCACGCAAAAAGACTTCGGTACCGATGACGGCGGCGTCCGATTTTGTCGTGCCCGAGGGAACTGACGAGCTCAGCCGCAACACCCGTCGCGCCTGGCGCGACCGTCTCAATGACGCCCAGACGCGCAAGATGATTACGGGCGTTTTGGCCACGCTGGTGGGCGGTTCGTTTTGGGGTTTCTCGGGTACCAGCGCGAGTTTTTTGTTCGATACCTACCATGTCGATACGCTGTGGCTTATGAGCGTGCGTCAGATTCTCGCCGGCCTGCTCTTTATGGCCGTGGTTGTCACGCGCGATCGCGAGCGCCTGATTAAGCTCTGGACCACACCCGCCGATCGCAAGCAGCTGCTGCTCTTTACCGCCTTTGGCCTGCTGTTCAACCAGTTTTGCTATCTTTCGGCCGTGCGCCTGACGAACGCCGGAACCGCGACGGTGCTCCAGTGCCTGCAGCTCGTTATCATCATGGGCTACGCCTGCGTGACCGATCGCCGCATGCCGCGTACTCGCGAAGTCATCGGCATTGGCCTGGCTCTGGGTGGAACCTTTTTAATCGCCACCGGCGGCGACCCCACCAGCCTGAATATCTCGCCGCTTGGCCTGGCAGCAGGTCTTATGTGTGCGGTCAGCGCCGCGTGTATGGTGGTGATTCCCGCCAAGATCCTGCCCGAATACGGCAGCCCCATCGTCACGGGCTCGGCAATGCTCACGGCGGGCGTGGTCTCGTGCGTCTTCGTGCAGCCCTGGGCGCATATGCCGGCGCTCGACGCTGCCGGCATCGAGGCGCTCGCGGTGTTCGTGGTTATCGGCTCGTTTTTTGCTTACATGCTTTATATGCAGGGCGTTAAGGACATCGGCTCGGTGCGCGCGAGCCTCATCGGAACTGTGGAGCCCGTCTCGGCGACCATCACCAGCGCCGTTATGCTGGGGACGGTGTTTTTGCCGACCGACCTTATCGGCTTTGCCATGATCATCGTGATGATGTTCCTCACGGTGTAGCTGGCGCCGCCGCCAAGACAGAAAAGGTGTTGTGCCGCATTTTCGCCAATTGATGTCCGTGTCTGGAGTTTAGCTGTCGATGCTCAAAATGCCATAAACTAGTAACGTTATGGACTTTTTCATTGCGACTCAATTGCGAGGATTTCTTTATGGCTGGTAATCACTTTAAGGGCAGCGATAGCGGCCGCCCTGCAGTTCCGCCGCGTCCGAACGGGGCTGGTAAGGCCGGCACGCCGGGCGGCGCTGGACAGGGCGGTTCCGGTAAGCGCGTGTCCCCGGGCGAGACGGCGATGTTTACCGCTCTGTACGAGCAGTCTCAAAAGGCAAAAAAGACCGGCCGTGCAAGAGGGAATGTCTTTGCGGACGGTGCAACCTCCACGTCGCAGCCGAGCGGCGCTCCTTCGGTACCCGCGAACAACGCGGGTGCTGCCAACGCCGCGAATGGCGCCGGCAACGTTAATGCCGGCAAGGCCGACAACAATACTCCCTCTGCCGGTGGCGCGGGGCTTACGGGTAACCTCGGCACGATTTACACCGGCGCCTCCGAGACTGGCACGTTCGCCCGCCTGGATGATAGCGGTGCCGAGTTTGCGGGCTCGGGTTCCAAGGAAGATTATTACGATTTTGGCTTGAACTACGGTAGCGACGCTTCGTCGAGTTCGACCTCTGACGGTCTGGTCCGTCATCGCCATCGCAAGGGCGAGCGCAAAAAGCGTCACACCGGCGCCATTATTGCCGCTGTGGTCGCGGTGCTTCTCGTTGCGCTTGGCGCAAGCGGCTTTATGCTGCTTAACTCGGCAAAGACCGTAAAGAGCGAAGCGAAGGAGGCTGTCGAGATCGTCGGTGGCCTTAAGGACAAGGTCACGTCGGGCGATTTTTCGACGCTGCCTGACGACGCGAAGAAGATCGATGAGCTCTGCAACAGCATGAAGGCGGAGACCTCGAGCCCGCTGTGGGCGGCGGCTTCGTTTATCCCGGTGTATGGCAGCGATATCAATGCGGCCCGCACCATGATTGACGCCCTGTCCGATGTCTCGAGCAATGCGCTGGTTCCCATGGCCGACAACCTCTCGCAGGCTACGCCCGGCAAGCTGTTCCAGGACGGCATGATTAACGTGTCCGCGCTGCAGGCGGTCGCCGATTCGCTTTCCAGCAGCTCGAAGGTGTTCAAGAGCGCCAACGAGAAGGTCCAGGGCATTGGCGATACTCATATTTCTCAGGTGACCGAGCTGGTCGATAAGGCCAAGGACGGCTTTGCCACCCTCAGCGGTGCGGTTGACGCGGCGGAGAAGGTCGCCCCCGTCCTTCCCCAGATGCTCGGCGCCAACGGCCAGACGCGCAACTACCTTATGTACGCCATGAACAACGTCGAGATTCGTGCTTGCGGCGGCTTTGGCGGTTCGCAGGGCCTGATTTCGGTCACCGACGGCCAGATGTCGATTGGCGAGTTTGTTCCCCGCATTGGACTCAGCGAGGATGAGGCAGTCGAGAGCGTCGACGAAGAGGATGAGGCGCTGTTCGGCAACCACAGTAACCTGTACAACTCGGGCAATACCTATTCGCCTGATTGGCCCCGCAACTCGCAGCGTGTCGCCGCGCTGTGGAAGTCCCAGTATGGACAGGACGTTGATGGCGTCATCGGTATCGACCCGGTGTTCCTGCAGTATCTGCTGGGCCTGGTCGGTAATGTCTCGCTGCCCGACGGAACGGTTGTCGACGGCACCAACGCCGCAAAGGTTCTCATGCACGATGTGTACTGGAACTATCCGGTCGAGGAGTCTGACGGCATCTTTGCATCCGTCGCCAGCGCTGCCTTCGACAAGATTCTCGGTGGCATCGGTGACGTCGACGTTACAAAGCTTGTCGGTGCATTCGAGCGCGGTGCCGAAGAGGGCCGTCTGATTGCTTGGATGAGAAACGATGATGAGCAGAATGCCATCAAAGAGACGGGCATTGACGCTTCGCTGCCCGATCCGGATGACCCGAGTGCCGATCCTGTTGCCGGCGTTTACTTTAACAACCTGAGCTTCTCCAAGCTCGACTGGTACCTGAACGCCGATACGCAGATTGGCCAGGGCATCAAGAACGGTGACGGCACGTGCTCCTATCGCATCACCGTTACCCTGACGAACATCATGACGCAGGAGGAGGCTGGCAAGCTGCCCGACTACGTTGCGGCGAGCGCACCCGATGCCGCGCGTGACGACGAGCGTCTGAATGTCTCGTTGTTTGCCCCGACGGGCGGCAACATTACTGATCTGACCGTCGAGGGCACCCAGTTTGGTCTTGGCGCCGCCACGTGGCACGGAATCCCCTTCTATTCGGGCACCGTTGACCTGCATGCTGGCGAGACGACGACGATCACGTATACGCTGACCACGTCGGCCGAGGCGGGGGACAAGCCGCTTACGCTGCGTCAGACTCCTACATGCCAGGCGGCTCGCGACAGCGCGTCGGCGTAGGGTTTTTCTGGTAGCGCAGATAATCGAGTACCATTTTGGGGCGGACAGGCAATCTGTTCGCCCCTATTTTGTAAGGAGAGCGCATGAAGTACTTTGGCACCGACGGCTTTCGCGGTGAGGCCAACGTTGGGCTGACGGTAGAGCACGCTTATAAGATTGGCCGTTTTGTGGGCTGGTATTACGGCGCCAACCGCGAGCGCAAGGCACGCGTGATCGTGGGCAAGGACACGCGTCGCTCGAGTTATATGTTTGAGGCGGCGCTGGTGAGCGGCCTGGTCGCGAGCGGTGCGGACGCCTATATGCTGCACGTGATCCCCACGCCGGGCGTAGCGCATCAGACTGTGGAAGGCTGCTTCGATTGCGGCATCATGATCAGCGCGAGCCACAACCCGTTTTGCGATAACGGCATTAAGCTCGTCAACAGCGACGGCTTTAAGATGGACGAGGACGTGCTGGAGCTCATCGAGGACTACATCGATGGCAAGAGCGAAGTTCCGCTGGCCACGGGCAACCACATCGGTGCCACGGTGGACTACATGCAGGGCCGCAACCGTTACATCGCCTCGCTCATCGCAAGCGCAAATTTTTCACTGCAGGGCGTCAAGATCGGTCTCGACTGCGCCAACGGCTCGGCTTCTTCGGTGGCCAAGCCGGTGTTTGACGCGCTCGGTGCCGACGTGCGCGTGATCAACGCCGCGCCCGACGGCTTTAACATCAACGTCGACTGCGGCTCCACGCATATGGAGCGCCTGCAGCGCCATGTGGTGGAGCAGGGCCTGGACGTGGGTTTTGCCTACGATGGCGATGCCGACCGCTGCCTGGCCGTGGATGAGCGCGGTCGCGTGGTAGACGGCGACCAGATTCTGTACGTGTGCGGCGTGTATCTGAACAAGCACGGTCGCCTTTCGGGCGGTACCGTGGTGCCGACGATTGCCAGCAACTTTGGCCTGGTCAAGTCGCTGGAGCTTGCCGGTCTGAGCGCCGTGACCAGTGGCGTGGGCGACCGTCATGTGTATGCCAAGATGCGCGAGGGCGGCTACAGCCTGGGCGGCGAGCAGACGGGTCATACGATCTTTGGCGATATCGAGCGCACGGGCGACGGCATTATGACCTCGCTGCGTGTGATGGAAGTGATTCGTGCCGAGCGCGAGACGCTCTCGCAGCTCACGGCTCCGTGCAAACTGCTGCCGCAGGCGCAGGTTGCCGTGCGCGTGACGGATAAAGACGCCGCGCTGGGCAACATGGGTGTGCAGGCCGCCATCGCCGAGGCCGAGGCATCGCTGGCGGGCGAGGGCCGCGTACTGGTGCGCAAGAGCGGAACCGAGTCGGTGATTCGCGTTTTGGCCGAAGCCCCCGACCAAGCCGCCGCCGACACCGCCATGAAGCGCATCGCCAACGCACTCGAAGCTCTGTAGTTACGCGGTTTTACCAAACCGCGTAACGGCCCGACGCTGCAAACGGCCCCAAGCGGCAATCTGACGTTCAATTTCAAGGGCGCGACCAGAAGGTCAGCGCCCTTTCATTTCACGTCACCTTGCTCGCTTGAGGCCGTTTTCGCTGACGTTGCCAAAACATCGGCGTCAACATGGTTGGCGATGGCGATGGCGTGCTGGTCAATCCTTACAGCTCGTACAGCGTGGTGAACTTGTCCTGCAGGTAGCTGCAGTAGTAGCGGGCATCGAACGCCATGCCGCATGCGCCCTTGATGAGTTCCGGCGCGTCTTTGGCGCGGCCCCACTGCCAAATGTGCTCGCCCAGCCATGCGCGGACGGGTGTCAGGTCGCCGCTCGCACAGGCGCCGGTAAGGTCGACACCGTCGCGGCACATGGCCGGCACAAACATGGCGTCGTAGGCGCTGCCCAGCGCATAGGTGGGGAAGTAGCCAAACGAGCCACCGCTCCAGTGCGTATCCTGCAGGCAACCACGCGTGTCGTCGGGAACCGGAATGCCCAGGTACTCATTCATGAAGCGGTTCCAAAGCGCGGGGATGTCCTTGGCCGTGGCCTCGCCGGCAAACAGCATGCGCTCAATCTCGTAGCGCACCATAACGTGCAGCGGATAGGTGAGCTCGTCGGCCTCGGTGCGGATCAACGACGGCTGCGCGATGTTCACGGCGTGGTAGAGCGTGTCCTCGTCGACGTCGCCGTAGACCTCGGGTGCGTGGCGGCGCAGCACCTCGAGCAGCGGTCCCATAAAGGCACGGCTGCGGCCCACGGTGTTCTCAAAGAAGCGGCTCTGGCTCTCGTGGATGCCCATGGAGGTGCCGCCCTCCAGGCAGGTGCGCGCATAGGCGGGATTGACGCCCAGCTCGTACATGGTGTGCCCCGCCTCGTGGATGATGCTGTAGACGTTGGAGATGCAATCGTCCTCGTAGATGTGTGTCGCGATGCGCGCGTCACCCACGGCAAAGCCCTCGCTAAACGGGTGCTCGGTAAAGGCAAGCGTGGTGTCGTCCAGGTTCAGGCCGACAAGCTTCATCAGATCGAAGCTCATGGCACGCTGGGCAGCCTCGGGCACGCGGGCATGCAAAAAGTCGGCAGCGGGCTGCTGGCCGCGCTCGCCGATGGCGTGCACGAGCGGCACGACCGTGGCCTTGACCTCCTCGCAAAACGCGTCGAAGCTCTTGGCGGAAAGGCCACGCTCGTACTGGTCGAGCCAAACATCGTAGGGGTCGCGCTTGGGATCCATGAGCTCTGCCTGATGCTTAAGTTGGGCGACGATTCTATCCACATAGGGCTCAAAGCTCGCCCAGTCGTTGGCCGTCTTGGCTTTGTGCCACACGGCGTCGGCCTCGCAGGTGAGCCTGGTCCAGGCCTCGGCCTCCTCGGTAGGAATAACGCTTGCCTCGCGTTGATCGCGGCCGAGCACGCGGATCTCGTCAAGCAGCTGCGGGTCGTCGATCTTGCCGCCGGCGACGGTCTCGCGTGCCAGCGAGTGCACGAGTTCGACAGACTTTTCGCTGGTCAGGAGCTTATGGTGCTCGCCGGCAAGCGTGCCCATGGCGTCGGCACGGGCGGCGGCACCGTTGGCAGGAGCAATCGTCGCTCCATCGAACTCGGCAATCTTGAGCAGGTACTCGCGAGTCCACAGCTTGCCCTCGAGTTTGCGGAACTTTTTGACGGCCTTGTCGACTTTAGCGGCCTTGACGCCCTTGGCAGCCTTTGCCACGGCGACCTTGGCCTTCTTATCGAGTTTCTTTCCCATACCGTATCCTTAATCTCGCAGGCCGAGCGCCGCAGGCGGGTGCGCGGCCAGTTTGCACAGCTACCTGCCTTGTACCCAGCGCGAACAAAACGGAACGCGGCGGTGCGCTCGCGAAATGTGTTATCCTATAGCCCAATGCGTTGACGGAGAGGGTTTTGCCCGTCGCGTCGCCGGCAAGAGAGGGAAGGTCATGGGCTGCAAGCCTTCCTGCGGTGGCAAGGGCCAAGCGTTCACTCCCGAGCAGCAACCTCAACGGGCACGCGGCCAGCGGCGGCGAAGCCCCAGTAGGGAAGCCGTGAGCCTCGCGACAAGGGGCAAAGAGTGGGCGCGGCGGGCCAGACATCCGCCGGGTCAAACAAGGTGGTACCGCGGAATTTAACCGTCCTTGGGCAATGCACATGCCCGAGGACGGTTTTTTGTTACCGAACCGGGCCGCGCATCCGCAGCATCGGGCAGCGTCAGCCGTCCCGGAGCGCGGATGCGCGAGAGACGAAAGGGAAGACATGAGTCTGATTGATGATCTGGTCAAACTCGAGGAAGAGGCCAAGGAGCTCGTCGCAGGCGCCGACGACGCCGCAAAGCTCGAG
>URNI01000084.1 GCA_900549135.1 uncultured Collinsella sp.
TGACCTACGGCGCCGACGGGCTGGCGCACGCCGACAACGGCAAGGCCGTCTTTGTGCAGGGCGCCGTGGCAGGCGACACCGTCGAGGTCGAGGTCGTACAGGACGGTAAGTCGTTCATGCGTGCCCGCACCACCGAGATTCTGGAGCCAAGCCCCGATCGCATTCAGCCTCCCTGCCCCTTCGTGGGCATCTGCGGCGGCTGCTCGTGGGGCAATCTCTCACGCACGGCACAGCTCGCCGCCAAGGAGCAAAATCTGCGCTCCACGCTCGAGCGTATCGGCAAGTTCAGCCCCGATCAAGTCGATGAACTGGTGCAACCCATCCGCCACACCAAGGATGATTGGGGCTACCGCAATAAAATCGAACTCGAGCCGACCGTTGTAAACGGCCGCGTGCGTCTTGGCATGCACGGTGTCGATCCTCGCAAGATCGTGACCGTCGATTCGTGCCCGTTGTTCGACAAACGTTTCCCCAAGGCACTCAAATCGGTCGTCGGCGCGCTCAATTATCTGAGCGGCAGCCACGACCTGGGCCTTGAGCGCGTGGGCATTCGCGCCTCGCGTCGCACCAAGGCACTCGAGGTAGCGCTCTGGACGCCTACGGGCTCTTTCCCGCGCTCGCAAGTCTCGCGCGTGTTGGCAGACGCCGCGCACCCCACAAGTGTCGTACGCGTGATGAGCAAGGGCGAAAAGAAGGCCCGCCGTGTTTCCAAGGTCGAAATGCTCGCCGGAGAGGGCTCATGGACCGAGAATATCGCCGAGGGTCAGATGCGCTTGTCTGCCCCGTCTTTTTTCCAGGTCAACACCAAGGGTGCCGAGATTTTGATCGAGCTTGTCATGGAAGCGCTCGATCCGCAGGAAGACGAGCTTGCCGTGGACCTGTACTGCGGTGCCGGCACCTTTACCCTGCCGCTCGCCCGCCGCTGCGACTTTGTCGCCGCCGTCGAGGCCTACGGCCCCGCCGTGCGCGACCTGCGCCGTAACCTGGAGATCAACAAGCTTGATAACGTCGACGTCATTGGCGGAGACGCGGTGCGCGAGTTCCCCGACCAGGATGCCGACGTCTTGGTGGTCGACCCGCCGCGCGCAGGCCTCGCCCCCGAAGCGATCGACCTTATCGCCAGCACGAGTGCCCGCGATGTCGCCTACGTGAGCTGCGACCCGGCCACCCTGGCGCGCGATCTCAAACGCTTTGTCGAAGAAGGCACCTTCTCCCCCGTAAAGATCACGCCAGTCGACCTGTTCCCACAAACCTTCCACTGCGAGACCGTCGTCCACCTTAGGCGCAACTAGCCACTTAATCATTGCTCAGAAAAATCATTGGGAAATCGAGCGTGGCAAGCGTATGTCTTCGGGGTATAAGACGGCTAATTGTATGCCGCCTTACGAAAGGAACTCACATGCCCAGCGTTGCCGTTCTCGCCGCCGATGGCTTTGAAACTATTGAATGCCTGACCATGGTCGACGTCATGCGTCGCGGCGGCGTGCGCGCCACGCTCGTTTCGATCATGCCCACGCGTGAGGTCGTGAGCTCGCTGCAGATTCCCGTGACCTGCGATGCCCTCTTTGACGAGATCAACTTTGACGAGTATGACTGCGTCGTGCTGCCCGGCGGCCTGCCCGGTGCCACCAACTTGCGCGCCGACCAGCGCGTCTGCGATGTGGTCTGCGAGTTCGCCGCGACTAAGCACGTTGCCGCCATCTGCGCCGCCCCGTTTATCCTGGGCGAGCTTGGTCTACTCGAGGGACGCCGCGCCACGTGCTTCCCCGGATTTGAGAAGAGCTTCCCCGAAGGCGCCTATACCGGCAAGAAGGTCACGCAAGACGGCAATATCATCACTGCCAGCGGCATGGCACAGTCGCTCCCCTTTGCCCTGGAGCTGCTGCGCACGCTCGCCGGCGACAAGGCCGTCGAGAAGGTCGCCGAGGGCATCCAGCTATGATCTTGGCTTCGCAATCGCCGCGCCGCATTGAGCTGATGCGCGAGGCAGGCTACAACATTCGCGTGATTCCCGCGGATATCGACGAAACGCCCTTTGATGGCGAGGCCCCGCTCACGCTTGTCGAGCGCTTGGCACGCGCCAAGGCGGCTGCCGTTGCTACCGAGTATGCCGAGCCCAAAGAACTGACGGTCGCGGCCGACACCATCGTCACCTTCGACGGCAAGATTTTGGGCAAGCCGGCAACCGAGGGCGAGGCGCGCACCATGCTCCGTGAGCTTTCGGGCCGCACGCACCAGGTCGCAACCGGCGTCTGCATCGTTAAGGCAGGCGATACGGCCGCCCCGCATGCCGCCGAGAGTCTGTCGTTTGTCGATGTGACCGACGTGACGTTCTATGAGCTTACCGAAGAGCAGATCGAGCGCTATGTTGCCTCCGGCGAACCCATGGACAAGGCCGGCGCCTACGGCATTCAGGGCACAGGCGGACGCATGCTCGTGCACGATATTTCGGGCGACTTCTATAACGTGGTGGGCTTACCCATCGCCCGCGTCGCGCGCGCGATTCAAAAACTCTCGTAATTGCATCTGGCGCTGGGTATTCCCCAGCGCCTACAATTTTGGCGTACCGTACGGATCCCGACCGGGCACAAGGCGCGGCGGAAAACCGATAGGAGTTAAACATGGATACACCGCTCGAGGCCATTGACGTCTGCGATGTCGATGGCTTTTGCTATGGCAACTATACGGACGAGGAGGCTGGCACCGGCTGCACCGTAATCGTGGCGCCCGAGGGTGCCACCGGCGGCGTTGACGTACGCGGTGGCGCTCCCGCTTCGCGCGAGACTGACCTGCTGCGTCCCGAGAACACCGTCGATAAAGTCCACGCCGTCTGCCTTTCGGGCGGATCGGCCTTTGGCCTCGAAGCCGCAAGCGGCGTGGCCCGCGAACTCGAGAGCCGCGGCATCGGTCTGCCCGTCGGACCCACGCAGGTGCCCATCGTGTGCTCCAGCTGCATCTTCGACCTTGCCTTTGGCGACCCCACCGTGCGCCCCGACATTGAGGCCGGCATCGCCGCCGTGTGCGAAGCACTCGACCACACCCCCACCAAGCTCGAACAGGGCAACGTAGGCGCCGGCACGGGCGCCACCGTGGGTAAGCTCATGGGGCCCGCCACCTGCATGAAGGCCGGCCTTGGAGCTGCCGCCGTGGCACTCGGCCCCATCAAGATGGGCGCCGTGGTCTCGGTCAACGCCTGCGGCAACGTTGTCGACCCCTTCACCGGCGAGTGGGTCGCCGGCATGCGCGCCGCAGCCGATAGCGACCAGATCGTCGACATGGAACTCGCAGCCTTTGCCGCCGCCGGATCCATGCAGATGCCGCTCGACCGCACCAACACCACCATCAGCTGCATCATCACCAACGTGGAACTCACTAAGGCACAAGCCACCAAGGTCTCCCAGATGGCCGCAGACGCCTACGCACACGCCATCCGTCCCACGCACACCACCAACGACGGCGACACCATCTACACCCTCGCCAGCGGCAAACTGGGCGCCCAGGCAAGCGCCGCCGTTCCCCTAGACCTGCTGGGCATGCTCGCAGTAAGGGCCCTGGAAACTGCCATCGTAAACGGAGCCAAAACCGCCAAAACCTCCCACAGCATCCCCGGCGCCGCGAAGTAGTCCACTCGACCGTCGGTCGGAGACGGGCGGGCGTTACGTTTGCTGCTCTACAGTCCTATGCAAGACGAAGGCCACATTAAGTGGCCTTCTTTGCATGCGGAACTCGCGACAAACGTAATGCCCGCCCGCCTCCGACCGACTTCCAACCTAATTCTTTTCAGCCCAGGCCCCTGTGTACCGCGCTTCGAAGATCTTCAAATTCAAATAACCTGACAATCGATTCTTATAGCAGAGGCCCCTTGGCCTTTAGTTTGATACAAGTTCCACGCGAGCAGGACTGTTCGCAGTAGCAAACTAAAGGCCAAGGGGCCCAGTCAACCTATCAGCAGCGATTACTCAGCAGCTAGTTGAATTTGAAGATCTTTGAGGCAAGATGGTATAGGCCGAGTGTGGTTTTGTCTCCGGCCCGTCCACGCAGGTTGGTAAAGAAACCGACCACGCCGTAGCGAGCGCGACGATACATGCGCTCGTCGTACTCCTTCAGGTCCTTCCACAGAGTCTTCAGGCGCTCATCGGCACAATCTTCCTCGGAAAGCTTGGTGAGCACCGAGCAAATAGCCATCATCATGGTGAAGTAGCCCATCATGTACGAACGCAGACGCGAGGACTCAACGTCCTGGTACAGGTGGAACGATTCCATCATGATGCGCGTTACGCGGAACTGCTGACCCAGACGCTTGACCATCGTGGCCTCGTTGACACTCTGGCCCTCGCGACCGATAAAGTAGCGGTAGAGGTCGATGTCGGCGTAGTACATGGTCTTGCAACGCGGCAGCGGCACGTAGGCGTAGATGTTGTCCACATAGAACGTGTGCGGCGGCATGGGAAGGTTGGACTCGCGCAGCACATCCGTGCGATAGCACAGGCTGTGCATGAGTAGGTTCTGGTCCAGGCGGAAATGACCGATCTGATCCCAGGAAAAGATCTTTTTGCGCGGCAGGGCAAATTTGTAGCCAATAGCGGTATGCGTGCCCTCGTAAACCTTCTCGTACACGTAGTTCGAGATAAACAGGTCAACGCGCTGGTCACGCTCTTCAAAGCCACGCAGAATCGACAGCATAGTCGAAAGAGCCGCAGCGTCGAGCCAGTCGTCCGAGTCGACGACCTTGTAGTAGGTGCCCTGTGCCTCGCGCAAGCCCGAAAGGACGGCGATGCCGTGGCCGCCGTTCTCCTGATGCACCGCGCGAATGATGCCGGGATAACGTGTCTCCCACTCGTCGGCCTTTACTGCCGTCTCGTCCTTGGAACCATCATCGACGATGATGATCTCGATATCGGTGGCGTAATTGCTCCCCTCCAGAATGGAGGTGATGCAATGGTCCATGTCCTTGGCGGCGTTATACGAGGGAATACCGAATGTTATGACTTTATGCATGGCAGGCGATAATCTCATCCGAAAGATCGAGGGCGGAATTGGTCACGGCGTCCATATCGTAGTAACGATACTCGGCCAGGCGACCCACCGGGTGGAAGTTCGTCAGATTCTGGACGCGCTCAAGATAGCGCTCATAGAGCTCGCGGTTCTCGGGCTCCAGAATGGCGTAATAGGGCGTCTCGCCCGAGCCGGGCGTATAGGCCTTGGAGTACTCCTTCATGATGGTGGTCTTGCCGGGCAGGACCTGACCGGTCATGTTCTTGAACTCGGTGATACGCGTGTAGTCCTCGCTCGTGGTGTAGTTGACGGTGCCCACGGGCTGGAACTGGTCCATATCGAGCGTCTCGAACTTCATATCGAGCGTGCGGTACGGCAACGCACCCAAGTCGAGGCTGAACAGCTCATCGAGCGGACCGGTGTAGACAATCTCGCCACCATAGACCTTGCCGTCGATCTTGACGGTGGTCTCGTCGATCTCAAAGAGATCGCGGGCGTCCACATCGCAGAACACGTCGATCAGGTCGTGGTCGAGCATGTGCTCAAAGAGCGCCGTGTAGCCCTCCTGCGGCATGCCCTGGAAGGGAGCTTGCGGGAAGTAGCGGTCATCATCGCCCACAAAGACGGGAACGCGGCCGGTGATCGAGGGGTCGATCTGATCGGGCGTCTGGCCCCACTGCTTCATGGTGTAATGCAAAAAGACGTTCTCGTAGACGTAATCGGCGACCTCGGCAAGATCCGGGTCGTTCTTCTTACGCAGCTCCATAATGGGCACCTTGACATCCTTGCCAAAGGTCTCCACGAGCTTCTGATACAGCTCCTCGCCGCGCTCGTCACCAAAGGCGAGCTTGAGACTCGCATGGTTGAAGGGCACGGGCATAAGGGTACCGTTGATGTTGGCGAGCACCTTGTGCTGATAATCCGTCCACTTGGTAAAGCGCGACAGGAAATTGTGGACGCGCTCGTTAAAGGTATGGTAGATGTGCGGACCATACTCGTGGACCAGGATCCCGGCCTCATCAGCGCAGTCGTAGGCGTTGCCCGCAATGTGGCTACGGCGCTCCAGAACGGCAACGCGATAGCCGATGGTCTCGGCGAGACGGCGGGCACAAACGGCACCGGCATATCCGGCACCGACAACAATCATGTCGTATGCGCCGGCGTTAAAGCCTTCAGGCAGGCCTGAGGTAATCTGCATCGATACTCCTTGTCAAAAGCCACGGGCTCGTTAGCTGGGCTTTTCTCGAACATTCTTCGAGACATATTTATCAGAGCGATTATAGCGCTAATGCGTCCTATAATGAGCTTGCCACACAAGGAAAGCTCAAGCACCGCGGCGTACATTAACGTAAGGTAAACCTGCTAGCAGCGGGTTTATTCGTGAACAGCCGGGCGCCTGGAGCTTAGCGAAACGCTTGTAAGGAGTAACATGAGCGATTTCCTAAACCGTATGAAGTCTGCCGCCAAGGCCGACCTTAAGACGATCGTCCTGCCCGAGGGCGAGGATCCGCGCACTATCGTCGCGGCCACCAAAATTATCGAGGAGGGCCTGGCAAAGATCGTCATCCTGGGCAACCCCGACGAGATCAACGTTCCCGGCGCTACCGTCATCGACCCGCGCAATGCCGAGAAGCACGAGGAGTACGCGCAGAAGTTTGCCGAGCTCCGCGCCAAGAAGGGTGTCACCATCGAGCAGGCTCGCGCTCAGGTGATGGACGCCACCTACTTTGGCACCATGATGGTCAAGATGGGCGATGCCGACGGCCTGGTCTCCGGCGCCTGCCACTCCACCGCCGACACCCTGCGCCCCGCGCTGCAGATCCTCAAGACCGCCCCGGGCACCAAGCTGGTCTCGGCCTTCTTCGTGATGTGCACCGACACTCCGCAGTTCGGCACCGACGGTACGCTGATCTTCGCCGACTGCGGCCTCAACATCAACCCGTCCTCCGACGAGCTCTCCGAGATCGCCATCGCCTCCGCTCACTCCTGGTCCACCTTCATGGGCAACGTTGAGCCGCACGTGGCCATGCTCTCCTACTCCACCATGGGCTCCGCCGGCGGCGAGGTCGCCAAGAAGGTCCAGGAGGCCGTGAAGTTCTGCAAGGAGAAGGCTCCCGAGCTCGCCATCGATGGCGACCTGCAGCTCGACGCCGCCATCGTCCCCACTGTCGCTCAGCTCAAAGCTCCCGGTTCCTCCGTTGCCGGTAAGGCCAACGTGCTCGTGTTCCCCGACCTCGAGGCAGGCAACATCGGCTACAAGCTGGTCCAGCGCTTCGCCGGCGCTGACGCCTACGGCCCCATCCTGCAGGGCATCGCCAAGCCGGTCAACGACCTGTCGCGCGGCTGCTCTGCCGACGACATCGTGGGTGTCGTGGCCATCACCGCCGTCCAGGCTCAGATGGCTGAGTAGCGGACATATCCCCGCCGAAGGCAGCGCAGGTTAACCCCTGAAAACGTCCTCGACCAATGAAACGCCCCCGTTCTGCTCCTTCGGAGCTACGAACGGGGGCGTTTCTGGTCTGCGGAGTGTTTTCAGGGGTTAACCTGCGCTGCCTTCTACCGTCACGTGGCATTCAGGGCATCTGGGGTGGACGGCGGCTTGGCTACGAGCTGGGGCTGAGGATCTGAATGGTCGGGTTCCGTTGCTGGAAGTGCAGGCGTTGCCGGCGATGGTCACTTTGGGACTGGAATTTCCGCCTGCTAGCAAAAAGGCCTCCGGAGCCGTTGCTCTGGAGGCCTTTCGTTTACTTGCAAATGCGCGCGTTAGTTGTTCTTGGTCAGACGCTCGACGTCGTGGGCGATCATGTATTCCTCGTCGGTGGGGATGACCATAACCGTGACGGAAGAGCCGGCGGCGCTGATGACCTGTGGGCCGTTGCCCACGGCCTCGCGGTTCTTATTGTTGTCGATGCGTACGCCCAGCCACTCAAAGCAGTCGCAGAAGGCCTTGCGGATCGACCAGTCGTTCTCGCCGATGCCGGCGGTAAAGGTGATGGTGTCCACGCCCGCCATGGAAGCGATCATGGAGCCAGCCTGCTGCATGGCCTTATAGGCGAACATATCGAAGGCGAGCAGGCAGCGCTCGTCGCCCTCGGAGGCGCGTGTACGGATGTCGCGGGCGTCGTTGGAGATGCCCGAGATGGCAAGCAGACCAGACTGCTTGTTCATCATGTCATCGACTTCCTGGTAGCTGTAGCCGCCCTCGCGCTGCAGGTAGCACACGGTAGCCGGGTCGATGGAGCCGCA
>URNI01000085.1 GCA_900549135.1 uncultured Collinsella sp.
CGGCAATACGCTTGAGGATCCTTAAAAGAAAGTCCAGTTTATCCTTCCCACTCCATTGGTTACTCTTATTAGAAGGTCCGATATATCAGTTGCGGTGAAATACGGACTGAATTACATCCATACAGACCAAAACAGTCCGTATTCCACCGCAACTTATCAAATGGGCCGACCGAAGTGGCCGAGTCCACCTGACGCCCACCTGCCATATTTGCCCTTTACCGATTGCAGAGTCTTTGCGGCCCCATTGCCGATCACCCGTGCGACAATGCGCCGGACGAGAAAGGAATCCGATGGAATCGACTGATGTACTGGTAATTGGATCTGGCATTGCGGGCCTTTGTGCCGCCATCGAAGCGGCATGCACAGGTGCAGCCGTCACTGTGGCAAGCGCCGGCAAGACCATGAGTGGATCGAGCTTCTTCCCGGGTACCTGGGGCCTCGGCCTCATCGGTCCCGTCGACGAAGACGACGAGCAGGACCTCATCGACACCATCCAGACCGTCGGCGGCGGTGTCGCCGACCCCGAACTCGTCCAAACGTTCGTCCACGGCATTCCCCAAGCGATTGACTGGCTCGAGCAAGACCTGGGCGTTGAGCTCCAGCGTCCGCAAAGCGCCAAGAGTGCTCAACAAAAGCAATTTATCCCCTGCTTTGACCACAAGACGCGCATGTGGCGCGGCCTCACCCGCAAGCCCCTTGAGGACGCTCTGACGACCTGGATCGAGTCGCTCGGCATTCGCCTGCTCCCCCGCCATGAGCTTATCGATCTTGTTGAGGATGCGAACGGCAGAATAACCGGAACCGTACTTTACGACCTTACCGAAAATCGAATCGTGCCCTTTGCTGCCAAGGCCACGATCATCGCAGCCGGTGGCACAGGCGGCCTGTTCGAGCGCAGCCTTACGTCGGCTGATGTGCTCAGTTCCTCGCAGGCCATCGCGCTGGCGCACGGCGCAACACTTACTAATATAGAGTTCATGCAGATGATGCCCGGCTTCATCGAGCCCAGGCGTAACTTGGTCTTCAATGAGAAAACCTGGCGCTACGTGCACGTAGACCAGCCGGTAGATATTGCCGACGACAAGCTGGACGACCTGCTCGAGCAGCGCTCTGGATATGGTCCCTTCACGTCACGCTTGGCCTCCCGCGCTATCGATCTCGTCATCGATCAGGCAGGTGTCGAAGGCCTGGCACTCCACTACGACTTCCCCCGCGAGGATGTCCCAGAGTTTGTGCAGACCTTTGCCACCTGGCTGCAAGACGAGCACGGCATCGCGCCGACCGACGAGATGCGCGTTGCGATGTATGCCCACGCTGCTAACGGCGGCATCAAGATCGATAAGACCGCGCACACGGGCGTTGAGGGCCTCTACGCTTGCGGCGAGGCGACAGGCGGCATGCACGGCGCCGACCGCATTGGTGGCTTGTCAAGCGCCAACGGCATCGTATTCGGACGTATCGCGGGCGCATCGGCAGCCCTCACAGCGCAGAAAGAGCCTGAGGCGGCCCTGAAGGCGGATATCGCCCTCCCCCAGTACGGCGTTGCCACAACAGATGCCGAACGCCTGACACACAGCCTTAGGCACACGATGAGCACCTTTTGCATGATCAACAGGACCGAAACAGGCCTATCCGAGGCCCTGCAACAGCTTGAAAGCCTGCAAGACAAGGCCATGGCGCTGAGCAAGCCGCATGCCGATGACAGCGAGATCGCAGCCCTCGCCCGCCTGCAATCGCAGATTCGACTAGCACAGGAAATGGTCAAAGCCATGCGCAAGCGAACTGCAAGCTTAGGTTCGCACTATCGAGCAGACTAAATCGATTCTCACTTTGAGTTTGATCACAACTTCTCAACATGCATCGAGCCCCGTAAGCATGATTCCCCTAAGGAGAACACACCTACGGGGCTTTAGCCGTGTTTCCCTAAGGGAATCACGGTGCAGATTACTCAGCTCCGCGCCCCGACGGGTTCGACCCCGTGCGAGGTCAACAAAAAAGCGACCAGCCTAAGCCAGTCGCTTTAACAATCTTTGGGTGGGCCGTCAGGGGGTCGAACCCTGGACCTTGGGATTAAGAGTCCCCTGCTCTACCAACTGAGCTAACGACCCGATATCAACACGAAGCAAGAACTGGGGTGGGTAAAGGGACTCGAACCCTCGACCTACGGGACCACAACCCGTCGCTCTAGCCAACTGAGCTACACCCACCGTGTCCTGTGCGCTTCGCGCTCGACTATTATTGCAAGGAACGCCACGCGATGCAAGCCCCAATTTTCAAGAATTTTGAAAAGAGTTTTTCGAGACCATTTCGAGCAAATCCCACCGGTTTCATAGGAGTAAACTTGCCCCACTGCAAATGCTCGAAAGGACCGGCATGAAAGAACTATCCAACCGCACGGCAACGTTTACCGATTCGGTCATCCGCCGCATGACACGCATCTCCAATAAGTATGGCGCCGTCAATCTCTCGCAGGGCTTCCCCGACTTCGATCCCCCGGCGCAGCTGCTCAACAGCCTCAGCGCCATCGCCAGCGACCCCAAGCCGCTCTATCACCAGTACTCCATCACCTGGGGCTCCCAGGCCATGCGCGAGGCGCTCGCCGCCAAACAGGAGCACTTTATAGGCATGCCGGTGAACCCCAACGAGAATATCGTAGTCACCTGCGGCTCCACCGAGGCCATGATGGCCGCCATGATGACGGTTACGAACCCCGGAGACAAGGTCGTCATCTTCTCGCCGTTCTACGAGAACTACGGCGCCGACACAATCCTTTCGGGTGCCGAGCCCATCTACGTGCCGCTCAACCCGCCTGCGTTCGACTTTGACCGCGAGACACTCGAGGCGGCCTTCCGCGACAACGATCCCAAGGCCATCGTCCTGTGCAACCCTTCCAACCCCTGCGGCAAGGTCTTTACGCGCGAAGAGCTCACCTTTATCGCCGACCTGTGCAAAAAGTACGACGCGTACTGCATCACCGACGAAGTCTACGAGCACATCGTCTACGCGCCCCATGAGCACGTCTACATGGCCACGCTGCCCGGCATGTTCGAGCGAACCATCAGCTGCAGCTCGCTGTCTAAGACGTACTCCATCACCGGCTGGCGTCTGGGCTACACCATCGCCCCGGCCCAGATTACCGAGCGCATCAAGAAGGTCCACGACTTTCTCACCGTGGGTGCCGCCGCTCCCCTGCAGGAAGCCGTTGTCACCGCCCTCAACTTCGACGACAGCTATTACGATGAGGTCCTCGACCTCTACACCGCCAAACGCGACTTGTTCTGCCAGGGGCTCGATAGCATCGGTCTTGAGCATAACGTGCCGCAGGGCGCCTACTACGTCATGATGGACATCTCTGAGTTTGGCTATGACAGCGACCTCGAATTCTGCGAGGACCTCGCATCCAAGGTGGGCGTGGGCGCCGTGCCCGGCTCGAGCTTCTTCCGCGAGCCCGTCAACCATCTGATTCGTTTCCACTTTGCCAAGCGGGACGAGACGCTTAACGCGGCACTGGAGAACCTCAAGTCGCTACGTGATAAAATCAAGCCGCGCGGGTAAGGACGGCCCGGCAACTAAAGCAACCAAAGAAGCCCCGCACCGCCCGCCACGTTGCGAGGCTTCTTTTTATAGCGCTTTCTTAAATGGTTTAGAGCCCTATACTTTAGTCACGGAGCAACTCGTCCCAGAGAGAGGAATACTATGGCAGAACAGCAGCTTATCGGAGCGCTCGAGGCCGGCGGCACCAAGATGGTCTGCGCCACGGGCTATGCAGACGGTACGGTCCTGGAGCGTGAGCAGATCGCGACCACGACCCCGCAGGAGACCGTTGAGGCCGTCAATGCATGGTTTGCCGACAAGGGCATCGCCGCGCTGGGCATCGGCGCCTTTGGCCCCACCGCAGTCAACCCTGCCTCGCCCCAATACGGCAAGATCCTGGAGACGCCCAAAACGGCATGGCGCTACTTTGACCTGCTGGGCACTATCCAAAACGAGCTCAATATCCCCTGCGGCTACGACACCGACGTCAACGTCGCCTGCCTGGGCGAGGTCACCTTTGGTTGCGCCCAGGGCCTCACTGACGTTGTGTATCTGACCATCGGCACCGGCGTGGGCGCCGGCGTGCTCTCGGGCGGTAAGCTCGTACACGGCATGATGCATCCCGAGGCCGGCCACATCCTGGTCACGCGCGACCCGCGCGACACCATTGGCGAGCACAGCGCCTGCCCCTTCCACGACAATTGCCTCGAGGGTCTCATCGCCGGCCCCGGCGTTAAAAAGCGCTGGGATGGCAAGAGCGCCGGAGACATGGCCGATGACCCGGAGGCCATGGACCTGCTCGCAGGCTATCTGGCACAGGCGCTCATGACCTACACGCTGTGCTACGCGCCGCAAAAGATCATCATCGGTGGCGGCGTGGCCGACCACACCCCCATCGTGCCGCTCGCGCGCAAGAAGTGCGCCGAGATGCTCAACGGTTATATCGTCACGCCCGAGGTCAACGACATCGATACCTATATTGTCAACAACAGCCTTGAGGGCAAGCAGGGCATCATGGGCTGCCTGGCCCTGGGCGCGCAGGCGCTTCAGTAACAGACGCACCCACAGGGCGTGGCGCGCCCGGCAAATCCAACCTACGGAACGACGCCACCACGCCCTATATAAGCCCTCTAATAAAAAAGGCCGAGCACCAAGCATACGTCCTAGGCGGCCTTTTTGGCACATATGAGCGATCGTAGTAGATATCGGAGCACAACGCCCGTTGCCGCTCCACAGCAGTCGATCATCACATCGGTGATCATGCCGGCGCGTCCCGGCACAAAGAGCTGAATCGTCTCGTCGATCGAAGGAATCAGCAGCAGGAACACCGCCGTGGGCAGCAGCACGTCAAAGGTGCGCCGGCCCTCAAAATCAAAGGCGTGCGTTGCCAAGATGCCGAGCACCATATACTCGGTAAAATGCGCGCACTTGCGAACAACAAAGTTGGTCACCCATTCATATGGAAGTCCCACGCCGTGCAGGAAACCGCGGATAGCTTCCATGACCGTTAGGCTCAGCGAGCCCGACCCCGAGCCGGGAACCAGCGAATTGCCCCAGATCAAGAGCGCCATCAGGCAGGTCACGACCGCCCATTTTCGATTGATCTTAACCATGCAGAAGTTATGCCTCCGCGCGGAGCGGCGCGAAGCTGGCGGTACCGCCCTCGATAACGCTCAGGTAGGCACGGCCCGTACGCTTGGCGGTAGAGGACTGCAGGCGCTCGATCTCCTCCTCGAGGATCTGATTGACGCACTCGTGACGACGGTTTTCCATAATGCCGGCGGCAATAGCCTCGGCCCGCTCGATGCTCTCGCGCGAGATACGGGCAGTATCCTCGGGGAACGCAGCGCTGTGACGGCCGACATAGGCGGGGGCAGCAGGCTGAGAGGCAGCGACGGGAGCGGGGGCTGCAACAGGAGCGGGCTCGTCAATCTCATCCAGAATCGCGGTGGCGGCGGCCCACATGTCCTCGTGGCCCGAGTAATCAGCCATGGGGACATCAACCTCGAGTGAGGCATCCGGAAGGTCGCCGGTGTCGATGCGATCTTGGGCATCAATCGATGCGGTGATGGCTGCAGGCTCATCGAGGTCATCGAAATCGATATCCGCGGCACCGGAGATGATAGGCATGCTGGCGAGGTTTACATTGTACGGCGCAGCCTCAGCCGCCTGCTGCTGGGCAGGAGCGCCCCACAGCGAGCTTTCGGCGGCACGGCGGGCGGCAACGGCCTCCTCGTCCGCGGCCATGGCTTCATCAACGTACGAATTGTCGGCAGAAGCGTTCGCGTCCGCCGAGGTAGCGCTGTAGGCGTTATTGGCTGCCGCGTTGGCGACAAGTGCCACGAAAGCCGCCGTGCTGCCCGCAGGGGCGGCCTGGGAGCCAGACACGGCGCGTGCCGCGGCGGCGATGTCGTCGCGATTGAAGGAGCCGGTCTGCCCGCCGTTGGTGAGCTCGTCGATGGCGACTTGATAGACGTCGCGCGAGTGTGCAGGGTCGCAGCTCACCGGCGAATCGTCGTCAAGCATACTGTCGATCATGGACCAAGCCTCGTCCTCGTCCATAGCATCTGCGGCTCGAGCGATGGTAGGGACACCATCATCGGCATGACGGCGCTGGAACGCACCAGTCAGGCCGGAAAGGAATGCCGAGGTAGACTGCTCCGCCTGAGCCTGAGAATCAGAAGCCGCAGCGTAAGGAGTCGCATCCTGCTGCTGAGCTGAAATCGAGGCGGTCTTGAACTCGCTTTGATGCTGATTGAGATTGGCGGCACCGCCCATGGCATCGGGCTGGAACAGACGCTCTTCACGCTGCGCACGATACTCGGAGATACCCAGCGAGGCGGCATAGATGCCCACGCCCGCCACCGCGCCCACGGCGAAGGGAACCGCACCCGCCACGACCGTCTCGTTCACAGACGAAAACGGCAGCGTCGCGGCATACATAACCACGGGAGCGGCAAGGCCGATCCCGCACGAAAGTCCGGCAAGGACTGCTCGTTGTGTTGTATCAGAAGAAGCCATGAGCTCTCCCCATCTTCCAGCACCCAAATCGCATCATTCAGTTGGCTGCGCGAGAGAAGATGAAGCGGGGCTATGCCCCAAAGCAACGGTATATGGTTCGTTTCATCTGCGTTATCCGTCGCGAAGCTTAAAAGCTATTATGCGAAACCGCCCTGTCGATTGCAAGCGACGATGTCGGATTGAAACGGGAAACCTGCTGCTTGCCAGTCTTATGGTCAAAAATAAGCGCGGAGCGGCGATATAGAAAAGGGCCGAGGCTCAAAGCCCCGACCCTTTATTGCATTGATGACTATCGCTGCGTGTGGATGACAACCTAGAACGTCTGCTCGTAGTCGCTGTGCTTTTTGGCCGAACGCACCAGGAACTCCTGGTTGGTGTTGGTGCCCTTAAGACCCTTGATAAACGACGCAGCTGCGCGCTCGGTGTTGTTCATGCCGGCAAGAATGCGACGCAGGCCAAAGACAAACGGACGCATCTGCTCGTCAACCAACAGGTCCTCGTTACGCGTACCGGAGGCAACGGGGTCGATAGCCGGGAAGATGCGGCGGTCGGCCAGGTCGCGGTCGAGCTTGAGCTCCATGTTGCCGGTGCCCTTGAACTCCTCAAAGATGACTTCGTCCATCTTAGAGCCGGTGTCGATGAGGGCGGAGGCGAGGATGGTGAGCGAGCCTCCGTTTTCGATATTGCGGGCTGCACCCAGGAAACGCTTGGGCGGATACAAGGCCGCCGAATCGACACCGCCCGAAAGGATGCGGCCCGAGGCGGGTGCCGCCAAGTTGTAGGCGCGGGCAAGACGCGTGATGGAATCGAGCACCACCACGACATCGCCGCCCAGCTCCACGATGCGCTTGGCGCGCTCGATGACGAGCTCGGCCACGCGGGTGTGGTTGTCTGCGGGCATATCGAAGGTCGAGGCCACGACCTCACCCTTGATGGAGCGCTGCATATCGGTGACCTCTTCGGGGCGCTCGTCAACGAGCAGGCAGATGAGGTGCACCTCGGGGTTGTTGATCGAGATGGACTGGCAGATCTTCTTAAGGATCGTTGTCTTACCGGCCTTGGGCGGCGACACGATCAGGCCACGCTGGCCCTTGCCGATCGGCGACACGATATCGATGGCGCGACCGGTAATGGAATCCTTGCCGTGCTCCATGCGCAGCGGCTCGTTGGGATAGACCGGGGTAAGGTCGCCGAACTTGGGGCGATTGCGAATCTGCTCGGGATCCATGCCATTGACGGTCGTGATCTTGGCGAGACCGGCTCGCTTGTCGCCGCCGCGCGAGGGGCGCAGCGAACCCTCGATGACATCGCCCGTTCGCAGGCGTGCGGAGCGGATGAGGTAAGCAGGAACGAAGGCGTCCTCGTTGGACTTCATGTAACCGTGGGCGTGGATGATACCGGAGCTGTCCGGGCGAATCTGCAAGATGCCCTTAATATCGCGGAAGCCCTCGGCCTTCGCGGCGGTCGTGTAGATCTCCTCGACGAGCTCAGCCTTCTTCTTGCCGGTCGTCTCGATCTCGAACTCTTTTGCCTTCTCACGCAGCTCGGCGACCTTCATGGCCGCGAGCTCCTCGCGCGAAAGCGTGGGCTCGG
>URNI01000086.1 GCA_900549135.1 uncultured Collinsella sp.
ATGAGAGGAAGCGCTATGGACCGCTCCGAAATCTTCGACAAGATCGCCGAGGTCGCTGCTGACGTTCTGGGCGTCGATGTTGCCGAAATTAGCGAGGAGACCACCTTTGACGACCTCGATGCCAACTCGCTCGAGCGCCTGCAGCTGGTTACGGCTATCGAGGACGAGTTCAACCTCGAGATCGATGACGAGACCCTGCTCTCGCTCAACTCTGTCGCCGACGCCGTCGACGCTATCGAAGCTGCCAAGGAGGCCTAAGTCTTGGCTTTATCCGAACGACTTACGCGCGCCCAGGAAATCCTGGGCCACGAGTTCAACAATAAGGTGCTGCTGCGCGCGGCGCTTACGCATCCCTCGGCAGTCGAGGGCCAGCCGGTTTCTGCCAGCTATGAGCGCCTTGAGTTCTTGGGCGATTCCATTTTGGGCGCCGTGGTCGCACGCTCCCTGTTTGAGTCCTATCCCGAGTTTGACGAGGGCAAGCTCACCCGCCTGAAGGTGTCGCTTGTCTCGGGCGCTACGCTGTCCGAGGTTTCTCACGAACTGGGCATCGACGACATCATCATCTTTGGTGCCTCTGAGACCGGTACCGGTGCGCGCGGCCTGCATTCGGCGCTCGAGAACGTCTACGAGTCGCTCGTGGGCGCACTGTACCTGGATGCCGGCTGGGATGCCGCAGCGGAGTTTATCCATCGTACGCTTAAGCCGCATTTGGCTTCCGAGCGTGCCGAGCATCCTGCGAACCCCAAGTCGTTTTTGCAGGAGTGCGTGCAAGCCGACGGTCACGAACCCCCGGCGTATAAGCTCGTTGGCTCCGTGGGCCCGGCGCATGCGCCCACCTTTACCGCTGTGGTGTTGATCGATGGTATTCGCCAGGGTCGTGGCTCCGGCTCCTCAAAGAAGGAAGCCGAGGGAGCCGCTGCTCTCGAGGCACTTGACCGCATGGGCTACACCACCAACGGCGTGATTCTCAACAAGAAGCCTGTTTAAGCGAGGAACCGTGTATCTCAAGTCCCTCACGCTCAAAGGGTTCAAGTCGTTTGCCGACCGCGCCCATATGTCATTTGAGCCGGGCCTGACCGTCATCGTCGGTCCCAACGGCTCGGGAAAATCGAACATCTCCGACTCGATTCTGTGGGTCCTGGGCGAGCAGAGCGCCAAGCAGCTGCGCGGCCAGGCCATGGAGGATGTCATCTTCTCGGGCTCGTCGGCTCGCAAGCCGGTGAGTGTCGCCGAGGTCACGCTGGTGCTCGATAACTCGGATCATATGCTGCCCGTCGACTTTGACGAGGTCGCCATCACCCGTCGCATGTATCGCTCGGGCGAAAGCGAGTACCTCATCAATTCGAGCCCTTGCCGCCTGATGGACATTCAGGACATCCTGCACGATTCCGGCCTAGGCAAGGATACGCATTCCATCATCAGCCAGGGCAAGCTCGACGCCATTTTGCAGAGCCGCCCCGAGGAGCGCCGCGCCCTCATCGAGGAGGCCGCCGGCATCTCCAAGCACAAGCGCCGCAAGGAGCGTGCGCTCAAAAAGATTAAATCGATGGACGAGCACCTGACCCGTGCCCGCGATATCAATAAGGAGATCGCCCGTCAGCTGCGGCCGCTGGAGCGTCAGGTCGATCGCGCGCGCAAGTACAAAGAGCTGTCCTCGCGCGCGAACGAGCTTACGCAGATGCTGGCCGTCGACGAGCTTCGTTCGCTGCAGTCGCAGTGGAACGACCTGGAGAGTCGCTCCAAGGAAGGTGCTGCCGAGCTGGAGCTTGCGCAGTACCGCATGGGCGAAAAGGAGCGCGAGCTCGAGAAGCTTCAGGTCATGCTCGAGGAAAAGGGCCTGTTTGTGGGCGATCTGGGCGAGCAGCGCCGCCATATGCAAGACGTGGTCGGCCGCATTAACTCAGATATGCGCCTGCTCGAGGAAAAGGGCCACAACATGGTGTCGCGCCTGTCTGACATGCGCGGGCAGATTTCGAGCTCCGAGCATCAGCGTCGTCGCGTGGTCGAGGAGCTCGAGGACGCGCGTGCGCAGCTTGAGGAAGTGACCGGTGCGCACATGCAGGCCCAGGAGGACGTTGACGCCGCTGGTCCTGCTGCCGCTGAGCTCCACGAGCGGCGCGTGGCGCTCGACAATCAGATTTCGCAGCTTACGCGTGAGCAACGCGATGTGCAGCGCGTGGCCGATAACGCCGCGCTCGAGCTCGCCAAGGTGAAGGATTCGCTTTCCAATGCCGAGGTCGAGGACAACATGTATGCCTCGCGCCTTGAGCAGATCGATGAACAGCTCGAGGAGGTCACGGCCTCGCTCGAGAGCCGTCGCGACCGCGCTGAGGAGCTCGACGGCGCGCTTGATCAGGCCCGCCAGGCCCAGGTCGATGCGCGCGAGGCCACCGAGACGGCACGCGCGGCCCTGAAGGACCTGCGTGCCCGCGAGAGCGAGGCGCGCAACAAGTTATCCGAGGTGCGCTCAGAACTTGCCAGTCAAAAGAAACTCGATGCCCGCATGGCCGACAGCTCGCCGCTCGTGAGCCGTCTGGTGGGTGCGTTGGGCGACGATGTCTCGGGTCGTCTGGGCGACGTGCTCGAGGCCCCGCGCGAGCTTGAGGGCCTGGTGGAGCAGCTACTTGCCGGCGATATCGATGCCCTGTTGTTTGATGACGCCGCCGCGCTTGAGCGTGCCGGTCGTGCGGCTCTGGACCAAAAGAAGGCCTCGGGCGAGGCGCTGCTGATGGCGCGCGGCGTAAGCGGCGGCGTTGCTGCTAAGGGTGCTGCCGGTTCGCGTTTGGTCGATCGCCTGTCCGTGCGCGCCGGGTATGGCCCGGTTGTCGAGGCACTGCTCGGCGGCTATTACGTGGTCGATGACTTGGCTGCCGCGCTGGCCGCGCCTGTCGTTGACGGTGTGACCTATGTGACTCCCGATGGCGCCCGCGTGAGCTGTGGCGGCCTGGTGCGCGTGGGCCTCGATGCCGGCGAGGCTTCGGGTGCCTTGGAGCGCAAGCGCCGCATCCGTGAGCTCGAGGGCCTGGAACCCGATCTGGCTGCCATCTTTGAGCATGCTTCGGACCAAGTCATTGAGGCCAATGCGGCCGTCGAGGAGGCGCGTGCCGCCGAGGGCGATGCCGCCGGCGAGATCGCCCGTCTTGAGGGCGAGCGCCGCTCGCTGCTTTCCGAGATCGGCCGCTTGGAGCAAAGTGCCAACAATGCCGAGGTCGAACGCGTGCGCATCTCCAAGCGCCGTGAGCAGGCCGCCGAGGCCGTTCGCGCTGCGCGTCCGCGCGTTGACGAGCTCACCCGTTCGCGCGACGAGGCCCGTGCGCAGGCAAGCGACCTGGGTCTCCAGATTGCCGAAGCCAACGACGAGCTCGATCGCGTGCGCCGTGACGATTCCGAGGCAGCCGGCAAGCTCGCCGATGCCAAGGTGCGCCTGGCTCAGACGAGCGAGCGCCTGCGTTCGCTGAAGGGCCGTGTGCCCGACCTGGAGCATCGTCTTGAGGGCATCGACCGCCGTATCCGCGGAACACGCCAGGCCTCGCGCTCACTCGAGCTGCTGCGTCTGCGCGTCGATCCCATGCACGAGCGCTATTCGGCCCTGCTGGAGCGCGCGTCGGATTGGGCCGCGCGTCTGCGTGACCAGGCTTCGCTCGAGGAGGCGGACTCGGCCTCGCTCAAGAAGACCATCGAGGACGCCAAGGCCGAGGTCTCCCGCGCCAAGGAGCGGGTCGATGCCGCCACGGCGACGCAAAACGAGTTCAAGGTCGCACGCGGCAAGCTCGAGGTGCAGGTCGAGGCTGCCATCAAGGCCATTACCGCCGATGGCACCACGGTACTCGAGGAAGCGCTCATGCTTCCCGCGCCCACCGACCGCGATGCCGCCGAGCGCGAGCTCAACCAGCTCGTGCGCCAGATCAACAACCTGGGCCCTGTGAACCAGGTTGCCATGGAGGAGTACGAGCAGCTCAAGCGCCGCGCCGATTACATCGAGGAGCAGCTGGCCGATCTGGAGAGCGCGCGCAAGGCGCTCACCAAGATCACGGTGGCCATTGATCGCAAGATGCGCAAGGCGTTTCTGGTGACGTTTGAGAAGGTCGACGCGAACTTCCGCGAGATCTTTGCCATGCTCTTCCCGGGCGGTCAGGCTCATCTGGAGATGACCGATCCAGAGCATCCTGCCGAGACGGGCATTGAGGTTGTGGCGCAGCCGCGCGGCAAGCGCATTACCAAGATGATGCTCATGTCGGGCGGCGAGAAGAGCCTGACGGCGCTCGCCCTGCTCTTTGCCGTGTATCGCACACGTACGGTGCCGTTCTATGTGCTGGACGAGGTCGAGGCGGCACTCGATGACGCCAACCTGTCCAAGCTCATCGGAGCCCTCGATGTGCTGCGTTCCGATACGCAGCTCTTGGTTATCTCGCACCAGCGCCGTACTATGGAGGATGCTGACGTTCTCTACGGCGTTTCGATGCAAGCCGACGGCGTCAGTCGCGTCGTCTCGCAAAAACTCGATCGCGAAACCGGAAAGGTCGTGAATGCATAATGGGATTCTTTGACGCTCTCTCGCGCGGACTTGAGCGCAGTCGCGAGGCCCTCAACGAGGTCTTTTACTTTGGCGGCGAGGTCGACGAGGATTTTTGGGAGGACCTGGAGGACACCCTCGTCATGGGTGACATGGGCGCCGAGGTCGCCATAAAGGTCTCCGATGACCTGCGTGATGCCGCGGCTAAGAAGAACCTCAAGACCGCCCCGCAACTCCGTCGCGCCCTGGCCGAGCAGCTTGAGCAGCACTTTGTGCCCATCGAGCGCGATCCGTTCTCCGATACGCCGAGCTGCGTGCTGTTTGTGGGCATTAACGGTGCCGGCAAGACCACGACGGTCGGCAAGATCGCGAGCGCCATGGCTGCCCGCGGCAAGAATGTCGTGATCGGCTCGGCCGATACCTTCCGCGCCGCCGCCATCGAGCAGCTCGATGTGTGGGGCCAGCGCGCCGGTGTCCCCGTCATCAAGCGCGACCGCGGCTCCGACCCGGCAAGTGTTTGCTACGACGTGCTCGACGAGGCCGACAAGCGCGGCAGCGACCTGGTGCTTATCGACACCGCCGGCCGTCTGCACACGAGCCCCGAGCTCATGCGTGAGCTTGCCAAGGTGGTTAATGTGACGCGTAAGCGCGCCGCCAATATGGCCGCCGGCCCGATGCCCGTCTCGGTCGTACTCGTAATCGATGCCGCGACAGGCCAAAACGGTCTGAACCAGGCGCTTGAGTTTAACGAGGCGCTTGGCCTGGACGGTATTATCATGACAAAGCTCGACGGCACGGCAAAGGGCGGTATCGCCATGGCCGTAGCCGAGAAGCTTAAGCTCCCAATCCTGCGCGTGGGCGTGGGCGAGCAGGTCGATGACCTGCAGGAGTTCAATGCCAAAGATTTCTGCCGCGCCCTGGTGGGCGAGTCCAATTAAGGAGTGACTAGTGTTTGATTCTCTGAGCGATCGCCTCAACGACACATTTGACCGCCTGCGCGGCAAGGGTAAACTGACCGAGGCCGATATCACCTCGGCAATGCGCGACATTCGCATGGCGCTGCTCGAGGCCGACGTCAACTTCAAGGTCGTCAAGGAGTTCGTCGCCAAGACCAAGGAGCGTTGCATGACCGCCGAGGTCATGGAGTCGCTGTCGCCGGCACAAAACGTCGTCAAGATCGTGCTCGACGAGCTCACCGAGATGCTCGGCTCCACCGAGAGCAAGCTCGTCTTTAGCAACCGCATTCCCAATGTCATCATGCTCGTGGGCCTGCAGGGTTCCGGTAAGACTACGGCGGCCGTTAAGCTGGCCTACCAGCTCAAGAAGCAGGGCCGCTCGCCGCTGCTCGCCGCGTGCGATGTCTACCGTCCCGCCGCTGCCGACCAGCTGGCCACGCTTGGCGGAGAGATCGGCGTTCCGGTCTTTCGCGGTGACGGCGCGCACCCGGTCGATATCGCCAAGGGCGCCATCCAGGAGGCCGTCGACCACCTGCGCGATGTAGTCATCGTCGATACCGCCGGTCGTTTGCAGATCGACGAGCAGATGATGCAGGAGGCCGTGGATATCAAGAAGGCCGTCAAGCCCGATCAGGTGCTGATGGTCGTCGATGCCATGACCGGCCAGGATATCGTCAACGTCGTCTCGACCTTTGCCGAGCGCACCGACTTTGATGGCGTGATCATCTCCAAGCTTGACGGCGACGCCCGTGGCGGCGGCGCACTTTCCGTGCGCCAGGTGACCGGCAAGCCCATCAAGTTCGTGAGCATGGGCGAGAAGCCCGATTCGCTTGAGCCGTTCTACCCCGACCGCATGGCCAAGCGCATCTTGGGCATGGGCGACGTCGTCGGCATCATTGAGAAGGCCCAGGAGGCCGCCGATGCCGAGCAGCTCGAGGCCGCCGAGCGCATGCTGCGCGAGGGTTTTACCATGAACGACATGCTCGACCAGATGAAAGCCGTCAAGAAGATGGGCGGCATGAAGGGCATCCTGGGTATGCTCCCCGGCGGCCAGCGCGCGCTCAACCAGATGGGTGGCAATCTGGACGAGGGCATCTTCGACAAGAATGAGGCCATCATCATGTCGATGACCAAGGAGGAGCGTTTGCGTCCCTCCATCATCAACGGCCAGCGTCGCGCCCGTATCGCCAAGGGCGCCGGTGTGACCCCCACCGAGGTCAACAGCCTTATGAAGCAGTGGGGCGAGATGAATAAGATGATGGGCCGCATGCGCACGATGGCCAATCAGGCACAGGCCGGCGGCAAGAAGGGCAAGAAGGGTAAGAAGGGCAAAAAGATGCGCATGCCCAACATTCCCGGTCTGGATGCCATGGGCCTGGGCGGCATGGGCGGCCTGGGAACGGGCGGCCCCAAGTCCGATATGGATCTGCTGCGCCAGATGGAAGCGCAGATGCGCAATAAGAAGTAACGACTGGTTGAGTCGTGTATGGCGTAGGCCGCCTGGATGGTACTCCAGGCGGCCTACGCCGTTTGTTCGCAGGTTGTCGCACGCGCGGAAGCGTGTTGACGTCGAGGTGCTTGCCGCTAGTGGCAGCTGCAGCCCTCATGTCCGTCATGGTCGTGGTGACCGTGGCAGCCGCAGGACTCGCCATGCTCGTGGATGTGCTCGTGATCATGTCCATGGCAGTCGCAGGTGGCCTCGCCGTTCTGTGCGAGCGTGCCGGCGATAAGTGCCTCGACGCAAGTGTCGCAGTTGCCCTGGGCACCTGCGTATACCGTGATGCCGGCTTGTGCAAGCGCGTTGATAGCGCCACCGCCGATACCGCCGCAGATGAGCGTGTCAACGCCGCCGTTGGCAAGCAGACCCGCCAGCGCGCCGTGACCGGTGCCGCCGGTGCCTACGACCTGCTCGTTGAGCACCTTGCCGTCCTGGATGTCGTAGATCTTGAACTGCTCGCTGCGGCCAAAGTGCATAAAGATGTTGCCGTTGTCGTACGTCGTTGCCACCCTCATGGTGCCGACCTCCTTTGCTGGCCATGCGGCCGTCGTCGTGGTGATGGGGGAGTATGCGATATTGCCGCCTTCGATACACAGTGCGCGCCCGTTGACCAGCGCGTTTGCCACCTTGCGATGTGCGCGGCTGCAGATGGCCGCCACGGTGGCGCGGGCAATGCCCATGTGCTGGGCGACGGCCTCCTGATTGAGGCCTTCCAGGTCACACAGCCGCAGGACTTCGAGCTCGTCGACCGTCATGTCGATGGCGTCTCCGCTGGCAAGGCCGTCGGGGGTAAAGCCGCGATATTCGGGGATGATCCCAACACGGCGTAATTTTTCGCGTCTTCCTGCCATACACTCTCCAAATCTGACATATGTCAACAATAGAATAGCGAGCGAGCGGAACCGTGCAAGGTATTCTTGGCATATGTCAGAAAAAGGTAAAGGTGTTCCGCTTGCGAATGCGAGCCATGCTGCCGTGCATTGCGTGTGCCCGTCCAAGTGTCCAATCCGACACAGGGTGCCTGGGCTACAATGAATCTCGCTTGTAGGCGACTGACAGGAGGGTCAATGAGCA
>URNI01000087.1 GCA_900549135.1 uncultured Collinsella sp.
GTCCCAAAATCTACCTACAGTTGGGGCAGAGACCCTCGAAGATGGTGTAGTGCGACGTGACGTGCCAGCCGATTTGCTCGGACGCCTTGGCGTCGAGCTGGGCATCGAAGGGGAGCGGTACGTCGATGACGCGGCTGCATGAGGTGCAGATGATATGTGCGTGCGGCTCGATCGTGCGATCGAAGCGGCTGCCGCCCGGCGTCTTGATGGAGAGGATCTCGCCGGCGTCGGCCAAGAGATTGAGGTTGCGGTAGACCGTACCGCGGCTGATTTTGTCATCCTGCGCGCGCACGACGTTGTAGATTTCGTCGGCGGTGGGATGGCTGTAGCTTTGGCGCACGGCGTCAAGAACCAGCTTTCGCTGCTTGGTATTCCTTCTTTGCACCGCCATGCGCCTCGCCTCTTTTCTATCAACGGTCGTAGGTAAATGATACCGTATTTAGCACACAATACTAATAATGAGGACTGAAACCGTCTTCATTGGCAAGTGGGGCTCGGGCCTGGGCATCTACAAGGCGAAAACGCGTTCCCATGCGCTCGTAGGAGGCATGAAGTGCCTCGAGATGAGATAGGATGTCTGCCGGAGCTCCCTGTATCTCCATCTCGACTGAGCCGTCTTCCATGTTACGCACCCAGCCGGTGAGTGCGCGTGCCTGCGCGAGGTTGGTGTTGGTAAAGCGAAAACCAACGCCTTGGACTTGCCCCGCCCAGCGCAGGAAATAACGCAGGGGAGTGTCTTGAGTGGCCTCGTCGCTTGCAAGCACGGTAAGCCTGCGGCGCAGCTCGAGCTCGACGTTTGACGGTTTTTGAGGCTCTCGACTGCCGCCGGTGACGCTGGAGAAGAACGTATCGAAGAGGCCCATCGCTATGCCTGCTTGCCTGCGTCGGCCGGGAAGGTTATGCCGGCCTGCTGACGCACGGCATCCATGATGCGTAGTGAGACGAGCGTGACATCGCGGTAGTGGCCAAGCTCGTGGCGTCCCGCCGGGGTCTCCCAAATCTCTTCCTTGACGTTATCGATGCCGCCGATGGCGGTGATAAAGTCTGTGAGTTCGTATTCCATGGTGTTGCTCGATTTGGGCAGGTCGAGCACGCGGCCGTTGTCGCCCTGTTCGCGCGGCGCCTCGGTCGCCGAGCCGCGTACGACGTCGCCGCGATAGTCGATGCGGACGTTGCGGGGCGTTGACAGATGGTCAATCTGGATAGTGCCACGCTCGCCTTCGATCTGCGAGGGCAGTAGGTCATTCGTAATTTTGGAGTGCGCGAGCTCGACGGAGATGCGGCCTCCGCCATAGCTGGCGAGGATGGAACCGCAGCCGTCGATGGGGCCGTGCGTGAGCTGTCGCGTGGTGGGGTCGAGCAGAGTAGTCATGCTCGTAAGGCCGGAGGGCATGCCGAAAATCTCGACCATGGGCTCGACGGCGTAGACGCCAATGTCCATGAGGGAACCCGATGCCATATTGCAGTCGAAGATATTGGTGGCGCGTCCCGCGAGAATCTCGTTGTAGCGCGAGGAATACTTGCCAAAGCGCAATGAGGCACGGCGGATGGGGGCGATCTCGCCCAGGGCGTCCTCGATGGCGTGGAAGGCGTGATCGTGGAGGGGACGCATGGCCTCGAGGGCCACGACACCTGCTGCCTCGGCAGCGCGGAAGACTTCCAGCGCCTGCGCTTCGGTGGCGCAGAAGGGTTTCTCGACGATGACGTGCTTGCCACCGGCGATGCAGGCAAGGGCCTGCTCGTAGTGAAGCGCGTTAGGGCTGCCGATATAGACGGCGTCGACGTCGGCGGCGGACGCGAGCTCATCAAGTGCGGTGAAGTTACGCTCGCCACCGCGCTCGGCGGTAAAGGCAGCACCGCGATTGGCATCGCGCGAGAGCGTGCCCACAAACGCGGCTTGGTCGTTGGCGTTGACGACTTGGATAAAGTCGTCGGTAATCATGGATGTGCCGATGGTCGCTATACGCAGCATGTGTCCCCCTTGCGTTGTTTGGCCTACAGGACGAGTGTAGCGCGGGAGGACACAAAAGCGTGCGAAAACGCCGTTACAGGTCGCTCTCGTTAAAGCCGGTGTCGATATCGAGGTTGCTGCCGTCGGCCGCCGTGGTGGCAAGCTCATCGCAGCGCTCGTTGAGCTCGTGGCCGGCGTGACCCTTAACCCAGATGAACTCAACCTTGTGCTTGCTTTTGGCGGTGAGTAGGCGCTCCCACAGATCGCGGTTCTTAACGGGCTGCTTGTTGGCGGTTTTCCATCCGCGCTTTTTCCAGCCGTCGATCCAGTGCTTGTTAAAGGCGTTGACGACGTACTGCGAATCGGAATGGACCTCGACCTCGCAGGGGCGGTTAAGTGCCTCGAGCGCCACGATGACCGCCATGAGCTCCATGCGGTTGTTGGTGGTCTTGGCGTAGCCGCGCGAAAGCTCGGAGGTGAAGGTCTTGCCGGCGGGATTGGTGTATTTGAGCACGGCACCGTATCCGCCGCGTCCCGGATTTGATCGGGCCGAGCCGTCGGTATAGATGATGACCTTCACATGGTTCCTTTCGTTGGGTACGTTTCGTGTGAGTGACCATTGTAGCGCCATGCCCGCCGGGGGCTAGCAATCTATGATTTCTACCCCGTCTTCTGACAGTTGGTCGGCATGGATGATGCGGTTGAGCTCGTCGAGGTATTGCTGCAAGAGGGGAGAGGGCTTGCGCTCGTCGTGCATGATATAGCCTACGTGCATCGTTGGGGCGTCTGCTAACGGGATCGATGCCATGCCCCATTGCATTTCATTGGAGAGGACACCGGTCGACAGGGTGTAACCGTTCGACGTGATAAGTAAGTTAGTGAGTGTTCCGCGGTCCGAGATTCGTATGTTGCGGTCGCAAGGGATATAGCTAAAAGGTTCCTCGGCGTAATAGAAGGAGTTTGAGGTTCCCTGCTCAAAGCTGTAGCGCGTATAGGGCGTGAGGTCGGCAAGGGACAGCTTAGGGCGGCGTGCGAGCGGGTGGCGTTCGCTGACGAATACGTGGACTTTCGCATCAAAAAGGGGGTGAAAGCCCGCTCGGGCGTCGGCGAAGGCCTTCTGCAGGACGCGGGCGTTAAAGTCATCCAGATACAGAATGCCGATATCGCTGCGAAATGCGCGGACGTCGTCGATGATTTGCGAGGTGGTGGTCTCGCGCATGATGAACTCGAACTTGCTGTCGCGGCAGCGCTCGACCACGTTGACAAAGGCCTCGACCGAAAAGGCGTAGTGCTGGGCGGAAATGGCGAGGCGGGCTTGCGGGGTGCCGCCGTCCTCGTAGCGGGCCTCGAGCATATCGGCCTGCTCTACGACCTGGCGCGCATAGCCCAAAAGCTCGGTGCCGTCGTTGGTGAGCGTGACGCCGCGGCTGGAGCGCGTAAAGATCTCCAGGTGGAGTTCCTGCTCCAGGCTTTTGACGGCGTTTGAGATGTTGGACTGAGCGGTATAGAGGCGCTGAGCTGCGGCGTTGATTGAGCCGGACTCTGCCACGGCAATCAGAAAACGAAGCTGCTGAAGGGTCATCGGCGCCGTCCTTTCGATTGCTATCTATAAAACCGATAACAGGTTAGCGCTTTTAAGTGATTGACCGAGCGAAACAATGCTCGTACTATTCAAAACACACAAAGGCGGTAGGTAATTAAGCCGACCACGGAACCGGGATGCGAAAGGAGGCCCGCATATGAATTGCTTACCAAGGCGAATGCCGGGCTCCTGTTTGCGCCCGTCGGCGTGATCAGGAGACAGCGACTTACTTCTCTCTTATTTATTTACTTTTGTTCGATCAAGGAGATCATCATGAGCCAGTTCATCAACAACCCCGAGCACACCTTTGGTTTCGATACCCTGCAGCTTCACGTTGGCCAGGAGAGCGCCGATCCCGCATCCGACTCCCGCGCCGTGCCTATCTACCAGACCACGAGCTATGTGTTCCGCAACTCCCAGCACGCCGCCGACCGCTTTGGTCTTGCCGACGCCGGTAACATCTACGGCCGTCTGACCAACTCCACCCAGGGCGTCTTCGAGGATCGTATCGCCGCACTCGAGGGTGGCGTGGCAGGTCTCGCCGTCGCCTCCGGTGCTGCTGCCATCACCTATACCCTGCAGGCTCTTGCCCAGGCCGGTGACCACGTGGTGGCTCAGAAGACCATCTACGGTGGCTCCTACAATCTGCTGGAGCATACGCTCTCCCAGTTTGGCGTCGAGACCACCTTTGTCGATGCCCATAACCTGGAAGAGGTCGAGGGTGCCATCAAGGACAACACCACGGTCATCTATCTCGAGACGCTCGGCAACCCCAACTCCGACATCCCCAACATCGACGCCATCTCCGAGATCGCCAAGAAGCACGGTTTACCGGTTGTCGTCGACAACACCTTCGGCACCCCGTATCTGTTCCGTCCGCTGGAGCATGGTGCCAACATCGTCGTCCACTCCGCAACCAAGTTTATCGGCGGCCACGGCACCTCGCTGGGCGGCGTGATCGTCGACGGCGGTAACTTCGATTGGAAGGCGAGCGGCAAGTATGCGCAGATCGCCGAGCCCAACCCCTCCTACCATGGCGTCTCGTTTGCCGAGGCTGCCGGTCCCGCCGCCTTCGCAACCTATGTCCGCGCCATCCTGCTGCGTGACGAGGGCGCCTGCATCAGCCCGTTCAACGCTTGGATCCTGCTCCAGGGCACCGAGACTCTGTCGCTGCGCGTTGACCGTCATGTCGAGAACACCAAGAAGGTCGTTGAGTTCCTGGCTGGTGACAGCCATGTCGCCAAGGTGAACCACCCGAGCCTGTCTGAGCACCCCGATCACGAGCTCTATCAGAAGTACTTCCCCAACGGCGGTGCCTCGATCTTTACCTTTGAGATTAAGGGTGGCCAGGAGGCAGCTTGGAAGTTCATCGACCATCTGCAGGTCTTCTCGCTGCTCGCCAACGTGGCCGACGTCAAGTCGCTCGTCGTGCACCCGGCTACCACTACGCACTCCCAGCTCTCTGCCGAGGAGCTCGCCGAGCAGAACATCACGCCCTCCACGATCCGTCTTTCCATCGGCACCGAGAACGCCGAGGATATCATTTGGGATCTGAAGCAGGCCTTCGCCGCGCTGGACGAGTAAGGCGACTTGTGCAAGGACCCCTTGCGACTCGATAGGTATAACTGCATAAAATGCCTGCTCAAGGCGCCTGTGCGAACAATGGTTGCACAGGCGCCTTTTTTGCATAGGAATATCTGGAAAACAGGCTTTTTAACGTCGAATATCCAATCTAGATATGGAAAACTCCTGTTAAGTGAATGTGAGTTTTACGCAAATGACGTGCGCCTTTTGAGAAAAACCGCAGGTCGCGAATTGCTCAGGGTACTATGCAGCGCGATCGAATCACACGCAGCTTAAACGCAGCAAAAACTCACTACGGAGGTTTCCAGCTACATGAGGATCGATTCACGAAAACCGAAAGCCGCCGCCCTTTCCGCCGCTCTGACCGTGGCACTTTTGGCGGGCGCCGGTGCAACCGATGCCCACGCGGCAACACTATCCGATACGGTTGGGTCTACGCCGTCCGAGGCGACGCTGGTGCAGCCCGTTGACTATCGCGGCGATGGTTATGGTTCCATGCAGGAGTGGAACGCCTCGATGGAGGCCAAGCGCGATTCCCTTGAGATGCGCGCTCAGATCATTATGAATATGTATGGCGACTATGCTACCGATGACGAGCGCGCTGTGCTGCAGGGTTGCATCGACGGTGCGGGTAGCCTGTTGACGATGGGGGAGGTCGACGCCAAGTCGACCGAGCTCGATGAGCTGCGCGCTGCGCTTGAGGATGCCAAGTGCGAAGCGCTCGAGGCTGCCGCCGAGGCGGAGGCTGCCGAGGCCGCCCAGGCTTCGTACTACAACGCCGGTTACACTCCGCCTTACGCGTCTGCCGCGTCCTACGCGAACGGATCGGGCCTGACGCGCTCTGCGGGTGTCAATAACTACAACGGGCGCCGCGAGACCTATTACAGCAGCAATGTGCTTTATCACTATCGCACGGGCGAATGGACTCAGGATTCTGAGGGCTTCTGGCGCGATTCCGACGGCTATTACGTTGTTGCCGCGGGCGATATGGCCCAGGGCTCGACCTTTACGGGCTCCAAGGGTGATTGCAAGGTCTATGACTCCGGCTGCGCTGCCGGAACCACCGACTACTACACCGGTTGGTAATCTGCCATAAGCAAAATAGGCACATGATGGGCGGACGTCTTTACTGAGCTTTTAGGCAACGTAAAGCCGCCCGTTCTTTATGCGCGTTTGAGTTAACAGAGCCCTTACCGTGGCGGTACGCTGGGCGTATGGATGCGGGGCACACTAGTTCATGAGAAATAAGGTCTTTCTCTTGGAAGAAGTGGTCTTGTGAATGCTCGAGATATTGCCGTTGCCGCCGTCGCGTTGATGCTCGGCTGCCTTGGTCCCACGGTCGCGCTCGTCGCGGGCATGCAGGGGACATGCGGGACTGCTCCTATCGTGGTCGGCGCGCTGATCGCGGCCGCACTGCTGGGAAGCGCGGGCGTGGTTCTTTGCCGCGACGATGAGGACGAGGTGTTGGGGTCGCAACGCTAACTGTTGTGAGATCGGCCGCCGGTCATAGACGAAGATGAAAGCCGCCGCAGGGGAAAGGTTCCCTTGCGGCGGCTTTGCTGCTAAGGCTGTTGAATGCGGAGCGTTGGTGCTACCAGCTTTTCTCGATATCGCGGATGCGCCGATAGAGCCACTCGTTTTGCGGCACTTGGATATCGTGTTTGGCTGCGAGGCGGCAAATGGTGCCCGCGAACTCCTCGACTTCGGTTTTGCGCTTTGCGATGCGGTCTTGCGCCATCGAGGGCATACCGGCGGGGTCGATTTCCTCGATGAGATGCGCCATCTGCGTCAGGTCTGCCTCGGTCAGCTCAACGCCCTCGGCGTTGGCGACCGCAAGCGTTTCGCGCATGGCGGAAACAAAGCAGCGACGCTGCTCGGAGCCCGGCTCCGTGGCGCTTCCGTAGGTCCCGCCGTAGGCCATGCACGTCTGGTTGATGCCATCGTTGAGCATGAGTTTGGCCCACATGCGGTGCGCAATGTCGCTCTCGACGGTATGGGCGATGCCGCAGCGTGTGTAGAGCCCGTCGATGGCGGTGACGGTTGCGGGCTCGGTGCCTGCTGCCGCGCCAAAGCGAATCTCGCCCGCATTAGTAAAGGTGAGCGCGCCGTCGAGGAACACGGCATCCATGCCCTGGCAAATACCAAGAACGGTATGCTTCCAGCCAAAGCGCTCGGCAATCTTTTGCTCGCTCGTAATGCCGTTGCACAGCGAGGCGATGAGCGTGTTGGGTCCCACGACGCGTTCCATAGTCTTGAGTGCTTGGTTGAGTCCCGTCGTCTTGACCGTGAGAATGACCAGATCGGCGGGCGTTGCTTCACTGACGCGCACGGACTTGAGTGCGCAGGGCTCGCCGTTGACCGTAAGGGCGTCGCCTGCGTGACGCTCGAAACGGGCGTCGTCCATAATGTATTCGACGGCATCGTTGCCGAGCGTCTTGGCAATCATGCTGCCATAGAGTAGACCGACGCCACCCTTGCCGATAAAGGCAACCTTGTTGATCTACACGTGAATCATCTCCTCACAAAAAGGCGCCCGCGTGCGGGGCGCCTGGTGGATTGTATGCCGCTGGAGCATGTAGCGTGCACCGGAGACGGAATTTAGAAGAACAAACGCATGGGAACTTATGCCGCGGGGTAGATGGCAAAAACGCGTGCGGGATATCCAACGCCATCGCGCACCTTGGGGAAGGTGCAGAAGATGACAGCGCCTGTGGCGGGAAGCTCGTCCAGATGGTCCGTGACCTCGATCTGGTAACGGCCGACCGAGAGGATGTATTGTTCGCCGGGGTAGGGGCAGGCATCCTCACGCGTGGTCACGCTCGCCTTCTTTCATCGGGCTTTTTGCTGATGTTAAAGCGGTGCCGTGACAGCTCGATTTCTGCTGCGTTACGATACGTTCTCGATTGCGATTCCACGATGTTTCG
>URNI01000088.1 GCA_900549135.1 uncultured Collinsella sp.
TGGCAGCAGCAGGCTTAGCCTCTGCCTTGGTAGCTGCGGCCTTTGTCGTGGTCTTTTTGGCCGTCGTCGTAGAGCGCTTGCGCGTGGTGGTCTTGGTGGCCGGCTTTGCCTCGACGGTTGCCTCGGCCTTGGGCTCAGCGCCCGTCTCCTCGACTTTGGCGGCTGGCTTTGCGGCTGACTTGGTCGTGGCGGCCTTCGTGGTCGTTGACTTCGTTGCCGTGGTCTTCTTGGCTGCCGTGGTCTTCTTGGCTGCCGTGGTCGTCTTCTTGGCAGCGGTTTTGGCCGGTGCCTTGACGGCGGGTTTGGTATCGACGACGGTCTCAGCCTTTACCTTGGGAGCAGCCTCGGCCTCGGCGGCCTTCTTGGCAGCTGCGGTGGTGCGCTTGCGCGTGGTCGTTGTCTTGGTAGCGGTGGTTTTGGTTGCCGCCGCCTTGGTCGCAGTAGCCTTCTTAGCTGTCGTCTTGCGAGTCGTGGTCTTCTTTGCCGCAGGCTTCACAGCAGGCTCGGGCTCAGGAGCAACCTCAGCCTTCACCTCAGGCTCGGCCTTTGCGGGCTCAGCTTCATCCGGCTTCTCCTCGGCCTTAAGCTCCTCAGCGGCCACCGGCTCAGCAACAGCTTTAGGCTCGTCGACAACTGCCGCCGGCCTCTCAATCTCCGGATGCATAAAGAAGTACAGGTCCAGATACTTATCGGCCGAGCGTGTCCAGCTAAAGTCCTGGCTCATGGCCTGTGTGACCAGTTGGTTCCATGCCTCACGGTTATCCCAGAACAGGCGCGCCGCGCGGAAGACCGCGTCGCCCATCTCGTCGCCGTTAAAGTTGGTAAACGAGAAGCCCGTACCCTCGCCAGTAAACTCGTTATACGGGATCACGGTGTCCTTCAGGCCACCGGTCTCGCGTACGATAGGCAGGGTGCCGTAGCGCATGGCGATGATCTGCGACAGACCGCAGGGTTCAAACTTCGAAGGCATCAGGAACATATCGGCGGCGGCATACATACGCTGCGACAGCGCCGGGTCAAACTCGATGCGCGCGGCCATGGTGCCGGGATACTTGTCCTGGAAGTAGCGCAGGCCATCCTCGTAGTCGCGGTCGCCGGTGCCCAGCACCGCCACCTGCACGCCGCCGGCCAGGATGCGGTCGAGCGCGTACATGACCAGATCCATGCCCTTCTGGCGCGTCAGGCGCGTGACCATCACCATGAG
Organism: uncultured Collinsella sp.; assembly: GCA_900549135.1. Classification (GTDB taxonomy): domain Bacteria; phylum Actinomycetota; class Coriobacteriia; order Coriobacteriales; family Coriobacteriaceae; genus Collinsella. The sequence goes on from URNI01000088.1 coordinate 1,205, forward strand.
CGGACGGTCGTCGCGAACCTCGAGGCCCAGCTCCTCCTGCAGCTTGGCCTTGCACACGGCCTTGCCGGAACGGTCGTCAACCGTGTAGTTGGCGGCAATGCGCTTGTCGGTTGCCGGGTCAAAGCCCGCCACGTCAATGCCGTTTAGGATGCCCTGCAGCGCATAGGAGCGCTCGCGTAGCACGCCGTCCAGGCCCTCGCCAAACTCGGGCGTCTGGATCTCGTTGGCATAGGTGGGGCTCACCGTAGTGATGGCGTCGGCATAGCGCAGCGCGCCCAGCATGTAGTTAATGCTGCAGGCGTCGCAACGCAGCTGCGAGGCGGCCGCCGGAATATGCGCCACGCCCAGGATGTCCTCCATCACGGTGTCGCTAAACTGGCCCTGGAACGCCACATTGTGGATCGAGAACACGGTCTTGACGCGGTCGTACAGCGGCAGGCCCTGGTAGAACTCGCGCAGGAACACGGGCGCCAGCGCCGTCTGCCAGTCGTTGCAGTGTAGGATGTCGCACTCAAAGCCGGCCGGCAGGTGCTGCAGGCTCTCGGTGATGGCCTTGGAGAAAAACGCGAAGCGCTCGCCGTCGTCAAAGAAGCCGTACGGATAATCGCGCGCAAAGTAGCGCTCGTTGTCCACGAACATATAGGTGACGCCGTCGCGCTCGAGCTTCTCCAGCCCGCAGTATTCATTGCGCCAGCCCAGGCTCACGTAAAAGTCGGCAAAGTGCTCCATTTGCGCCTTGTATTCGTCCTTGATGGTGGCGTACTTGGGCACCATCACGATAACCTCGGCGCCGGCGCGCACAAGCGCCGCAGGCAGCGAGCCCGCCACGTCACCCAGGCCACCGGTCTTAACAAACGGTGCGCACTCGGCCGAGGCAAACACGATCTGCATCTTTTTGCTGGAATCTGCCATATTGTCTCCCATGTTGCAATTCGAGAATAGCCGCCTGGCGCAAACCGGGCGGCTATTCTACATGTTACGAGCGATGTTGCGGTGCCAACGTTAACGTACGATGGTGGTGTCGGAAGTTAACGGAGCCTTGCCCAGCACCAGGATGTTCTCGGGCGTGCCGCGAAGCTCGGTGTTGGTGGGAACCACGTTGTTCTTGTCCAGGATGGCGTTCTCAACGCGGGCGCCGCTCTTGATGATGCAGCTCTGGTTGATGATCGAGTTGGTCACCGAGGCGCCTTCCTCGACCACGACGCCGCGCGACAGGATCGAGTTACGCACGGTGCCCTTGATGATGCAGCCGGCCGAGATGATCGAGTTGCACGCGTGGCTGCCGGTCGCATAGCGCGAAGGCGGCACGTCGTGAGCCTTGGTCAGGATCGGGCGCTCGGGATCGAAGAGCTGGTCGGCCACGGTCTGGTCGAGCAGGTCCATGCTGCGGCGATACAGCGACTTCTCGCTAAACACGCCCACGACCTCGCCCTTGTACTCGTAGCTGCACACGTCGATGTTGCCAAAGTCGCCCTGGAGTGCCTCGAGCAGGTCCAGATAGTCGGCGGCCTGGTAGTGGTCGATAATCTCGAGCAGTGTCTCGCGGTTGACGATGCAGCAGTCCATAGAGGCGTTGTCGCCGTACACGACGCCGGCGCTCACGCCCGTTAGGCGGCCGTTCTCGTTGATCTGCAGCTTGGTCTCGTCATCGACGTTGCGCGTGGCCTTGCAGTACACCACGGTCATCTGGGCACCGGAGTTCTCGTGCGCGTCGATGATGGTGTTGAGGTCCATGTTAAAGATGATGTTGGTGCCCATCATCACAACATAGGGCTTGTCCGAGCGCTGGAACAGCGTCTTGTTGGAGATGATGTCGCGCAGCAAGAAGCGCATGCCGCCCTTGGTGGTGCCATACGCGTTGCCGGGCACCATGAACAGGCCGCCCTTCTTGCGGTCCAGGTCCCAGTCCTTGCCCGAGCCCACGTGGTCGATCAGCGAGCGGTAGTTGCCCGGCATGACGACGCCGACGGTCTTAATGCCGGCATTCATCATGTTGGACAACGGAAAGTCGATCAGGCGGTAGCGGCCCAAAAACGGTACGGACGCAATGGGGCGGTCCTTGAGCAGCACGCTGCCGTAGGTCGAAGAGTAGTTAGCGGTGATATAACCGATGGCCTTGCGATTGATCATCGGATCATTCCCCCTTCCCGATAACGACGTCATTTCCAACGACGGCCGTATCCTTGGTGGTATCGACAGAGCCGAGCTTCACGCCCTCTTCGACCGTGGAGTTCTCGCCCAAAATAGCGCGGCAGATGTGCGCGCCGCTCTTAACGTGCGCACCCGGCAGCAGCACGGAGTCCTCGACCACGGCGCGCTCCTCGATAATGACATCGGTCGAAAGGATCGAGTGGCGAGCGGTGCCGTAGATCTTGCAGCCGTTGGAGACCAGGCAGTCGTCCAGGCGGCCGTCCGGGCCAATGTAGTGCGGCGGTCGCGTGGTGATGTTGGACATGATGGGGAAGTGCTTGTCAAACAGATCGAACTCGGGGTTGTTGCCCAGCAGGTCCATCGAGGTCTCGTGGAAGCTGGCGATGGTGCCGACATCCTTCCAAAAGCCGTGGAACTCGTAGCTGTACAGACGCTTGTTCTCGCCGAGCAGCTTGGGGATGATGTCCTTGCCAAAGTCGTGGCTCGAGCGCTGGTCCAGGGCATCCTCCTCGAGCGCCTCAATCAGTACGTCGGCCGAGAAGATGTAGATGCCCATGGACGCGAGGTTCGAATCGGGCTTATCGGGCTTCTCGGTGAACTTGGTGATGCGGCCGTCCTCGGGGTCGGTGGTCAGGATGCCAAAGCGGCTGGCCTCCTCCCAAGGCACGGGCATAACGCTCACCGTGAGGTCGGCGTTGTTCTCAATGTGCGTCTTGAGCATCTTGCGGTAGTCCATGCGATACAGGTGATCACCCGAAAGAATCAGGACGTACTTGGGGTCGTTGGCCTTAATGTAGTCGAGGTTCTGCGTAATGGCGTCTGCCGTACCCGCATACCAGGCGCCACCGGTCTGCGTCTCGTACGGCGGCAGGATCGACACGCCGCCGTCGCGGCTGTCCAGATCCCACGCCTCGCCGGAACCCACATAGGCATGCAGCAGGTAGGGGCGGTACTGCGTCAGAACGCCCACCGTGTCGATGCCCGAGTTGGAGCAGTTGGAGAGCGAAAAGTCGATAATGCGGAACTTGCCACCAAAGCTAACCGCCGGCTTGGCGATCTTTTGGGTGAGTGCCCCCAATCGGCTGCCCTGTCCTCCTGCGAGGAGCATCGCGATGCATTCTTTCTTACTCATCGATTTCTCCTTCTGTCATCGATGTTCTTAAACCCATTAGCGACGGGCGCGGCGCTCGGTCGCGCCCGTCGAGTAATGCCGTGCTGGCATAAGGGAGCTCGCGCGCCTTTACGCGTGCCAGATCTCGTCGCGGTACTCGCGAATGGTGCGGTCGCTCGAGAACCAGCCGCTCGAGGCGGTGTTGAGCAGCGCCTTGCGGTTCCAGGTCTCCTGGTCGCCGTAGCTGCCGGTGAGCTTCTCCCACGCATCCACGTAGCTGCGGAAGTCTGCCATGACCAGGTCGGGGTCGTTGTTGTTCATGAGCTCGTTGTAGATGCTCTCGAAGTTGCCCGAAAGACCCGCAAAGGTGTTGTCCTTGAGCTCATCCATCACGCGGCCCAGACGCTCGCGATCGCCGTTGAGGGTATCCCATGCAAAGTAGCTGTTGGATGCCCAGAGCTGCTCGACCTCGGGAGCGGTCAGGCCAAAGATGGCCTCGTTCTCGCGACCGGCCAGGTCGGCGATCTCGATGTTGGCGCCGTCGAGGGTGCCCAGCGTAATGGCGCCGTTCATCATGAGCTTCATGTTGGACGTGCCCGAGGCCTCCTTGCCGGCCGTGGAGATCTGCTCCGAGATCTCGGCGGCGGGGTAGATGAGCTGGGCGTTGCTCACGCGGAAGTTGGGGATAAAGCAGACCTTCATGACCTCGTTGACGCGCGGGTCGTTGTTGATGACCTCGGCCACCGAGTTGATCAGGCGGATGGTCTCCTTGGCAAAGGTATAGCTCGAGGCAGCCTTGCCGCTAAAGATGAAGGTCGTCGGCGTCACGTGGAAGTTGGGATCGGCGATGCGACGATTGTAGATGTCCATCACCTTCATGATGTTCATGAGCTGGCGCTTGTAGGCGTGGAAGCGCTTAACCTGAACATCGAAGACGGTGTTGGGATCGATGACCAGACCGGTCTCGGCCTTAACGTAGGCGGCCAGACGCTCCTTGTTGGCGCGCTTGGAGGCACCCACGGCCTTCAGGAACTCGGTGTCGTCCTTAAACTCCTTGAGCTTTTCAAGCTCAAAGGCGTCCTTCAGCCAGCCGTCGCCGATGGCCTCGGTCACGAGCTTGGCATAGGTGGGGTTGGACTCGGCAAAGAAGCGACGGTGCGAGATGCCGTTGGTCTTGTTGTTGAACTTCTCGGGCGTCAGAGCGTAGAAGTCCTTGAGCACGATGTTTTTGATGATGTCGGAGTGGATCTTGGCCACGCCGTTGACGCTGTGGCTGCAGATCACGGACAGGTTGGCCATGCGAATCTCGCCGTCCCACAGGATGGCGGTCTGGCGCAGACGCTCCTGCCAGCCCTCCTGCGTGGTGTCGAACGACTCGTGCCAACGACGGCTGATCTCGTCGATGATCTGGTACACGCGGGGGAGGAGCTTGGAGAACGTGCCGATGCGCCACTTCTCCAGAGCCTCGGGCAGGATGGTGTGGTTGGTGTAGCTCACGACCTGCGTCACGATGTTCCACGCGTCATCCCACTCGAGCTTCTTCTCGTCGATCAGGATGCGCATGAGCTCGGGGCCGCACATGGCGGGGTGCGTGTCGTTGGTATGGATGGCAACAAACTGCGGCAGCAGCTCCCAGTTCTCTCCATGCTCCTTCTCAAAGGTGTCGAGCAGGCTGTAGATGCCGGCCGAGACAAACAGGTACTCCTGCTTCAGGCGCAACAGACGACCGTGCTCGCCGGCGTCGTTGGGGTAGAGGATGGCGCTGATGGCCTCGGCCTCGGCGCGCTCGGCGTCGGCCAGGGCGTAGTCGCCGCGGTTGAAAGCCTCAAGGTCAAAGTGCTCCTCGACCGGCTCGGCGGCCCAAACGCGCAGCTTGTTGACGGTCTCGCCGGCATAGCCCACCACGGGGATGTCATAGGGGACAGCAAGGATGTCCTGCGTGTCCACCGTGCGGTAGAACGTGCGACCGTTCTCCTCAAAGCCCTCGACGTGACCGCCAAACTTAATGGTCACGGCCTTGTCCTGACGACGGACCTCCCAGGGATAACCGTGGGTGAGCCACTCGTCGGTGGCCTCGACCTGGCTGCCGTTGACGATCTCCTGCTTAAACAGGCCGTAGCGGTAGCGCATGCCGTTGCCGTAGCCGGCAATGCCCTCGGCTGCCATGGAATCCAGGAAGCACGCGGCCAGACGTCCCAGGCCACCGTTGCCCAGCGCCGGATCGGGCTCCTGGTTCTCAATGACGGACAGGTCAAAGCCCATGTCGTCGAGTGCCTCGGCGACCATATCGCGCACGCCAAAGTTGAGCAGGTAGTTGTCGAGCAGGCGGCCGATCAAAAACTCGATCGAGAAGTAGTACACGCGCTTTTTGCCCTCGGCGGTCACACGGGCGTCGCTCTTGGTGGCAACGGTGCGTGCCTTCTCGGCCACGAGCTTGGCCAGGGCGTTAAAGCGGTCGAGGTCACTGGCGGCCTCGACGCTCTTGCCGCTGATGCTCATGACGGCATCGCGATAGAGCTCGGTAAACTCCTGCTTGTTGTCGAAGATCTTATTCATACGTTCCTTTCCCCCGGGGATGTTTCTCCCGGAACGGTTATGACTTGTATCCTACGCCCCCGCGGGGCGGGTAATTACAGCTGTAACGGCTTTGTTACGCATCCTTGGCGGACGACTTAACAGAAGCAGCCTTGGCCTTGGTGGCGGCCTTTTTGGCAGCCGGCTTCTTGGTCGCGGTAGCCTTAGCAGCGGGCTTTGCGGCGGTCTTGGCCTTGGCTTTGGCTTTGGTCGTCGTAGCCTTCGCCTTAGCCGGAGCCTTCTTGGCAGCTGCAGTCTTGGGCTTCACCGAGGACGTACGCTTGCGCGTCGCCTTTTTGGGCTCCTCGACCACGGGCGGCTTGTAGCTGCTAGGACCGCGGCGCTTAAGCACCACGCCAGCTAGGCCGGGCACCTTGATCTCGATGGAGTCCATCTGCCCGTTCCAGGGATAGGGCTCGCTCGAGCAGGTGTAGGGCTCCTCGCCAGCGTAGCCGCTGCCGCCAAACTCGGGACGGTCGGAATCGAAGATGACCTCCCAGTCGCCCTCGCGCGGCACGCCCACGCGGAAGCTCTCGTAGCTCGCCGGGTCAAAGTTGATCAGGATCACCAGGTCGTCATCGACGTCCTCGCCCTGGCGCACAAAGCTCACGATAGACTGCTTGGAGTTATCCGCGTCGATCCAGGTAAAGCCGTCGTCGGTGTAGCCGCGCTCGTACAGGGCGGGCTCGGCGGTGTACAGGTGGTTGAGCGCCTTGATAAACGCCTGATGATGACGGTGGGTCTCGTACTCCTCGGTCAGGAACCACTGAATTGACTCGTAGTAGCGCCACTCAATAAACTGGCCGATCTCGTTGCCCATAAAGTTGAGTTTGGCACCGGGGTGCGTCATCTGGTAGAAGGCCAGCGTGCGCAGGCCGGCAAACTGGCGCCACCAGTCGCCCGGCATGCGGCCGATCAGCGAGCACTTGCCGTGCACGACCTCATCGTGGC
>URNI01000089.1 GCA_900549135.1 uncultured Collinsella sp.
AGCGCGGCGATGAACGCCTGCTGCTTGCGGTGGGTCTCGAACTGCTCCGTGAGGAAGTACTCGATGCCCTCGTAGTAGCGCCACTCGATGAACTGGCCAATCTCGTTGCCCATGAAGTTGAGCTTGCCGCCGGCGTGCGTCATCTGGTAGAGCGCCAGGGCGCGCAGGCCCGCAAACTGGCGCCAGGTGTCGCCCGGCATGCGCGTGATGAGCGAGCACTTGCCGTTGACCACCTCGTCGTGGCTAAGCGGCAGCACGAAGTTCTCGTTGAACTGGTACATGGTGGAGAAGGTCAGCATGCGGTGGTTGCCCGGGCGCCACGGGAAGTCGGTCTGCATGTAGTGCAGGGTGTCGTTCATCCAGCCCATGTCCCACTTGTAGTGGAAGCCCAGGCCGCCGTCCTGCGGCGGATAGGTCACGAGCGGCCACGCGGTGGACTCCTCGGCCATCATCATCACGTCCGGGTAGTGCGCCTCAACGGCGCAGTTGACCTGGCGGATAAACGCGCTGGCGTCCAGGTCCTCCTCGGTACCGTACTTGTTGAACTTCTTTTGGCCCGGATCGTCGATGCCAAAGTTGAGGTACAGCATGCTGGAGACGCCGTCCATGCGAATGCCGTCCACGTGGAAGTTCTCGAGCCAGTACAGCACGTTGGAAACCAGGAAAGAGCGGACCTCGCCGCGGGCAAAGTCAAACTTGTGCGTGCCCCAGTTGGGGTGAATCTCGTGCTCAAACAGCATGTGGCCGTTAAAGGTGGCAAGGCCGTGGGAGTCGGCGCAAAAACCGCCGGGCACCCAGTCCATGATCACGCCAATGCCCGCCTCGTGGCAAGCGTCGATAAAGTGCATGAGCTGCTGCGGGTTGCCGTAGCGCGACGTGGCGGCATAGTAGCCGGTCGTCTGGTAACCCCAGGAGCCATCGAAGGGATGCTCCATAAGCGGCATGACCTCGATATGCGTGTAGCCCATGTCGCGCACGTAGTCCACGAGCTCCACCGACAGGTCGTCGTAGGTGTAAAACTCGCCGCGCTGCGCGGGGAAGGGATCCATGGGGCCGGGGTAGTTGCCGTACTCGTCGGGCTCGCCCTGCGGCGCGTCGCCGTGGCGCTTCCAAGAGCCAATATGCACCTCGTAGATGTTAAGGGGTTGCGACATGTGGTTATGGCTGGCACGGCGCTTGAGCCATGCGGCGTCGTTCCACTTGTAGCCATCGAGGGTCCAAAGCATGCTCGCCGTTCCCGGAGGGCACTCGGCCTTAAAGGCGTACGGATCGGCTTTGTAGAGCTTTTCGCCCTCGTTGGTCTCGATGAGATATTTATAAAGCTGGCCCTGCTCGGCGCCAGGAATAAAGCCTTCCCAAATAGCGCTCGTATGCACGGGCACCAGCGGGTTGGCCTGCTCGTCCCAGTCGTTAAATTCGCCAATGACATGGACACTCTTTACGTCGGGCGCCCAAACGCAAAAACGCCAGCCGCGCGTACGGCTCTGCGTGTCGGGGTGCGCGCCCATCTTTTCCCAGCTGCGCTCCCACGTACCGATGCCAAACAGATAGACATCGTCTTTGGTTAGCTCCGGCGCGTGCGGGGCGGCTTTACGGGTAGTAGGCTTTTTAGTTGCTGGCTTTAGCTTTGTATCGCTCACGTTTGATCCCATCATGACGCGGCAGCGTGTTGCCTTGGTGACTAGATGCGAAAGGTCCAAGGCTGCACGAATCGAAGGGACGGCGATAGTTCTATGATTCGTTCCACCTCGCGTGCTCGGTGGAACTTTCGGCAAAAACTACGATAACACCTGTACGTTAGTTTTATGGACGAAAGTGGATTTGCGGTGGCGTTTAATCGGTAAGCGCCATGTTTATACCACTGGCAGAATTGCGATGGTAAAACTCTTGACAGCTTTACCAATTAGGGTTTCTAGATTGTTAGGTTTACGTTTGGTAAAACGTTTTTAGCAGGATGTTTACCATTTGATATCGAAAGGTTCGTTTATGCCCCATTCCGCCACTCCCAAGGTTGCTTTTATTTTCGATTGCGACGGCACGCTGGTTAATAGCACCCCCGTATGGGCTTATGCTCAGCCAGAGTTATTGCACCGCCACGGGATTGACGTGACGGTCGACGATTTTGCCCAGTTTGAGCATTTGTCGCTCGAGGACGAGTGTCAGGCCTACCACGACACCTGGGGCATTGGCGCGAATGGCGAGGAGCTGTATCGCGAGCTGAGCAATATTCTGATTGATGGGTACTCCAAGGTGCCGCCGCGCGAGGGGCTCCTGGCATTTTTGGAGCAGGCAAAGGCGGCGGGCATTGCCATGTGCGTTGCCACGTCCACGCCGGCCGAGCTGGTGCAGTCCGCGCTCGCTGGTGCCGGGCTCGATCGCTACATGGAGTTTGTTACGACGACGGGTGAGGCCGGACGGTCCAAGCAGTTCCCCGATGTGTACGAGCTGGCGCTGAGCCGTCTGGAGGAGCGCCATGGGCATGCGTTTGAGCGCGCCTGGGTATTTGAGGACGCTGTTTTTGGCCTTAAGAGCTCAGGCGCCGCTGGCTTTAAGCGCGTGGGTATCTATGACCCGCATGGGCGCATGGAGCGCGACGAGGTTCGTGCCAACTGCGAGATCTTTATCGATAGCTACGAGGAGCTGGATCTGGCCCGCGTGTTGGAGTTTGAGGGGTAGGCGAGGGCTGTGTCGGACAAGGTATTAGTGGTCTGCGGCTCGCCCGTGGTGGCGAGTGCGGATCTGCTGCGCCAGCTGGCGGGAGAGTGCGAACGCGTTGTGGCCGTGGACCGCGGGCTCGATGCGCTGCTGAGCGCCGGGCTGGGCTGCGACGTATATGTGGGAGATGCCGACACGGTGAGTGACGCGGGTCGCGCTCTGGTCGATGCCGCTGAGGACTTTGAAGTTGAGCGCCACGACCCGTACAAGGACTATACCGATCTGGCGCTGGCGCTCGATTCCGTCCGTCGCCGCTGGCCAGGTGCCGAAGTGGTTGCGTCCTGCGCCACCGGTGGCCGCCCGGATATGGCGCTTTCCGTACTGGGGCTGCTTGCAGGCTATGAGGATGCCCCTGTCTGGATTGCCGAGGACAGGGTGGTCGCCCGCGTCCTTCACGGAGGCGAGTCGTGGACCATCGAAGGCGCCGAAGACAAGACGTTCTCTATCATCGCTATAGCCCCAGGGACGGTGGTAAGCGAATACGGCCTAGAGTGGGAACTAGATCACAGCCCCCTGGGCCTGCTAGCCGACACGGGCATTAGCAACGTCGTCAGGTCAACTGCCACGATCCAAGTCCACCAAGGTGTTGCGATCGGTTATTTGCTGGCGTGAAGGTTTTATCGGGACGGAGCTGAATTGGCTAATTTTGGCAACGCCAACAGGGTATAAAAATAAGTTGTTGGAAGTTGTTAAACGATTGGTTGGTTTCCGCAAACGAGATTCAATTTTATCCAACCACTTATCTAACAACCAACTCGTATGCAAATCCAACCACATGCTTAACAACTTTGCTTTTTGATTAAAGGCCTGAAGTCCACCACGCCTTGGCGGGAAATTCCTTTCCCCATCGAGTATTCTCGATCGCGCTCGGGGTCTTCCTCGACGAATTTGCACACACCCTTTGCTATGAGAGAGATAAGCCCCTCTAGTTTGACGACGCAATCGAACGCGCAGTCCTGCTGGCTTCCATGGCCGATTCCTTTATGCCCGTAACTCGCGATTATCCCGCGGGCATCGCCATGTACGCAAACCCCGATGGCTTTGTAGGGGCTATACTCTTCGCCCCTTCCCTCGATGACCGACGACCCCGCATGGATTACCGCGCAGCGAAGCTGATAGAGATCCGATGCCGTAAAGATGCCTCGATCCTCTATCGTCTCAAACCCCTCTTTTATCTCATCTGGGCGCTTCTCGCCCTTGCGCGCATTGGTCATTTTTCTCCCATCGTACGGGAGCCCCAGGTACTCCTGGCACCATTTCCGGTAATCCGTCCCGTCGATGTTTGCGCATACGTCTGGGATGGTCACTACGAGAGTCAAAGCGGCGAGCAGCAGCCCTGCGTCGAAGGCTTTTTCGCACTCTTCCACAAGTCTGCTGGGCGTACGGCAGACGACGGTGGGGAACCCGTATTCGTTGTCGCTGCATTTTAAACACGTAGAGGGCATGGGCTCCCAATCGGCAATTGCTGTTATGCTCATAACACCTCGCCCGTTTCTGTGCCGATTCTCAGACTTGTCGTCGGTTCGATGAACTCATCCACCATCTCGTCGTCGCGGTCGGGCTCGGTCACGAAGAGCGGTTCCGGGACGTCGATGCGCGGGCCAATCGTCAGGCCGTTGCTCGCGATGATGCGATCGAGGTTCTGTATACGGTGGAGCGTGCGGGCCCGGAGTGTGTCGAAGGAGTAGCCCCGGCCCCGCATGTCTGTCCCGTTGATGAGGCTGTTGGCGCACTCGGCGTAGCCGTTCGAGATGCGGCTCGGGCAGTCCCTAGCAGTGTCGGCGGAGCGTAACAGATCGTGCACGTAGCTGGCGATACCTAAAATATCGTTCACGTAGTCGAACGCGGACTTCTCGGCCATGGTCGGTCCTCTCTGGCAAAGACGATTTCAGCCATAGATTTTACAAGTTCAATGAGAAGCTTCGCTTTAAATCCAACCATTGGCTTAACAAAACGGTAGGATTCTTTCTTCAACCAGAAAACTAACAAACCCAACCAGTATTTTTCATACCCGCCAAAAATAGCTATAGAGACACGTCCCAGGAAAAACCGTAAGCGGAATACCAATCCAAAATTCCCCCCTTGCATCCCCGCAAACATTCCCCTATAGTATCTTCTCGTCACGGGGGCGTAGCTCAGCTGGGAGAGCGCTTGACTGGCAGTCAAGAGGTCAGGGGTTCGATTCCCCTCGTCTCCACCATCGTGAATGCAAGGCCACTCAATTGAGTGGCCTTTTTTGTAATATCTTTTGATCTCCATTTGGGGACAGACTCTAAATGGGGATGTTCCTAAACCGCCAGATTGAAACCTGCCCCTAAATACGAGGTTGTGCGCCAGCTTCTTTATCTACTCCAAAAAATTCATAACCAGCGAGACCATGGACTCTTTTTCTTCAGGTCTCGACTCAGCAATCATGAGCGCGACAGCAACAAGTGTGCTGTCTGCGATTCGTTTGTCTAAGCCGCGAAAAAGCAGTCCGTTGCGATCTAGATAGTAGAGAAAGAGGCTGCAGCCGATTCGCTTGTTTCCATCGAGAAATGAATGGTTTTTGATGATGAGGTACAACAGATTTGCTGCTTTTTCCTGTACGGATAGATAGAGGTCTTGGCCACCAAACGACTGGTTGATTACCGAGATACTGCTGCGGAAGGACTTATCTTTTTCTACGCCAAACAGGTCGCTCGTAAATCGGCTGCGCATTTGGGCTATTAATCTCATACAGAGCTCGTATTCGAGTGTGTATATCCCAGTTTGTCCCTTGGGCCGATCAATGGATTCACGATCGTACTCATCGAGCAGTTTAAAGACGTCTATATAGCTCTCAACGATATCGAGTATCTCACGAGAGCCGAGGTCCTCGGGTAGACGTTCGATAATCTGAGCGACTGTCCCTAGTTGCTCGAGTCTACGTTCGTTTTCAACGTGTCCTTGAATAATTAACTTGTGGAGTACATTGGTTGCCCAGCGACGGAATTCAACACCGCGTTGAGATTTAACGCGGTATCCAATGGACAATATCATGTCTAAGCTGTAATGCTCAGTTAGATATCTTTTGCCGTCAGCAGCAGTTGTCGCAAATTTTGCGACAACTGAATCATCGTCGCTTAATTCCTCCTTTAAAGCGTTGTTGATATGCTTGCCGATTGTTTTGACATCCCTATCAAACAGCGCTGCCATCTCATTTCGGGTCAGCCATACAGTTTCGCTTCCTTTGTCAATTACAACAGGAATCGTGACCTCTCGGTCGTTGGATTCAAAGAGAACAATCTGATTGCCGTTCATTTTCGCGCTCCACATCAATCCATTGGGCACATGCATGTCCAATTCGATACTCGATTGTCTGCCGAGCTTTATGGGTGTCGGCCAGCAGGGGCGCGTACCTGCCTAAGGGATCTGAGTGACGGTCGCTGTGAATACACCATCCATCTCGCCGATACGTACCATTGGGGGCCTCCGTACCGGCTCACGTTGCCCGTATACCTTTGACTCTATTCTATCAGATATAGAACGCATGTTCTATATGTATTATCTTCCATTTTCGGTAAACCTCGCACTTGGAGACGGGATCGTCAACCTCGCCCGATAAACCGTACGCCCACAACTAGCTGCATCCCAAAAGTCGTCCAACAAACCGCCTCAAAATGTGTTGACTCTGTAGCCAGGCGTGTCTATTGTGCGATGAGTATCTTCGCAATGTGACGCCTGCGCCCACCCCATAAAATACTGCACAATTTATTTCACATGTCTGTACATAGTTTGTTAGACAAACGCGACTATCCGCGCAGCTCGCTGCTTCATTTAGGCTTCAGGAACGCCCTTAAACACCGCAAATACCTCAATAACCTGCATCAATGTGAACAACATCCCAAAATAACCCTCTTGAACATGCTAAATGAACGAAATGTTGTCCGCCATTAGCCAAATCAGTTTCACTAACAACTTGTGCTAGGATACCTAACGTTACATGAGTTCAACTGTGCTCACGGCTCCAGCAAGTCACAAAGCGCAGGGTCGATCAGCATCCGGCCGTAACGGCGGTGCCAGAAACACCACGAGCTCCAATAAAGAAGTCATGCGACGTTGTTTATTTGTATTGAGTTAATTCACGGTGCAAGTAATTAATAGATTGCATGCCAAAACGTAGCAGTCCTGCAGCTGTTTGCGTGCGGTCCAGTTTTGTACCCGCTTGACTGGCTCGCACGCAGCCAGCTGGGGATGCGGTCTTTTTGCGATACACGTCCGCGTCTCTAGTAACTGCACTTATACATACCGTTCACGGTGGGGCAGAGCCACGTGCTTGTCTAACTGGGCTCAGGGTTTGAATATGGAGCGCCTTCGCGCACAAGCGCCCTGGCGAAGCCATACCCAAACCCCGTGAGCCACACGTAAGACAGCAAGGGGGTGGTGCTCGTGTGGTATGTGATCCAGGTCATTAACGGTCGCGAAGACGTAATGCGCGAGCGCATCGAGCGCATGGTGCCGACGAGCACCATGCAGGAGCTCTTTTATCCCCAATTTCAAACCGAGATCAAAGTACACGGCGAATGGGTCAATACGACCAAGCCGCTCTTTCCCGGTTATCTTATCTGCGATACGGCAGATCCCCGTACCGTGCAACAGTATCTGCTGTGTATGGACGACTTTGCCCGGGTGTTATCCCAGGACGGTCAGTTTGTGCCGCTGGCAAAAGAAGAGGTCCAGCTTATTGGCGGCTTTACGCATAGGGGAGACCGCGTAGTGTCCATGAGCGAGGTCCTAAAAGACGGTGACCAGGTCGTAGTTACAGCAGGTCCGCTGTTGGGCCACGAGGGCCTTATCAAAACCATTAACAGGCGCAAGAGCACCGCTTATTTGGAGCTCGATCTGTGCGGCCGACGCGTAACCACTCGCGTCGGCCTTGCCGTGCTTTCGAACGAGCAGCGTGCAATGCGAAACCTTAAAAAGGCGATCGCCTAAACGCGGGCGACTGTTTTACGGGACAGGGAGGATCCCCGGGGGGGGACGTAGTGTTGGAAGAGAACGTGTCGGATAAAACAGAATATGCAACGGATGCGCCCATGGGGGCGGCGCTGATTGCTCAGGCCATGAATCAGCGCGAAGGTGCCGGCCGTTACAAGGCCATGCAGTCCATCGCGGATTGGGATCGCTCGCGCCTGGCCTACAGAGCGATGAAGCGCGCGTTTGACATCGTTT
>URNI01000090.1 GCA_900549135.1 uncultured Collinsella sp.
GTGGGGTAGAAGTCCTGCACCTGCTCGGGCATGTAGCCCATGTCGCGCACGGCCTCGGCAAGGTCCACGGCTTCCTTCATGGTCGATCCGGGGTGGCTCGAGATCAGATACGGCACCACGTACTGCTTGAGTCCGTATTCGCGGTTCAAGCGTTCAAATTTACGGCAGAACGCGTCGTAGACGGCGCGGCTTGGCTTGCCCATCACGGACAACACCGCGTCGCTCACGTGCTCGGGCGCTACGCGCAGCTGGCCCGAGACATGGTGCTCCAGCAGCTCGCGCAAAAATTCGTCCGAGGCGTCGGCCATGGTGTAGTCAAAACGGATGCCGCTGCGCACGAAGACCTTCTTGACGCCCGGCAGCTGGCGCAGGTCGCGCAGCAACTGCGTGTAGCCGCTCTCGTCGACCACCATGTTCTTGCACACGCTCGGCCACAGGCAACGCTTGTTTTTGCACACGCCGTGCTTGAGCTGCTTGTCGCAGGCGGGACGGCTAAAGTTGGCCGTCGGTCCACCCACGTCGTTGATGTAGCCCTTAAACTCGGGATCGCGCGTGAGCAGCTCGGCCTCGCGCATGATCGAGTCGTGGCTGCGCATCTGCAGCACGCGGCCCTGGTGGAAGGTGAGCGCGCAAAACGAGCACTCGCCAAAACAGCCGCGGTTGGAGCTAATGGAAAACTTGATCTCGGCAAAGGCCGGCACGCCGCCTGCCGCGTCGTAGTCGGGATGCCAATCGCGTGCGTAGGGGAGTTCGGCAACCTCGTCCATCTCGTCGGTGGTGAGTGTTGCCGACGGCGGGTTCTGCACCACGTACACGCTGTTGGGATATGGCTCTACCAGGCGATGCCCGGTGATGGGGTCCATATTCTGCTGCTGCACGTTAAAGCTGCGGGCGTAGTTGAGCTTGTCAGCGGCAAGGTCGTCCCAGCTGGGCAGCAGATCGTAGTCGTAGACCTCGTCGAGCGAACCCGTGCGGTAAACGGTGCCGTTGATATAGGTAATCTGATCGACGGGCAGCCCCGCGTCGAGCGCGTCGGCGATCTCGACGATCGCGTGCTCGCCCATGCCGTAGATGAGGATGTCGGCGCCCGAGTCGAGCAGTACCGAGCGCTTGAGCTTGTCCTGCCAGTAGTCGTAGTGGGCCAGGCGACGCAGGCTTGCCTCGATGCCACCGATAATGATGGGGGCGTCCTTAAACGTCTGGCGGATGAGGTTGCCGTAGACCGTGACGGCGCGATTGGGACGGCGCCCCTCCTCGCCACCGGGGGTATAGGCGTCGGTGTGGCGGCGATGCTTGGTCACCGAATAGTGGTTGACCATGGAGTCCATGTTGCCGGCACTGACGAGAAAGCCTAGGCGCGGCTCGCCGAGCACGGTGATGCTGGCGGGGTCGGTCCAGTCGGGTTGGCAGATGATGCCCACTTTGTAGCCGTGCGCGTCGAGGACGCGGCTGATGATGGCCATGCCAAAGCTGGGATGGTCCACGTAGGCGTCGCCGCAGATGTAGACAAAGTCGCACTGGTCCCAGCCGCGTGCATCCATGTCGGCTCGACTGACGGGGAGGAATTTATCGCGGCCCGGGCGCCAGGGGCGGGCGGGCGCTGCCGGGGTATGAGCGGCGTGGCCGCCCTGGGCCTTGCCGCTACGCTTTTGCTGCTGGCCCTGTTTGCCCTGCTGACTGCGCTGGTTGTTCTGAGCGTGCTGAGGCTTTTTTGCCACGATCCCTCCCGGTGTTTGTATGCTGCACGTAATTGTAACCAGTCTTTTTGGGGCGGGGCTAAAAAGACTGGGGGAGTACATGGGCTGGTGAGTGAGAGCGTCGCCGCGCCCGCCGTTTGTTTCCAGACTGTGTATCTGCGCGTTGGAGAACCCGTCTCGCGCGCACGCCATGTTGTCAATGGGTTACAGTATGAACGGCGGCTATGTTTCCGCCAACGCACGAGAGAGTCGTCAACAAGGAGGATGCACGACGATGCAGCGTGCCAAACAGATATCGGAGTCTATTGAGCTGGGCATCATCTTGGCGCTCGCCGGTGGCTTTATGGACGTGTATTCGTACATTGGGCGCGACCATGTTTTCGCCAACGCGCAGACGGGCAACATCTTGCTCGTGGGCGTGAGCATCTCGGAGGGCAACTGGGCACTTGCGGAGCGCTACTTCTTCCCTGTGGTGTCGTTTGCCGTGGGTATTATGCTTGCCGATCTGGTACACGAGCGGTTTGGCAGCGTGATCCACTGGCGTCAGGTGACGGTGTTCTTTGAAGCCGTCATCTTACTGGGCGTGAGCTTTATCCCGGGCGGCAATTTCAACCTGCTCGCCAACTGCCTCACCTCGTTTGCCTGCGGCATGCAGGTCGAGAGCTTCCGCAAGATCCACGGTCACGGCATCGCTACGACCATGTGCATCGGCAACTTGCGCAACGCGCTGCAAAACGTGGACGATTACATCATCACCCACAGGCGCGGCTTTTTGGAAAACGGCCTGCTGTACTTTGGCGTGATCTTTACCTTTGTGTTTGGCGCCGTGTTGGGCAACTGGTGTATTGAGCGCATGGGCCTGCACGCCATCGTCGTGGCGAGCTTGCTGCTGTTTGTCGCGTTTGCCATCATGTTCATCGACCGCGAGCGCGACTTGCGCTTACGCTGGAAGGTTGCGGCCGAGGCTTGGAAAGAGGGCTGCCGAAAGTAACCGAATGCGGCAAAGGGGCTGTCCCTTTGCCGCAATATTTTTCATCATCTGTTGAAACGCTTTAACAATTTTGACGTTCTCACGCTTTTTTGTTTCAAAAGCGTTAGGATGGGACTCATAGCGTGGGGCGTAATGGGTGCCCCGCACACGATGGGAGGCTATCAATGGCTAATCGTTTCGTTCTCAATACCATTTCTTATCATGGTTCCGGCGCCATCAAGGAGATTCCCGGCGAGCTCCAGCGTCGCGGCTACAAGAAGATCTTCGTCTGCTCCGATCCCGATCTGGTCAAGTTTGGCGTTACCGCCAAGGTGACCGACGAGCTCGACGCCGCCGGCATCGCCTGGAGCCTCTACTCCGAGATCAAGCCCAACCCCACTATCCAGAACGTCAAGGACGGCGTCGAGGCCTTCAAGGCCGCCGAGGCTGACGCTATCGTGACCATCGGTGGCGGCTCCTCCATGGACACTGCTAAGGCCATCGGCATCATCATCAACAACCCCGAGTTCGCCGATGTCCGCAGCCTCGAGGGCGTTGCTCCCACTAAGAACCACGCCGTGTTCACCATCGCCGTGCCGACGACCGCCGGTACCGCTGCTGAGGTGACCATCAACTACGTCATCACCGACCCCGAGAAGGTCCGCAAGTTCGTGTGCGTCGACACCAACGACGCCCCCGAGGTCGCCGTCGTCGATCCCGACATGATGGCCTCCATGCCCGCCGGCCTGACCGCTTCCACTGGCATGGACGCACTGACCCACGCCATCGAGGGCTACACCACCAAGGGCGCCTGGGAGCTTTCCGACATGTTCCACTTTGAGGCCATTAAGCTGATCAGCGAGAACCTGCGCGACTCCGTCGCCGAGGCCAAGTCCGGCCAGCCCGGCTCCGGCCGTGAGGGCATGGCTCTTGGTCAGTATGTCGCCGGCATGGGCTTCTCCAATGTTGGCCTGGGCATCGACCACGCCATGGCTCACACCCTGTCCGCTCACTACGACACCCCGCACGGCGTCGCTTGCGCCATGCTGCTGCCGATCGCCATGGAGTTCAACAAGCCGGTTTGCGCTGAGCGCCTGGCCAAGGTTGCCGTCGCCATGGGCGTTGACACCACGGGCATGAGCACCGCCGAGGCCGCCGATGCCGCCATCGCCGCCGTCAAGCAGCTTTCCGCCGACGTGAACATCCCGCACGTCTGTGAGGCCATGAAGGCTGACGAGATCGAGGTCCTGGCCAAGGACGCCATGGCCGACGCCTGCTTCCCGGGTAACCCGCGCGAGGCAACGCTCGACGACGTCATCGAGCTCTTCAAGAAGATCTGCCCGGCTGCCTAGCCCAGTTTGGTGGTCCTTCGCCCGTAGGTGTATGGTCTTTTGACGTGCCGCTGGCCCCGCCGTGCTACGCACGGCGGGGCTTTTTGTGCTGCGTCGATGCCCTGAGACGGACAAAACCAAGGCGTACTGCCCGCTGCGGATAGGTGGTGCACTTCCCTGCGTGCATTTTTGGGAGTATTCAACAAGCTCTTAAAAATGCATAACGTTGTGAATGGGCGGTAGTGATCCGCAGGCGCCCATCGACAGCCATTGTGGGCGGGCTATCGATGAGTGGAGGGGGTTGTTACTGAGTTTCTGCTTTGCGACGACCTGCAACACTGCTGTAACCGCGTCGTTTTGTCGTTCGTGATGGGGCCGTTGGGGCCCACGGTGCTGAATACTCCGTTTTTTGCACGGTCCAAGGTGGGGCACCCTGAGACGAAGCAAAAAGATGCCTCATTTCTATGCAAATACCAATAGGATTTATGCAAGATTGAGATTGTAAACCGTGCACGTGCACAAAACCGGTGCGGGGACGTCTGGAGGCGGCTCGGCTCCTGGGGCATTGCACGTGCAGAACGGTTAAAATCGGGACTCGGTCTTAGTTTTACTTGGAAGGATGCATATGACTTCTAATATTGATGCTTCTCTAGGGGAGACGCTCTCCTATATCGCAGGACAGCTTAAGACGCTGACTTCTATTGCTTCGCCGACGGGCTATACCCGCGCGGCGACCGATTATCTGATGGAGACCCTGCGCGATATGGGCTTTGGTCCCGAGCGTTCCAATAAGGGTAACGTGCTCGTTGAGCTTGGTGGCGAGGGCGAGCCGCTTGTGTTGGCGAGCCATGTCGATACCCTGGGCGCCATGGTGCGTTCCATTAAGGACAATGGTCGCCTGCGCCCCACGACGCTCGGCGGGCATCAGTGGTCTACGGCCGATGGCGAGAACTGCACCGTCTACACGCGTGACGGCAATGTGTACACGGGCGTGGTCCTCAATACCGAGCCTTCGGCGCACGTGGCCGATGAGCCGGTCAAGACCATCGAGAAGAACATGGAAATCCTGCTCGACGAGAACGTTGACAGCAAGGACGATGTGCTCGAGCTGGGTATTCAGACTGGCGACATCATCGCTATGGACCCGCGCACTACGGTGACGGAGAGCGGCTACATCAAGAGTCGCTTCCTTGACGACAAGCTGTCCGCGGCGATTCTGCTGGGTCTCGCCCGCGCCGTCGCCGCTGGCGAGGTGACACTTTCGCGCAAGGTGTCATTGCTCTTTACCGTGTACGAGGAGGTCGGCCACGGCGGAGCCTTCGTGCCGGCCGACACGCGCGAGATGATCAGCGTGGACATGGGCTGCGTGGGCGACGACCTGGGCTGCACCGAGCGCATGGTTTCGATTTGCGCCAAGGATTCGGGCGGTCCGTACAACTACGACCTGGTAACCACGCTGTCCAACATCGCGCGCGAGCTGGAGCTCGATTACGCCATCGATGTGTATCCGCACTACGGCTCGGACGTTGAGGCCACGCTCTCGGCCGGCTACGACATCCGTCACGGCCTGATCGGCCCCGGCGTGTACGCGAGCCACAACTACGAGCGCAGCCACATCGACGGCGTGCGCAACACCTACGAGCTGGTTCGCGCCTACGTGCAGCGTTAGGGGAGCAGCTTGCGACTCGGCTGGCACAGCAGTACCGACCGAGGCCGCCCACTGTAAGTTGCGGTGAAATAGGGACTGTTTAAGCGTTTAAAACCGCCAAACAGTCCCTATTTCACCGCAACTTAGGGGGCAGTGCTGTTATCTCTGCACGTGCCGTAGCACCTCAACGGCGGCGCTTACCTCTATCGTGCGGCGCTCGAGACCGCGGCGGATGGCCTTGAGGCGATTGCCTGCTGTTGCCCATGCGCTTTGTGAGAGGATTTCGACTGCCTCGTCGACGAACCCATCGAGATGCGACGCATCGAACCAATCGAGCGAGTCAGCAAATGCTAGCTGAGTGGAAGGGTCCGGACCAAACGGTTTGGCGGCAAATCCAAACTCCCCGGCAACGAGCACGGCGGTTGCCACGTTGTACCACAGGCAATTGCCACTATCGAACAGCGGTGCAGGCCGCATTTCCAGCGTGTCGACATTGCGGATGATGCCGAAGTTTCGCCAGTGGCGGTCGCTGTTGGCCAGGAGAGCATCGCAGACAATCATCTGCGACATGGATTTTCTTATCGTGGCTTCGTCAGCCCCGTGTCTGCCAAGAAAGCGACAGTATCGATCGTATGTTGAGTTTCCTCGCTGGCCACCGAGTGCGTCCCTGATATAAGCGGCCGGCACGTATTCCTCACGGCCATTAAGAAAGTCATCGCATAGGCATACGGGCCCGTCGAACATGCGCTCGACCGTATAGGGAACAAACTCACCTTTGGATAGCAGACGCCGATGTAGAGCTGTTGCAACTGCCTCGTTAAACGGTCGCTGATCGTCCATTCCGCATCCTTTAACCAGGATGCGAACGCCATTGCGGATCATCCAGGATTTGGGGAGCTCGCCCTCGGACGTATTGTCAGGATTTTTGAGTCCGATGCCCTCAAGCCAGCCTGAACGATGCTCGGGTGCCGACCGTTCAAAATTGTTTTCGAAGTAATTGAGGTGCTGCCAATTGAGCTCGTCGCAGTCGACCGGTCTTAGCCAATAGCAATCCGAAAGCGAAAAACCCAGGCAACGAACGGGCACTTCAATACCGCTGTCAATTCCCAGCTCGCGATAGCGCGAGATGAGTCCGGGGCGGACGTCGGGCACCGACCGGTGACTCCACCACGTGTTGAGTGCTCGTTTATTCACCGTTGGAGAAGAACTCGAGCACGTGCCAAACGGCATCCTTCGTGCATCGAGTATGTCGGCAATTTCAAAGGAAAACTCGCGCGTTGGATCAAACGAGACATGCGCGACCTCGTGGTCGGCTGACATCAACGTGAACTTGCGCCCTACGTCAGCTGCGGGACGGCGCCCACGCTTACGGACCTTTTGATAACCAATCGCGGAATCGTACTGAACCATTTTCCGCCCACCGACGATATCGCACGCGAGCGTTCCCGATGCAGCCAGTTGCGATATACGGGCCTTCGTAACGCCCAGCAGGCGCGCGGCGTCACCCATGGTTATATAGTTGGAAGTATTCATCTGCTGCATCACCTCGTTAAGCATTCTAATCGTTAAATATAGCAAACACAAACATCATAATACTTAACAAAGTTGCGGTGAAATAGGGACTGTTTAGCGGCTTGAAACGCTTAAACAGTCCCTATTTCACCGCAACTTATCGAGGAGTGCTGTTATTTGATGGCACCGGTCACGGTACCGCCGCCCAGGACGATGTCGCCGCGATAGACTACAACGGCCTGGCCGGGGGCGATGGCTCGCTGTGGCTCGTCAAAGGTCAGCAGCATTTGTCCGTCTTCGTCACGCGTAAGGGTCGCTGCCTGGTCTTTCTGACGGTAGCGGTACTTGGCGCCCACGCGAATGCCGCCGGCATTGAGCTCCGCCTCCATGCGGTCGGCAGGGGCGCTCCAGATCCAGTCGTTGCCCGTGAGCGCTGTGGCCGTCAGGTCCTCGGCCTCGCCCAGATGCACAATGTTGCTGGCGGCATCGACGCCCGTTACGTACACGGGGTGCGCCATCGCGACGCCCAAGCCCTTGCGCTGGCCGATGGTATAGCGCAACGCGCCGTTATGGCGTCCGACCACGTTGCCGTCGCGCCACACAATGTCGCCCGGTGCAGCGGCACGTCCGCAGCGGCGCTCGATATAGCCCGCGTAGTCGCCGTCCGCGATAAAGCAGAT
>URNI01000091.1 GCA_900549135.1 uncultured Collinsella sp.
TCCTTAAGGCCGGTGGCATCCCGCCTAAGCAGGCCAGCTCCAAGCGCAACAGCGGCAAGCCCCAGGACACGCCCGCGGCACGCACGCGTCACCATGGCAGCCACGGCTCCGCACCCAAGCGCAACACCTATCGCGAGCGCTACACGGGCTAGGCAACCCGCCGCGCCCCAACGCCCGCGAACCATACCAGCACGTCAACCACCGAAAGGAAGCATTGCATGATCGTCGCCATCGACGGCCCCGCCGGTTCCGGCAAGTCCACCATCGCCAAGGAGATCGCCCGCCAGCTGGGCTTTAACAAGCTCGACACGGGCGCCATGTATCGCGCAGTCACCTTCGCCGCGCTCGATCGCGGCATCGATCTGGACGACGAGACGGCCATCGACGCCCTCGCCGAGCAGATCGAAATTCGCTTTACCAACGGCACCGGCGAGGATACGCGCCTGACCATTGACGGCCAGGACGCTTCGGCCGCCATTCGTACCCCGCAGGTCGACGCCAACGTTTCCAAGGTCTCGGCCTACCCGGGCGTACGCGCCGCCATGCTCATCCACCAGCGCCGCGCCGCCGAGGACCGCGACATTGTCGCCGAAGGTCGCGACATCGGCACCGTCGTGTTCCCCAATGCGCAGGTCAAGGTCTTCCTGACGGCCGACCCGCGTGAGCGCGCCCGCCGCCGCGTACTGCAGCGTCACCAAAACGACGCCCAGCCGCTCACGACCGAGCAGCTCGAAGCCGAGGTCGACGAGACCCTCGACGCCCTTAAGCAGCGCGACAAGCTCGACAGCAGCCGCGAAGTCGCCCCGCTCGTGCCCGCCGAGGACGCCGTGCACGTCGACTCCACCGCCCACACCATCGATGAGGTCGTCTGCATTATCGAAGACCTCATCAACCAAAGGAGGTAGCCCATGCGCCTGTTTAAGCAGACGCCCGAGGATTATTACAACGCTCCTTATGCAGAGTTCCCCGTGCTCATCCGCGGCACCGTCGTCGTAGTCATGGCCATCCTTTGGGCCTTCTCCAAGCTCATGTGGCGCTGGAAGGTCGAGGACGCCGACCTGCTGTTCGAACGCCAGGAAGGCCGCGGCAGCGTGGTCATCTGCAACCACACCTCGATGGCCGAGCTCTTGGCCGTGGAGACGGCGCTGTTCTTTGGGGGCCGCCGCATTCGCCCCATCTTTAAGTCAGAGTTCGCCAAGAGCAAGATTGTGCGCTGGGCCTTTAGCCGCGTTGGCGGCATTCCCGTGGAGCGTGGTACTGCCGATATGAAATGCCTGCGTGCCGCCCAGCATGCGCTGCAGCGCGGCGAGGACGTCTTGATCTTCCCCGAGGGCACGCGCATCCGCTCGCGCGAGATCAAGCCCGAGGTCCACGGCGGCTTTGCGCTCATCGCCCAGATGGGCAAGGCACCTGTGAACCCGCTCGCCATCTGCGGCTGGTCCGATATCACGCCCGCGGGCAAAAAGATCATGCGTCCCAAGAAGTGCTGGATCCGTGCTGGCAAGGCCGTCTCGCTTTCCGACGCACCGGCTGGGCTTAAGCGCACGGAGCGCCTGGAATGGTTTGAGTCCGAGGCCATGAACCGCGTCTACGCTATGCGAGACGAGCTGTGCGCCGAGCATCCGGGCAGGTTCTAGCCATGAGCGAGAACGTGACAAACACTGCCGCGACTGCGTCTGACCAGGCAACCGCGCCTACCATCGAGATCGCTGCCCACGCCGGCACTTGCTACGGCGTGCAGCGCGCACTCGACATGGCTCTGGCTGCCGCGCCGCAGGCAGGGGAGAGCGATCAGGTCCACACCTTGGGGCCGCTCATCCATAACCCCATCGTGGTGCGCGAGCTCGCTGAGGCAGGCGTTGGCTTGGCCGAGACCCTGGACGACGCAGCATCGGGTACCGTAATCATCCGCGCACACGGCGTAGTGCCGCAGGTGATCGATGCTGCCCGCAAGCGCGGCCTCAACGTGGTCGATGCCACCTGCCCCTACGTGAAGAAGGTCCATGTGGCGGCCGAGCGCCTGGTGCGCGAGGGCTACCGTGTGATCGTCGTGGGCGAGCCGGGGCACCCCGAGGTCGAGGGCATTCTAGGCCACGCAGGCGACGATGCGCAGGTCGTGAGCTGTGCCGCTGACGCCAACGCCTTGTCGCTCAAGGGCAAGGTAGGCCTCGTCGTGCAGACCACCCAGACCGCGCAGAACCTCGCCGAGGTCGTGGCGGCTATCACCCCGCGCGTGCAGGAGCTGCGTGTGATCAACACCATCTGCGCCGCCACGAGTGAGCGTCAACAGGCAGCAGCCACACTTGCCAACCGCTGCGACTGCATGGTCGTCGTAGGCGGCAAGAACTCGGGCAACACCCGCCGCCTGGCTCAAATTTGCGCAGACGCCTGCGAGCACACGCATCATATCGAGGAAGCTTCCGAGCTCCAGGACGCGTGGTTTACCGACGCTCACCACATCGGCATCACCGCCGGAGCCTCCACCCCGCAAGAACACATCGAGCGCGCCGTCGAGCGCATCAAGGAGCTTTGCCGCTAATCATGGACCAGACCGTACCCGCATACGCCGCCGAGGTGGCCGATTACGGGCGCAGCCGCGACCCCGAGCCGGGTGAGGGCGCGCTCGTAAAGAACGTGCGTCCCGAATCGCCCGCGTGGGATGTGGGTATCGAGCCGGGCATGCGCGTGCTCACGGTCAACGGTGAGGCGCTCACCGACATGATCGTGTGGCTCTGGGAGGCCGACGACGACACCGTTGATTTGGAGGTATTCGACCCGCGCGACGGCACCGTCACCCCCGTCGAGCTCGACCGCTTCCCGGGCGAGGACTGGGGTTTGGAGTTCGATGGCCCCATCTTCGACGGCATGCGTACCTGCGTAAACGCCTGCGTGTTCTGCTTTATGACCATGTTGCCCAAGGGCGGCCGCTCCACGCTCTATATTCGCGACGACGACTACCGCCTGAGCTTTTTACAGGGCAACTTCGTCACGCTCACGAACCTCACCGACGAGGACGTGCAAAACGTCATCCAACGCAACATGAGCCCCATGAACGTATCGGTCCATGCCGTGAGCCCCGACGTCCGCCGTCGTATGATGGGCCGCAACGCCCAGCGCGGCATGGACGTACTCGAGGCCATCATGGCCGCCGGCATCGAGATTCACGCGCAGATCGTGTTGTGCCCCGGCATGAACGACGGCGAGGAGCTGGAAAAGACCCTGCGCTTTTGCGAGGAGCACGAGCAAATCACAAGCCTGGGCATTGTGCCGCTCGGTTTTACCAAGCATCAGAACCGCTTTAGCTGGTCATACAGCGACAAGCCCGAACTGACGCGCGAGACCATTGCCATGATCCGTCCCTACCAGGACCGCGCCTTCGAGCGTTTTGGCCGCCACACCTTCCAGATGAGCGACGAGTTCTACCTGGACGCCGGCATCGATCCGCCCGAGGCGGACTTTTACGACGGTTACCCGCAGTACTACGACGGTATCGGCATGATCCGCTCATACCTAGACGAGACGGACGATGTGCTTGCCGCCGATGCCGAGCGACTGGCCCGCGTCCGCGAGGCCATCGCCGCTCGCAGCCAGCACCTGCTGTGCCTCTCGGGCGCCAGCGCACGCGACACCGTGGCACGTTTCGTGGAATCGCCACAGGGGCTCGCCGGCACCGTCACGGCCATCAAGAATCGCTACTTTGGCGGCAACGTGGACGTGACCGGCCTCATCGTCGCCTGCGACATCTTGGAGCAACTGCCGCAAGACCTGTCGGGGGTTATGCTCTTTGTGCCTAAGCTCATGTTCAACGCTGACGGCATGACGCTTGACGAGTATCATCGTGACGATTTACTCGCAAGCCTTACCAGTCGCGGCGCCGAGGTTCATGTGGTGTCGACCATGCCGCATGAGCTGCTCGATACCCTGGAGCACATCCTTGGCATTATGCCTGCCGACTCTAACACTTCCACTGACCCTACCCATTAAAGGAGTGCAGATGAAACCTATCGTCGCCGTCGTCGGACGCCCCAACGTGGGCAAGTCCACGCTCGTCAACCGCCTGGCCCAGACCTCGGACGCCATCGTCCACGAGTCCCGCGGCGTCACGCGCGATCGCTCGTATCACACGGCCGATTGGAACGGCCGCGAGTTCACCATCGTCGACACGGGAGGCATCGAGCCGCTCAAGAGCGACGACGTCTTTGCCACGTCCATCCGCGACCAAGCCCTCGCCGCCGCCGAGGAAGCCGCCGTCATCCTGTTTGTGGTCGACGGCCGCACCGGCGTCACCGAGGAGGACGAGTCGGTCGCTCGCATGCTCAAGCGCTGCGACAAGCCGGTCTTTCTGCTGGTGAACAAGCTCGACAACCCCGATCGCGAGAATGACAACATTTGGGAGTTCTATTCGCTCGGCATTGGCGAGCCCACGCCGCTCTCGGCCCTGCACGGCCACGGCACGGGCGACCTGCTCGACGACATCGTGGCCCTGCTTCCCGAGGAAGAGGACGAGGTCGCCGATGAGTTCCCCGATGCGTTGAACGTGGCCATCATCGGCCGCCCCAATGCCGGGAAGTCGTCGCTGTTCAACCGCATCCTGGGCGCCGACCGCTCCATCGTGTCCAACATTGCCGGCACCACGCGCGACGCCATCGACACGGTCGTCGAGCGAAACGGCAAGCACTACCGCATGGTCGACACTGCGGGCATTCGCAAGAAGAGCACCGTGTACGAAAACATCGAGTACTACTCGATGGTCCGCGGCCTGCGCGCCATCGACCGCGCCGACGTGGCGCTGCTCGTCGTCGACGCCTCCGTGGGCGTCACTGAGCAGGACCAGAAGGTCATGGGCTTGGCCATCGAGCGCGGCTGCGCCATCGTAGTGCTGCTCAACAAGTGGGATCTGCTCGACGACGACCGTAAGCGCGAGGCCTGCATGGAGACCATCGACCGCCGTCTGGGCGTCATGGCTCCCTGGGCCCAGTACCTGCGCATCTCTGCCCTCACTGGCCGCAGCGTTGAGAAGATCTGGGCGATGGTCGACGCCGCCCAAAAGACGCGCTCGCAAAAGATTAGCACCTCGCGCCTCAACACGTTCCTCACCGACCTGCGCGAGTTCGGTCATACCGTGGTGGACGGCAAGCGCCGCCTGCGCATGCACTACGTGACCCAGACGGGCGTCAACCCGCCGACGTTCACGTTCTTCGTCAACCGCAGCGATCTGGTCAACGACACCTATCAGCGCTACGTCGAGAACCGCATGCGCTCGACCTTCGACTTTGCCGGCACACCCATTCGACTCTTCTTTAGGAAGAAGGAGCAAAAGGATGCATAATCCGATTCTGCTGACCGCCATCTGCGCCGTGGTCTCGTTCTTTATCGGAGCGATTCCGTTTGGCCTGATCCTGGGCCGCGTGTTCAACCACACGGACATTCGTAAGGCGGGTTCCGGCAACATCGGCACCACTAACGCACTGCGCGTGGCCGGCCCCAAGGTGGCCGCGCTCACGCTGCTGCTCGACTGCCTGAAGGGCGCCATCTGCGTTCTTATCGCCCGTCCGCTCATCGCGAGCGTGGGCTATGGCTTCCCCGTGAGCATCATGGCGCCCGGAGCCCCCGGCGACTGGATGCTCGGTGTCATTTGCCTGGCAGCGGTGTGGGGCCACATCTTCTCGCCCTACCTCAACTTCCATGGCGGCAAGGGCATCGCGGTCGGTCTGGGCGTCATCCTCGCCTGGTACTGGCCCATTGGACTTTCGCTGCTGGGCATGTTTATCGTGGCCGTCGCCATCACCAAGTTTGTATCGGTAGGCTCGCTTGCCGCTGCCATCGGTCTTCCCATCGCTGCCTGCGCGGTCTTTCCGTACAGCAGCCTGGGTCTCAAATTTTGCATGGCACTGATCGGCATCACTGTGGTGTGGGCCCATCGTGCGAACATCAAAAAGCTCATGACCGGTAAGGAGTCCAAGCTCTCGTTTACCAAGCGCGTCACCGAGCCCGACGATAAGTAGGAGAGAGTCATGAATGTTGCGCTGATTGGCTCCGGCTCCTGGGGAACCGCCGTCGCCGGCCTTGCTGCAGCGCGAGCCGAGCGCGTGACCATGTGGGCCCACAGCGAGCAGACGGCCACCGGCATCAATGGCGAGCACCGCAACCCACGCTACCTTGTGGGCTACGAGCTGCCCGACAACGTCGTCGCTACGACGGAGCTCGTGCAGGCGATCGAAGGCGCCGAGGCCATCATCTTTGCCGTTCCTTCGACGCACCTTCGCAGCGTGTGCCACCAGGCCGCGCCCTTTATCGCCGCCGATACCCCGGTGCTCTGCCTCACCAAGGGCATTGAGCCCGAGTCCGGCCTGCTCATGAGTGAGGTCATCGCCAGCGAGATTGGCAATGAGGCGCGCGTGGCGGCGCTCTCCGGCCCCAACCATGCCGAGGAGATCTGCCGCGGCGGGCTTTCTGCCGCCGTCATCGCCAGCAAAGACCCGCAGATAGGGGAGACCTTTAAGGACCTGCTCCTATCCACGGCCTTCCGCATCTACCTGTCGCAGGACATGACCGGCGTCGAGGTTTGCGGCGCCATGAAAAATGTCATCGCCATCGTGTGCGGCATCTCCGCCGGCACCGGCGCAGGCGACAACACGCTCGCCCTTATCATGACGCGCGGCCTGGCCGAGATCAGCCGCTTGGTGCATGCCCGCGGCGGGCAGGCCATGACCTGCATGGGCCTTGCCGGCATGGGCGACCTCATCGCCACCTGCACCTCGGAGCATTCGCGCAACCGCACCTTTGGCTACGAGTTTGCCCACGGCGTGTCGCTCGACGAGTACCAGACGCGCACGCATATGGTTGTCGAGGGCGCCGTCGCGGCCCGCAGCGTGAGCGAGCTTGCCCGTTCACTGGGCGTAGACATTCCGCTCACCTTCGCCGTGGAACAAACGCTCTACAACGGTGTTACTTTGGATAGGGCGCTCGAGATTCTCACCGACCGCGTCCCCTCTCAAGAGTTCTACGGACTCACCGACTAGCGCAGAAAGGCTACTATCATGGGTTCCATTAAAATCGCTCCTTCCGTCCTTTCGGCCGATATGGCCAACCTCAAGGGCGAGCTCGACAAGATCGCCGGCGCCGACTACGTGCACTTCGACGTCATGGACGGTCACTTTACCGGCAACCTCACCTTTGGCGTCGACATCCTTAAGGCCGTCAAGCGCTCCACCGATGTACCGGTCGACGCGCACCTGATGGTGTCGAACCCCGATGAGACGGTCGATTGGTACGCCGACGCCGGTGCCGACATGATCACCGTTCACTACGAGGCTTCCACGCACCTGCACCGCACGCTCACGCATCTGCAGCAGCGCGGCTTCAAGGCCGGCGTGGTGCTCAACCCCGCCACCCCCGTGTGCGTGCTCGAGAGCATCATCGACGTCGTCGATATGGTGCTGCTCATGAGTGTGAACCCCGGCTTTGGCGGCCAGAGCTTTATCCCGGGCACGCTGCCTAAGCTGCACGAACTTACGGCCATGTGTGAGCGCCACGGCGTGTCGCCCCTGATCGAGGTCGACGGCGGCATCTCTTCCAAAAACATCGCCGAGGTCGTCAAGGCCGGCGCCAACGTGCTCGTAGCCGGCTCCGCCGTATTTAAGTCCGAAGATCCCGCCGCCGAGGTTGCGCTGCTGCAAAAGCTGGGCAATGAGGCCGTACAGGAGGCATAAACCCTTATGACCGCAGGTCAAAACCGCATACCCGTGAATCTT
>URNI01000092.1 GCA_900549135.1 uncultured Collinsella sp.
GAGAATATGAGCAGGTTCTTCAGCCTCTTGTTGCCTTGGCGCGATGCCGTCACCGAGGAGATCGAGGTCCCCGACTGGCGGTTGCGCGGCGCCAGGCCGCAGTACGACGCGAGCCTGTCGTGGCTTGGGAAGTCTTCGATATCTATGGAGATCGCGAGCTCGGAAGCGGTTTTGGGGCCGATCCCCGGCACCGTCAGGAGGCATCGGTAGGTATCGTCGCCCTCGAGGAGGGCGGATATCTCCGCCGTGATCACATCGATCTCCGCCGAGTTCTCGGAGATCCTGCGCGCGAGCAGCCTCACCGCCCGGTCCTCGGCGGCGATGGCTGCCGCGTCCGGCCTTGTCGAGGAGGCCGTCGAGCGGACGAGGGCCTCGATCTTGCCGCGCGCCGCCCCGCGCGTGAGCGCCGCCGCCCTGCGGGGCCCGGCGTCGGCCACCGACCAGGCCCCGCCGAGGGATGCCATGAGCCTCAGCTGGGGACCGTCGGACAGGTCGACCAGCGCCTCGAAGGCGGGGCACGATTCCAGCAGGATGCTGCGCAGCCGGTTCTTGCTCCTAGTGTTTTCGCAGGTCAGGAAGTTTCTCTGGGCGGCCAGCGCCCTCGCCGCCGCGACCGTCGGGCCCGGGTCCCCGACCGGCAGGAGTGCGTCGGGGATGCCCAGCGCCGTCTTCGCGATGACCATTGCGTCCCGCTCGTCGGTCTTGGCGTCGCCGGCGAAGAGCCTGGCGGCCCCGTGTGTCGCGAGTCCCGGCAGGTACGCCGCCGACATCCCGGCCGCCTTGGCGCGGGCGAGCGCGAGGGCGCCTATGTTGCGCGACTGGTCGACGACCACGAGCGCGTCGGGGAAGCGGCCGAACAGCGAGTCCAGATCGCCCTCCCTGTTCGCGACGGGGGCGCTCAACAGCACCTCGCCATCTCGAGTCGCGACGCATGCCCAGTGGGACGATTTCCCGACATCGAGCCCGATGACGGCTTCCGGCATTCTAATTGGTGCCACGGTGGTATCCTCCAATCGGTAGGCCGATCGGAACCCCTCCCCGCGACACCCACATTACCTGGCCGTGGCGCTTGCGCCCGGCAGTTTCCTATCAGTCGTCCGGAGCGGCGAGCGCCCCCGGTGGCAACACCCCCCGGGCCCTCTACGGGGCAGGGGCAGACGGCCATCCGGAGGCGCCCGATCGGCGGCCCCTCGGGGCTTGCCCGTATCGTAGGCAATGCGCCGAATGCTCGCCATCGAAATTTATCGATGGCCTATTTCAGACTGTAATGGGCAGAAGTATCGCCTGCCGATCTTGCTGGAGTCGGCAATGAGGTAGCGCGTATCGGCCTTGCTAAAGGCGAGCTGCTGGATGCGGCCCTCGTCCATATTGGACGTAGATACGTCGCCGTCCAGAATGCCATTGGCACCGATAAACGCCGTGTCAATCCCTAGTGCGCGCAGGGTATCCTCGGCCATGGGGCCCACAAAGGCGGCGGTGCGGCGACGGTACATGCCGCCCACCAGGCACAGCTCGCAATCCTCGCGCGCCTCGAGCAGGCTAAAGGCCGAAAGCGAATTGGTCACATAGATAGAAGGCAGTTTGTCGGTGACTCGGAGAGCGCCAATGCGATCTCACGACGGTTGCGCTCATTGTCTCAATTAGATACTCAACGAAATACGGCCCCGCAGCTCAATAAGCTGCGGGGCCGTACCATACACCGACGAATCAACGACGAAGTGCATCCACTATTTGGCCAGCTCCTGAACGATCCAGTCAATTGCACCTTCGGGATCGTTGGTAAGGTCGATATACTCCTTGCCCCTTGTGGTGAGCAGTTTAATTCCAAGGCGATCGGTATCGGCCTTCATAGCGTCATAGTACATGCGTGCCTGGGGCGCCAGAACAATCACGTTGTACTGATCCATCGTATCATAGTGGCTTCCGTACGCACCGGACTGAGAAACCAGATCGATACCCTTAGCAGCGGCGCCTTCGCGAAGAGCATTTGCCAAGAGAGTCGAAGTGCCGGCACCCTGGCAAAGCACAAGCACGCGGATCTGCTCCGCCTTGTCCTTTACCGCCTCGAGAGCTTTTGCGACATTTTCCTGTGCGGCAATAGCATCTGCATCCGAGGTTCCTGCAGTCTCCTTTGCAGACTCTTCCAAACAAAGCTGATGGTCATACGCCTTGCAGAACGGATAGTAAATCACAAAGTCAACGACCAACAGCACTGCAATCAATACAAGAGAACGTACATCAAGACCTGTGGTGAGGAATGCACCGATTGGGCCGGGAAGCGCCCACGGCATGGTATACATGGGGGCGTTCATTCCAATGACGTCAATGAAAAACTTACCGATTATAGCGTTGACCATAGGAGCCGCTAGGAAGGGCACGAACATATAGGGATTGAGAACAATCGGCATACCGAAGAGAACGGGCTCGTTAACTCCAAAAATCACCGGGATAATCGATGCCTTGCCCATGGCTTTAAGCTGCTTGGAACGCATAAACATGATCAGGATAATAGGAACGATGAACGTGCAGCCAGAACCGCCCAGACCGCCGATGAAGTTTGTAAAGTCCAGCGCGAGAGCAATTGACGGATGTCCACCTGCTTGGTAAACCGCAAGATTGGTAACGGTATTGTCGTAGAGCGCAGCATTGATCGGAGTCATGACAACCGAGGCACCGTGAATGCCCATAAATTGGAAAAGTGCGACCGCGCCCTCGATAAGCGCCATGCCAGGATAGGTGTCGACCGCGGAGAACAGCGGCGAGATAAGAGCGGATACCAAATTGGCGAACGGCACAGCAAGCAGCTTACGGCTCGCAAGATCGATAAAAGCGCACGCAAGGATCGAAAACCCAAACGCAAAGATATCGCGAAAACTCTGCGCAATAGAGCCAGGGACCTCTTTGGGGAGCTTGATCGTCACATTATGGCTAATGCACACCTTATAGATATTAACGGTCAAGAATGCGGATACGAACGCAGCGATAAAACCCTTGGTTCCCATGTAGCCGGTTTCAAAAACAGACGTATCTGCTCCGCCAATCGAGACAACATCGTTCGTCACCGATAGCAAGAACATGCCGCACATGGCACAAACCATGCACGAGGTGGGGTTGAGAGATTTGCCCGAAGGCATGCGGCGGTTCATCGACTTGGCAAGTGAGCTCGCCGTGGTGCCGGCCACCATAATGCCAAGAAGTCCCATGGTATATGCATAGATTTTATTGAAGAAATCCAGCACCTCAGACGGAAGCGCGATGCCTACATAGGCAGGGAGCGTCGAAAGAAGAAGGAACAGACTCGAGAACAGCACAATTGGCATATTCGAGAGAAAGCCATCCTTAATCGCCACCAGATATATGTTCCTTGAGATTTTGTCGAAGAGGGCCTGGTGTTTTTCAAGGAATTTGACGATAGCGTCCATAAGACATCCTTTCATGTTTCCCGGGCACACAACGATTTATCCGGACTCAACCGTCGTCGTCCCAGTTTGTATCCACGTATGTAAATGAATACGTTCTCGTGCGAAATGTAATATCATTTGCGCGATTTGTCATAACCAATTCTTTTTCCGCTTTGTCGATATGTCAAGAATTCAAATACTTATTCGGTGAACGGTAGTTGATTAATATAAGGTTTTTCCAGCTAAAGGCTATTTTTTCCGAGCAGTACAATAAGTTTGCAACCGTTCACCGATTGGATATAACATATTTAATATATTGTTGTAACAATATTAGTGACGATGTCACAAGCCTGTCGTTCTAGTCAAAGGAAGTAACAATGCCCAAACGATTACTGAACATGTCCGCATCCGATTTTGCCGCCACGTCACCCATGGATCTAAAGCAGGCAATTCTGGCCTCCGAGGGACGTACCATCATGGCGGAAAACGTACCCTCTTCCCAATTTCTCAGCGGCGTTACTAATGCAGAAATCGAACGTGCCGCAGGTGCCGACCTGCTTCTGTTTAACGCGTTCGATGTGTTCGATCCAGTTATTGCCGGTATTCCAGATGATCTCAATGAAAACCCGGTCACTTGGGTGAAGCGAGCATGCGGAAGGCCGATTGGCGTCAATCTGGAGCCAGTTGATAACGAGGCAGAGATGTCTGAATCCCGTACGGAAATCCCCATGGGTCGTCGCGTCTCTCCCAAGACCTTAGAAAAGGCTAACGAACTCGGATTTGATTTTATCTGCCTGACGGGCAACCCTGGAACTGGCGTCTCCAACGATGCGATCGCCCATTCAATCAAACTCTCCAAAGAGCATTTCAATGGCCTGATCATAGCCGGAAAAATGCATGGAGCAGGCGTTGCGGAACCTGTCATGACGCTCGAAATAGCGCGCGAGTTTGTTGACCTCGGTGTCGATATCCTTCTCGTGCCAGCCCCCTACACCGTCCCCTGCTTCCAAGAAGCAGACCTGCGCGCCATCGTAGACTTTGTACGATCCTACAACGTAGGCAAGTCAATTGAAGAGAAGGTTCTCGTCATGGCGGCGAACGGGACGAGTCAAGACTCTTGCGACAGCGAGACCATTAAGAAAATAGGCCTTGCAGCAAAAGCAGCCGGCGCTGACCTCCAACATATCGGGGACTCCATGAACGGTATTTGCCTGCCCCAGAATATCTTCACGCTCGGACAAGCCCTTCGTGGATACAGGCATCAGATCATCATGCTGAGCCGCTCTGTGATACGTTAAGATTGTTGCGCTCAAGCTACATCCCGACTGAGGCAACCATCAGATACCACCAATATGCAAACTGAGGCTCTAATGCTCGATACACATAAAAAACGGCCACTCTATTTACAGCTCACCGACGCGCTGCTCAAGCAGATCGTCGATGTGTATCAAGCAGACGATAAACTTCCAACAGAAATGGAACTCTGCGACGAATACGCCGTAAGCAGAACAACCGTCCGACTTGCCATGAGTGAGCTGGAGCGTCGTGGAAGTATCTATCGAATCCAAGGTAAGGGATCGTTTGTCGCACCGAAACGCGTTAGCGAGCTCAATTCACTTTTAGACTTTGACTTTGCAAGCCATTGCGATGGCGTTGATCCGGATGCCATCACCAAACATTTCGGCGGCCTCACATCAGGTCGTCCAATTTCCGTAATGATGCTCCAACAATTTGGATGTCAAAGTCGCGATGAGATTCAGCGTCTTGAATTGACCTACGAACTTGAAGGCAGCTTCATAGGCGCTGATACGTTCTTCATTTCAAAGTCGCGCGTTCCGAATAACCAGTTAGATTTTCAGGCATTTAGCAGAATCATGGACGACTTGTCCAAGTCTATCCAATCTGTTAGAGAAAGCTATAGAGCACGTGAGCTTAGCGATTCCGAAGCCAGCAATTATGGTGTTGCAAAACTTCCGGTCATCGAACTGACTCATTATGCTTACGACTCCGGAGGCAAACTAATCTCAATTGTCTGCCGCACCGTCTTAACTGGGCGAATCCCTTATCAAAACTTTATTTTCAAATCCTAATGTTCTTTTTCTTTTGTCTCGATCTGTAACACGTAGCCAAGTTTTTAAGTCCTAACCGTTACAGATCGAGACAAACAAGGTAGACCCCGCCGAATTGTCTCAATCTGTAACACTAAGACCGGTTTTGGACGTCTAGATGTTACAGATTGAGACAATTTGATAGTGGAGTCCTCATTTGCGCGTCATATCGCGTAGCGCTGACGCGCTGGTTTCCACAATGACAGGAGGTAAAAGTCCTCCCGCATCGCCCGTTGGCAATCCCGTAGCGCTAGCTAGCAAATGACCTGCGTATGCTCCTCGATGGCGGCACGATCTTCGGCGGCGATGCCCGGCTCGCACACCACGGCGTCCAGGCTGTCCAGACGGCAGAAGGTGTAGAAGTCGCGCTTGCCAATCTTGCTGGAGTCGGCGATGAGGTAGCGTGAATCGGCCTTGCTAAAGGCGAGCTGCTGGATGCGGCCCTCTTCCATGTTAGACGTGGACACGTCGCCGTCCAAAATGCCGTTGGCGCCGATAAACGCCGCGTCGATGCCCAGTGCACGCAGGGTATCCTCGGCCGTTGGTCCCACAAAAGCGGCGGTGCGGCGACGGTACATGCCGCCTACCAGGCACAGGTCACAGTCCTCGCGCGCCTCGAGCAGGTTAAAGACCGAAAGCGAGTTAGTCACGATGCGCAGGCGGCACGCCGGCAGCATCGAGGCCATCTGCTCAACCGTGGTGCCCGTACCCAAAAAGATGGTCGAGCCTTCCTCGATAAGCTCCACGGCGCGGCGCGCGATCTGCAGCTTTTCCTCGGCATGCTTGGTGCGCTTTTCGCTGTGCGAATACTCATGGCGCAACATAGCATGTGGACGGCCCTGCGCACTGCGGGCTCCACCGTGCACGCGTTCGATCTCGCCCAGGCTCGCAAGTTCCTCAAGGTCGCGGCGGATCGTCATATCCGAGACGCCCAACGCATCCGAAATCTCCTTGACCGAGACCGTTCCCTGTTCCTCGAGCAGCTGCCGAACCTTATCCTGTCGCTCCGCTTTAATCACGATGAGTCCTCGCTGTTCCACGCTCACGTCAATTCAAACAATAACGAACAAATTGTATCAGACTCGCGCGCGTCAGAAATGAACGCCCGCACAGCTCCAATCATCACTTTTTTGAGAAAAATACCCCCTGCTTTAGTGGGGTGTAGTGATAATCTCGCCTGTTCGCGCTACAGTTTGTCGGAAATACCTCGATGTTAGGAACCAAATGATCACTTCCGAGCTTTTCGGCACCGCGCCGTGCGGTACCCCCGTTCATCGTTACACCCTCAACGGGCCCGAGATCTGCGTTCGCATTATGGACTATGGTGCCACTGTGTTGGGCATCGACGTGCCCGACATCCCCGGCAACGTGCGCGATGTGGTGCTGGGCTTCGATAAGCTCGAGGATTACTTTGACAACCCCGCCTGCTTTGGCGCGACCATCGGCCCCGTGGCCAACCGCACTGCGGGTGCCACGATCACCATCGCCGGCACGGACTGGCATATGCCCGCCAACGAAGGCGCCAACAACCTGCACAGCGATCTTGAGCACGGCCTGCACAAGCGCGTGTGGGATGTTGAGCTCGACGAGGCCCACAATGCCGTGCGCATGACCACCTCGCTTGAGGACGGTGAGCTGGGTCTTCCCGGCAACCGCACCTTTACGGCCGTGTTTACCGTGACGCGCACCGGCTGCTTCCGTATCGAATACGGCTGCGAGAGCGACCGCGCCACCTACGTGTCCATGACCAACCACACGTACTTTAACCTTGCCGGCCATAACGCCGGCATGGACTGTGAGCACTTCTTTGTTGCTAACGCCGCCCACTACCTGCCCGTTAACGAGCAGAACATCCCCACCGGCGAGATTGCTCCGGTCGAGGGCACGCCATTTGACTTCCGTGAGCTGCGCCCCGTCGCACCTGGCATGGAGGCCGACGATCCACAGATTAAGCAGGCACGCGGCTACGACCACTGCCTGTGCATCGATGACTATCAGTACGGTCGCAACCTGCGCCGCGCGATGCACGTCGAGGAGATGTGGACCGGTCGTGAGCTGGACTACTACACCACCGCCCCGGGTCTGCAGCTCTACACTGGCAATTGGCTGGGCGACGAGCACGCCAAGGACGATGCCAACTATAGCTGGGGCGCCGGCTTTGCCCTCGAGGCAGAGATGTACCCCGACACGCCGCACCAGCCGCTGTTCCCGCAGGGCATTGTGGGCCCGGGTCA
>URNI01000093.1 GCA_900549135.1 uncultured Collinsella sp.
TTTCAAAACCAAGCCCGGCCCCGGCCGGACAGCCCACGAACGCTACAGGTTCTTGACACCCATCGCGCGCATGGCGTTCAGGATGGCGATGATCGCCACGCCTACGTCGCCGAACACGGCAAGCCACATGTTGGCGATGCCGAGTGCTGCCAGCACTAGAATCAGCAACTTAACGCCCAGCGCAAAGATGATGTTCTGCCAGACAATCGTCATGGTCTTGCGTGCCACGCGGATCGCGCGGGAAATGTTGGACGGCTTGTCGTCCATGAGCACGACATCGGCGGCCTCGATCGCAGCGTCAGAACCCATAGCGCCCATGGCAATGCCCACATCGGCGCGCGTAAGCACGGGCGCATCGTTGATGCCGTCGCCCACAAAGGCGAGCTTGCCCTTGCCACTCTCGGTTGCAAGCAGCGCCTCGACGCGCTCGACCTTATCGCCCGGCAGCAGCTGCGCGTGGAACTCGTCGAGACTGAGTTGCTTGGCCACAGACGCCGCAACCTCCTCGCGGTCGCCCGTGAGCATGACGGTGCGTTTGACGCCGGCAGCGTGCAAGTCGCGAATCGCCTGCTCGGCATCGGCCTTTATGGTGTCGGCAATTACGATATGGCCGGCGTACGTGTCATCGACCAGTACATGGAGGATCGTACCGACGACCTCGCAATTGGGAGCGTCGATACCGGCTGCAGCAAGCATCTTGGCATTGCCGACGACGACGCGCTTGCCGTCGATGGTTGCCGTCACGCCGTGGCCCGCGTCGTTGGCGGAGTCGCTAACGCGCTTGGGGTCGACCTCGCCTTGGTAGGCGACACGTACGGACTGCGCGATGGGGTGATCGGAGAACGACTCAGCAAGGGCTGCGACTTCGAGCAACGACTGCTCGGTATAGCCGGCCTCGGGGTGTACCGCGACCACCGAGAACGTGCCGTTGGTGAGGGTGCCCGTCTTGTCAAAGACGACGGTGTCCACGTCGGCGAGCGTCTCGAGGTAGTTAGAACCCTTGATGAGAACGCCCAGCTTGGACGCGCCGCCGATGCCGCCAAAGAAGCTCAGCGGCACGCTGATCACGAGCGCGCACGGGCAGCTGACGACCAGGAAGGTCAGGCCGCGCAGGATCCAGTCGGACCAGGCGCCGGTGACCAAGCCGCCGCCGAGCGCGAGTACCGCGGCCGCGCCGGTGACGGCGGGCGTGTAGACGCGGGCGAAGCGCGTGATGAAGTTCTCGGTACGCGCCTTCTTTTCGCTGGCGTTTTCTACGAGCTCCAGGACGCGCGCGACAGTGGACTCGCCAAATGGCTTGGTGGTGCGCACGTGGATGAGCCCCGTCATGTTGATGCAGCCGCTGATGATATCGTCTCCGGTTTTGGCCGGGCGGGGGACCGACTCACCGGTAAGGGCGGCGGTGTCGAGCTGGGTTTCGCCCTCGACGATGACGCCGTCGATAGGCACGCGCTCGCCGGGCTTGACCACGATCACGGTGCCGACCGCGATGTCATCGGGGAAGACCTGTTCGAGTGAGCCGTCGGGTTGCTCGACGTTGGCGTAGTCGGGCGCGATGTCCATCATGGCGCTGATCGATTTACGGCTCTTGCCCACGGCGTATGCCTGGAACAGCTCGCCGACCTGGTAGAACAGCATGACGGCGGCGCCTTCGGCCATGTGCGGGTCGGTGTCGGGGAAGAGCACCATGGCAAACGCGCCGATGGTCGCGACGGCCATGAGGAAGCTCTCGTCGAACGCCTTGCCGCGGCGGATGTTGTTGTATGCCTTTTGGAGCACGTCGTAGCCGGCAATCAAAAAAGGCACGAGGAACAGTGTGAAGCTGGCGTAGATGTCGCCCGGGGTGCCGAATGCGGCAGTGAGGGTGCCGAGCTCATCGAGGGCGTACACCACCGCAAAAATGCCTAGCGCTACCAGGATACGATTGCGCTTATGCTCGAGTGACTCTTTCTTCTTGCGCTGCTTCTTTTTCTTCTTGGGGTCGGCGGTGGCCATGACTCGTATCCTCCCATTTGAATGTATGAATACTCGCTCATATAATTTCGCGAGCAAAGGCCGCGGCAATCGCGGCCTTGCAGGTTGGCGTAAACCTGGGCTAGAGAATGATCTCGCAGTCCGGCTCGGCGTCGGCCGTAAACTCTACAACGCGGTTGAGCACCTCGTCGAACTCAGCATCATCGGCCTCGAGCGTCAGCTTCTGGGTCATAAAGTTGACGGACACGGATTTGACGCCCTCGAGCTTGGCCAGCTCGTCCTGAAGCTCACGCGCGCAGTTGGCGCAGTCGATCTCGTCGAGTTTAAACTGCTTTTTCATGGTGGGTTCCTTTCTCTGTATTTGCGGCTTGGGTGCAGGCCGCGCTGGTACCGTGGTTGGTCGCTATTCGCAGATGTGGCTCATGCCTTGGTTGAGCATGGTGTAGACGTGGTCGTCGGCGAGCGAGTAGAGGATATTGCGCCCGTCGCGCCGGAATTTAACCAGGTGCGACTGCTTGAGTGTGCGCAGCTGGTGCGACACCGCGGACTGCGAGGTTTCGGTCGCTTCGGCGATGTCTGCCACGCAGAGCTCGCGGCCCATGAGGGCATAGAGGATCTTGATGCGCGTGGTGTCGCTGAAGACCTTGAACAGGTCGGCGAGGTCGTAGAGAAGCTCCTCGTCGGGAAGGTCCTCGGGCGAGCAGGTGGTCGGGATCGCGGGTTCGGTGGCCTCGATGTCGAGTTTCGTTTCATCAACGCGGATGCTCATTGCAATATCCTTTCATATGAACATGCGCTCATATAATTTACTTTCGATTATATGAGTGCATGTTCATATGTCAATGACGTTCAGGTAATTCGTTGTACAAAATGATGGGGAATAGTGGACGAGATCCCGGACTGAGCGTTTTTTGATAGTCGATGCCAAGGTGGGTACCCTCGTGCCGTGCAAAATATGGAGTATTCTGCAACTATAGGGGGTCCGCTAATTTATTGCAGGTCATATAATGCAG
This sequence comes from uncultured Collinsella sp., assembly GCA_900549135.1. Taxonomy (GTDB): domain Bacteria; phylum Actinomycetota; class Coriobacteriia; order Coriobacteriales; family Coriobacteriaceae; genus Collinsella. The sequence continues at coordinate 2,988 of URNI01000093.1, forward strand.
TTCAAGAGTTATCTTAGGGTGTTAATCCGATGAGTTCTTCCTCAAATGTTGCCTAACGCTCTCACGCAAGAGTGATTTCGCTTCACATTTGGATCCACTCGAGGGTGATAGACACCCGACCCTGCTGAATACTCGCAATTTTGCACATCGCTAGGGTACCCACCTTGTTAGCCGGCCTAGTTTCCGGCCCCGAAGATCCTGCCCTCGGGCGCGAGGCTGCTTGTTTGGGCAAATGATGGGCTGTCGGATTCGACTGTCTGCATGTCATCGATTGCCGGAACTTCATTAATTGTCGGGTCATCCAGCGTGATGCCTTCGAGTGTTGCTTTTTCGAGGTCGATTCGTTGGCGCTCTTCGGAATCCTGGCGAAGCTGCTTCTGAATTCGCCTTTTCTCTTCTATAAACCTTCTGAGCACAAACTGTCTCAGGTCCTCTTGCATGATTTGAAAGTCTTTTGGCAGACGCGAGGGGCGTACGCCCTCTTTCCGCTGGATTGCTTCCATGACCCTAACGAAAGAGCTGGCATGCATAAAGGAATAACGGCTGACGGTGATGATTCCGTACCCCATGGACGCAAGTGCATTCTTGCGCTCCTCATCGATGGCGCGGTCTTCTTCCGCGTCATGATAAAAACCGTTGTATTCAATGTCTGTGCGAGATTTCTTTAGATACGCATCCATAAAGAACTTTTTGCGTCTCGTGAGATTCTTTGCGGCAGTGGTGACCTGCACCTCGTAATCGGTCTCAATTCCCTTAATACCAAGCCCTCCTTCGCTTTTGGGCAGCGTTAGCATCATGACAAAGGCTGTTTCCATAGGAGACCGGCATCCGTCGCGCACACATTGGATCGCCTTTCGGGCAAGGGCCAGACCGTCGCATCTGGTAATGGAATTAAAGAACTGTTTTAGCCTCTCGGTCGAGGTGAGCGCGAAACGCTCGTTATAAGAGGTGGAAGAGCCGGTTCCAAGGGAGTAAGCGCTGCACAATTCAAAGTAGTACTCCACCAGTTCGCGAAAAGGGAGATAGGTGGCGGCCTGAAGTGCGCAAAGCTCAACGCCAACAATGAAGATGCCATCTTTGAGCTCTATAAAGCGTGAGTTCGAGAATCGTTTTGAAGAAACGTGGCATTGACAGTTCACTGCATAGCGCGCATTCCTGCGATCAAACACCATCACCTCGAGGGAATCATTTGCGTCGAGGGAAACATCATGTTTGGTGAGCCATTCTGCGGCTGCGTCAAGGAGCGTTCCGGTGGGACATGATCCGTAAATCGCGGCAGGGTTACAGGACTCGGTGCCTTTCGCAGACACCGAATGCGCGGCCTGGTAGACCGCTTTTGCAGTGGTATGTGACAATACGATACTCATGGTATATTTCGTGTCAGCTAATGCCGTGTTGATGGCGCTGAGTGAAAAAGTCGTTTTAGAGGTCTAACCAAATGCTGTCCAAAAGCTTGACGCAATTATGAGTTGGTATGCCCTAAATAAAAGTTTTCGCAGCTTACCTATAGCATATAACTACTCAATTGCCGCACATTTGATAGTGATGCATCACCATCCGACAACGAATTACGTGTCGGGAATTGGTCGAAATCGTTCAAAATGAGGGTTCAGAATTTGTGATGGCAGATCTATCTGTGGAACGTAGGGCGGTCCCGCTGCGGGGTTTCCCGCTGCGGGACCGCTCGTGATCTACGCCGGAGTTTGTCGTAGACGTTTCTACTTGGCAAACAGGTTCTTGAGGTTGAACTCGGCCTGAACCGTGCGGAGCATGAGGTCGGTGTCGTCGAGGCCCAGGTGCTGCTCGTTGGCGTCGGCGGCGAGGGTGCCACGGCGGCGCGCCCAGTTCTCGAGCGCGGCGGGTGCGGACTCGCGGGGGAGCGAGCGCACGTCGGCGTCCAGGCTGCGGCAGATCTGGCGCGAGTCGATGACGATGATCTTGCCGGCACGGCGCGCCTCGGCGTAGCCGTCCAGGTGAATCTTGAACCAGCTGTCCTCAAAGGCGGCGTTGTGCGCCATATAGGGGTACTTCTTCATGAGCTTGAGCAGTTGCTTCTGCAGCTCCTTGTTCTCGCGGAACGGCTTTTTGCCGTCGATGTCGTCCCAGGTGATGTGATGGATGTTCGATAGCGGCACATCCTCGCCGCGGTAGATGTCGGGCAGGCCGCAGTAGTGTGCCTCGGCGTCATGCGGGACGGCGTCGCTGGTGAGCTCCATGATCTCCCAGCCCACGTTGATGATATAGCCGCGCTCGGGTGCACGGCCGGTGGTCTCGATGTCGATACCGAGCACGGTGCCCTGGATGGGCTTGCGGGCGTAGGCCACGCCGAGCGCGTCGCGGTCGCCGCGGATTTCGCGCATAACGGACGCGGCGGTGCGCTTTTGCATCTTGCCGATGGCGGCGCAGGTGTCGGCATCGGACAGGCCGCGCGAAAGCGTCGCGGGCGTCACGTTGCGCAGGCGTGCCTCGCCAATCTGGTCGCACAGGTCGCGGTTGCGGTCGGCCAGGTCGCGCACGGTAGCAAAGTCGAAGCCGGGGTCGCCCTCGGCGGTAGAGTACTCGGTCTCGAGCACTTTGAGGGCCTCCTCGCCCTTCTGGCGCTCGGACTCCATGGCGCCGTGATCGCCATAGATAAACATGGGGATAAACGGCTGGCGCTCGTATTCGAGTGCTTGCGAAACGTTCATAGACTGCTCCTTGGACGGGCCGCGTCGCGCGGTTCGGTGGCATTGAGTTATGGCGAGATGATAGTTTACCATGGGCAACTATTGGCACCACGTCTAGGTCAACTACAATACCCTAGTTGACCGCTAGGACTTTTACAATGCTGCCGAAAGACACGAAAGGTTCCATCCTTCATGGATTTGCTGATTGATATTTTGCTCGACGCTGGCAGGGACACGCTGTCGCTGGTGCCGTTTTTGTTGGTGACGTATCTGGCCCTCGAGACCCTGGAGCACGTTGCGGGCGACCGCGTTAACGGCGCCATCAAGCGCGCCGGTGCCGCGGGCCCCGTGGTTGGCTCGTTGCTGGGCATGGTGCCGCAGTGCGGCTTTTCGGCAATGGCGGCCACGCTGTACGCCGGTCGCGTCGTGACCTTGGGCACGTTGGTGGCGGTGTTCCTTTCGACCTCCGATGAGATGCTGCCGCTGTTGCTCGCAGAGCAGGTGCCCGTGCAGACTATGGCGATGCTTTTGGCTTCGAAGGCACTGATCGCGCTGGTCACGGGCTTTATCGTGGACGCCGCCATTCGCGGCCTGCGTCGTAACGCTCGCGCACATGCGGCGATTCGCCGTACCGTGCTGGGGACCGCTGCTAATCCGGCTCATGTGAACTGCGCGCACGACGACCACACTGGCGGTGACATCATCGACGAGGTGGCCGAGGCGGGCGTGAGCGCCGATCACATCCATGAGCTGTGCGAGCGCGACCATTGCGGTTGCGATGAAGACGAGGACGAGCACGAACACGGACATGGCCACGATCACGGTCACGCGGACAAGCACGAGCACCACCACGACCACAGCCACTCCCACGAGGGCGCTCCCGTTCTGTCGATTATCCGCAGCGCGATCTCGCACGCCGTGCAGGTGTCGGTATTCATTTTCCTGGTGACGCTGATTCTGGTCGCCGTCCTCGAGACCTTTGGCGAGTCCGCAATCGAGCAGTTCCTGCGCGGCAATGAGACGCTCGCCGTCCTGGGTTCGGCGCTTGTCGGTCTGATCCCCAATTGCTCTGCCAGCGTCGTTATTACGCAGTTGTACCTCGAAGGTGCGCTACAGCTGGCGCCGATGCTCGCCGGCACGCTCATTTCCGCCGGCGTGGGCTACCTAGTCCTGTTCCGCACCAACCGCAGCGCTCGCGAAAATGCCGTGTTCCTGGTCATGATGTACGTCATCGGCGCCGGTTGGGGACTCGTTCTTTCCGCCTTCGGCCTCTAAGTAGGCCTAGCAAAACGGGCTTCAAAATAGCCATGCTTGGCGCCGGCGCAATGCGGCGACGCATGGCATTTTGAAGCCCGTTTTTTGTTGAGCCATGGATCCTGAGCGTTCACGCCGCTCAAAACAAAAAGGCAGATTTCCGGGCATATCCCAAAAATCTGCCTTGGTTAGTGCAGCAGCTCGGTGAGGTTGCGTTTAAAGCGGGATCGGTCTTCGCTGGTAAATGCCGCCGGTCCGCGGGTACGACCGCCAGCGCGGCGCACCTTCTTTTCCTCGTGACGAATAAACAGCTGCATGTCGATGGTCGCCTTATCGTAGACGCGCCCGCGCACGCCGATGGCGGCGGCATCGCGTCCGAGCACCATGCTCGCCAGGCCAATGTCCTGCGTCACGACCACGTCGCCAGCCTGCAGGCGCTCGATAATGGCAAAGTCGGCGCTATCGGCTCCCACACTCACATCGAGCGTCGTGACCCAAAAGCCCCGACGCGCATGCTCGGCGTCGCGCGGGTCGTCGCGGCGAATGTGGCGTTCCAGGTTCTGCGTGCTGTTGCCGGCGATAACGACGGCGACGCCCGCCCTTCGCGCGCAGTCGATCGACTCGCGCGTAACCGGGCAGGCGTCGGCATCAATAAAGAGCGTTCTTGGCATCTAGTGCACCAGTTTGCCAAACTGAATGGCGCGGACGATGAGCGTCACGCCAAACACCAGGAGCGCGACGCCGCTAAAGATGACGAGCATCTTTGCCGACCACAGCGGATAGATAAACACGAACATGCCGGCGATGATGGAGAGCGCGC
>URNI01000094.1 GCA_900549135.1 uncultured Collinsella sp.
TGCTAAATCGTTTGACGAGTTGATTTTTCCCCGCCGCGCCATCCGTTAGACCGAAGGGCAGGCGAACGTGAAGGAGCTGTGGTGGCGGGGATCGAGGTGCTATCTTGAAAGTCCCGTTTAAAAGAGAGGTGACGCGGTATGGAATTTTCGGCAATGTTGGGCTCGATTGGCCTGTGTGTGGGCGCAATCGTTGCCGCCGCGGTCAGCTACTTTGTGGTCACGGCCATCAAGGGCAAAAAGGCCGAGCGCAAGGAGCGTGAAGCACTTGCGCGGTATAAGGACCAGCAGGACAAGCGCGCACGGCGATAGCTTGTTGAGTTTTGAATCCGTGCGCTAGCTGCGTTTTCGGACCAGGGCGATATAGAAGCCCTCAAAGTCGCGACTGGGCGGAATGGTCAGCGTGCCGGGCATGCCGTTGGCAATGGCCGAGACGTGGCCGGCGGCAATGGCCTCGGTAAGGGCGTTGCACTCGATATGCGGCTTGTCGCCGGTGTCCTGCGCACGACGCGCTTCGCTTTCGCTCGGCGTGCCGTCGAGGGGGATGAGCTCGCAGTCCATGTGCTTGTCGAGGGCCTCTTGCAGGGCGTCCTCGTTTTCCTGCGGCAAGATCGAACACGTCGAATAGACGAGCGTGCCGCCCGGTTTGAGGGCACCCATGGCGCGGTCCAGAAGTGCTCGCTGCGAGCGGGCGCACTTGCTCAGCAACTGCTCGGTCAGGCCGCGCAGGCTTTTCTCGTTGTCGCTGATGACGGTGCCCGTGCCGGTGCAGGGAGCGTCGAGCAGGATGCGGTCAAAGCGGAAGAACTCGTCGAGCTCGCGTGCGTCGATGCGCATGACGGGCACGTTTTTGGCACCTTGGCGGTGGAGGTTGGACTCAAGCTTTTCGGCGCGGGGAATGCTCATCTCACAGGCGGTGAGGTGCGCCTGTCCCTGGGTGAGGGCGGCGATCTGCGTCGTCTTGCCGCCGGGGGCCGCGCACATGTCCAGGATGTCCTCGCCGGCCTGGGCGCCCAACACCAAAGGCGGCATCATGGACGACAGGCTCTGCAGGTAGATCTTGCCGTCACGGTAGATGTTGAGGTCCCATAGGTCGGAAACCTGGGCCTCGGGCAGGATGAAGGCGTCCGGATACCAGGTAACGGTTTGGTGCGCGATGCCGGCGGCGTCGAGTGCCACGGCGATGTCCTCGGCGGTCGCCTTGAGCGTGTTGGCGCGCAGCGTGACCGGGCGTGTGGCCGCGGCGCCAAAGCCCTCGATCACGAGCTCGGCATCGGCAGGCGTATAGGCGCCAGCAATCGTGTCGACCATAAAGCGCGGCAGGTCGATGGCACAGGGAAGGGCGGCAAGCTGGTCGGAAAGCTCGGTGGCGGCAAACTGCCTAAGCTTGAGCTCGGGCTTAACCTGCTTTTTCTGCTTACGACGACGCGGCTTGGACATCCGTCTTTCCTTCCACCTAAATGATTGTTCTGGGACGGGGATTAAAAAATCATTCCATGACCCCCGTCACAAAAAGACTGTACTGTGGCGCCCGGGAATGATTTTTTAATCCCCGTCCCAGAATAATCATTCCCGGGCGCGTTGCGATTGCCTAGTACTGGCTCTCGTGCTTGCTAAAGAAGTCGAAGCGCGGGGGCAGCGGCTTTACGCGGTGCTCGCCGGGCTTCTCGCCCAGGCTCTCCACAAACTCGTCCGTGGAGGCAAAGATGTTGTCCCAGCTAAAGAAGGCGACCGGATCGACGTCGAAGTACTCGCAGATGAGCTCGCAGCCAGCCGGGACGATGCCGTGCATGAGCACGGTCGCCACACGCAGCTCGGTAAAGGCGTCGACCAGGGCCTGCGTCATGGCGGCGTTGGCCGGCCCGCCCTCGAGCTTGTTGGCGGCCTTGGAGGCGTCGCTCCAGCGCTTGTTGGCGGCGCGCAGGTAGTCGTCGCACACGGCGAGCGCACGGTGCGTCTCGAACTTGTACATGGCCTGTTCAAAGGCAAGGGCGGCCTGCTCGGCAGCCTCGACCACGGCAGCAGAGGCGGCACCGGCCGGAATGCAGCCGTTGCGATAGGGGCTCTCGTCGCCCTCCTTGACGGCGACGCCGTAGAAGCAGCTGCGGGCCAGGCGGTTGAACACGCCGGTCAAAAGGGCGCTCTCCTTAAGGGCCGGATCGATAACGCGCTTGTCGTCGCAGGCGCGCACCTCGTTGCCGTCCTTGTCCTTGCCGGTCACGCGCGTGTCGTATGCCTTGGGGCTAAAGCTCACCGGCTTCTCGGACAGGCCGAGCGACAGCCAATGCGCGCGCATCTGCTCGCAGGTGTAGTGGTTGAGCAGGTCGTCTGCCGGCGGGGGAGGCGTCTGCGAGGACGAGCTGGCTTTTTTGCCCATGTAGAGCAGGTGATAGCAGGCGCTGACGGTGCTCTGCGTAAGGTCCCAACCCAGGGCCTCCCACATGGCGGTCTGAGCGATGCAGTAGAAATAGATGTTGTCCTGACCGATAAACTGGTAGATCTGAGCGTCGTCAGAGCACCACCAGTCGCGCCAGTCGAGCGAGCTGTGCTGGTAGGTGGGTGCGGGTACCTGCGTGGAATCGGCGGCGGGCTCGCCCATGAGGGCGGCATCCTGGGCGGCGACACCCTCGGTCACGCCGGCGGCCTTGGCATCGCGCGCGAGCACGGTACGCGTATAGCTGATGGGCGCCCACAGGCTCTCGGGCCAGCACCAGCAGGTGACGTCGGAGACGCCATCGACCTCGGGCACCGGAACGCCCCAGTCGATGTTACCGGTGATGCGGAAGGGCACGAGCGCCTTGCCGCTGCGGAAGCGCACGCCGCCGTTGGCGAGCACCGCATGGGCGTCGTCGCGCTCCTTCCAGCTGGGGAAGGTGACGGTAAAGCTGCTCTTGTTGCCCTCGGGCTCCAGCACGGTGTGCTCGGGGAGCTGGTCCTCGACGGCGTCGAAGGCCTCGCGGAACTTGTTCTGAATATAGAGCTGTGCCGGCAGCAGCCACTCCTCCATGGTCTTGGAGACCACGGAGCGAACCTGCGGGTTCTGGGCGAGCTTGGCGGTGTAGGTCTTCATAAAGTCGAGGTAGGCCGGCAGGTCAAAGTAGAGGTTGTCGACCGGGCGCAGCTCGGGCACCTCGCCGGTGAGCTGGCTCTTGGGCGCGATGAGCTCCTCGGGCTCAAACTGGTGACCCAGATCGCACTCGTCGGCGTACGCCTTCTCGGACTTGCAGCCCTGGATGGGGCAGCGGCCGATCACCTGGCGGCCGTTGAGGAACGTGCCGGCCTTGGCGTCGTAGAACTGCAGCGTGGAGCGCTTGGAGATGGTGCCCTGCTCGTGCAGGCGCTCGATAATCTCGGCAGTCACTTCGTTGTGAATCTGCGCAGCCGGCTCAAGGCCCGAGCCGCCGTAGATATCGCAGCTGATGTTGTAGTTGTTGAGGGTCGCGGCCTGGCGGGAGTGATTGGACTCGACGTACTCGCTAATGGACTTGTCGTAGCCTTCGTTTTCCTTGAGCTTGCGGTAGCTCTCCATGATGGGTGAGCCGTAGCAGTCGGTGCCCGAGGTGAAGATGACGTTCTCGCGGCCCAGACGGTCGCGCAGGAAGCGGGCGAAGAAGTCGGCCGGGACAAAGACGCCACCGACGTGGCCAAAGTGAAGGCCCTTGTTGCCGTAGGGCTCGCCGGCGGTAACGATGGCGCGGCGAGGCCAGCTGGGACGGTCGTTCATGGAGTATTTGGATGCCATGGGACTCCTTCGCATATGGTGAGAGCGCGGCCGGGCACAAGGCCTGGCGACGCGGTGGTCAATTCGTGCATATCGTTCGACATTATCGCACATGCGGACGGGTACGTGGCAGGGGCGCTATCCTAAGATGCTATGAATGAGATTTCCAACATACATGCGTTTGAAGACGAGGATTTTCTGCACGCCTGCTTTGTGTGGGGGATGGCAGTGCTTGGCGCATTTGCCGTGTGCCTGGTGCCGGTGTTTATGCTGCTGGGCGGGCCTGCGGACTTGGATGCGGCTGACGCGGGCGGCTGGATGGCCGTCTTGGGATGGATAGTCGGCTTGGCTGCGATCTCAATGGCGTCGTTCGCCGTGCACGAGCTGGTGCACGGTGTGTTTTTTAAGCTGCTGGCGCCTGCGGGCGCGCAGGTGACCTTTGGGGCGAATCGCGAGACGGCGATGATCTATGCCTGCGCCGAGGGCGTCGTGTATTCGCGCCGGCGGTACGTGGCGGTTTGCCTAGCGCCGACGGTTGTTGTGACGACAACGCTTGCCCTGGGGTTTGCGTTTTCGGGCTATCCGCTGCTGTGCTATCTGGCTGCCGGCTTGCATTTGTCGGGCTGTGTAGGCGACTGGTATTACGTGCGGACCATTTTGCGCGACCGCCGCATTGTCGCCTGCGAGGATACGTCCTTTGGCGTGCGCTTTTTTGGGTGAGGAGATGTCGATGAAGTCGTTGTTGCTGCATGCGTGCTGTGCACCATGCTCGCTTGAGCCGGTTCGCCTGCTGCGCGAGGAGGGGTTTGAGCCCACAATCTGCTGGACCAACCCCAATATTCAACCGCGCGATGAATGGCAGCGCCGCTTGGACGAGCTGCGCCGGTGGTGTGTCGATGGCGACATCGAGCTCATCGAGGCAGGGGAGGACCGCGATCACTGGGAGACCGGCGTGGCACCGCTGGGTGCCGATCGGCCTCGTCGCTGTCGCGCGTGCTATGCCCTGCGCTTGGCCGAGGCGTGCCGCGTGGCCCAGGAGCGCGGGTTTGAGTTTGTGGGCACGACGCTCGCCGTCTCGCCGTATCAGCTGTTCGATACCTGCAATGACGTGCTCAAGCGCCTGGCGGCGGCACGTGGGCTCACTCCGGTGATTCGCGATTTTCGCCCGTATTACCCCGAAGCGACACGCCGTTCGCGCGAGCTTGGCATGTATCGGCAGAACTACTGCGGCTGCCGCTTCTCGGCTGTCGAGGCGGCCATGGACCGCGCCCGCATCCGCGACGAGCGCAAAGCCGCCAAAAAGTAGTTCATTTGGGACGTCAGCCTGCTAGGATGTAGAGCGGACTTTAGCAATATAAGGAGTATCCGACGTGTCTATGCGTACCGATGATTTTGACTACAACCTTCCCGAGGAACTGATTGCACAGGCTCCTGCCGAGCCGCGCGACTCCTGCCGCCTGTTGGTGGTGGATCGCAAGGGCTCCCGGGCGGGAACGCCGTTGGAGCACGGCGGTACCGTTGAGCACCGCATCTTCCGCGACATCATCGACTATATCGAGCCGGGCGATGTGCTCGTCATCAACAAGACGCGTGTGATGCCGGCCCGCCTGATCGGTCGCAAAGCCGGCTCGGGCGGCGTGGTCGAGACGCTGCTGCTCAAGCGCCGCGAGGATGTTGACCCGCTGGGTCACGTTTGGGAGTGCCTGGTCAAGCCGGGCAAGCGCCTGAAGCCTGGTGCTCAGATTGAGTATCGCGCCGGTGGCGCCCATGCGCCCGAGGGTGCACCCGTGGTGCTGACGGCCGAGGTTGTCGACTTTGTCACCGACAGCCGCGGCGGCCGCCTGGTGCGTTTTGAGCCGGCCGGTTGCAATGCCGCCGGCGACCCGCGCACGCTCGACGAGGCCATCCATGCTGCCGGCCACGTGCCGCTGCCGCCCTACATTACCGATTACGAGGGCGACCCCGAGAAGTACCAGACCGTTTACGCCATGAAGGAGGAGCACTCGGCTGCCGCTCCTACGGCGGGCCTGCACTTTACTCCCGAGCTCATGGCCGCTATCGAGGCCAAGGGTGCGAAGTTTGCCGCCGTCGAGCTCGAGGTGGGTATCGATACCTTCCGTCTGGTGGAGGAGGACGACCCTACACAGCACGTGATGCACACCGAGCGCTACCACGTGTCGCAGGAGGTTGTCGACGCTGTGCATAAGGCGAAGGCCGAGGGCCATCGTGTGATCGCCGTCGGCACTACCGCAGTGCGCTCGCTCGAGAGCGCGTTTGACGCGGACGCGCCGGTGTCCGATCCGGCTGTGACGGCGCGCTATTTTGAGGGCCGCGAGGACGGGGCCGACACGCTCGGCCGCGGTGACATCGTGGTGCGCGAGAATGCGACGACGCAGCTCTACCTCATGCCCGGCTCGACCTATCACGTGGTCGACGCGCTGATCACGAACTTCCACGTGCCGCGCTCCACGCTCATGATGCTCGTGAGCGCACTTGCCACCCGCGACCAGATCATGGATGCCTACGCCGCCGCCATCGAGGAGCGCTACCGCTTCTTCAGCTTTGGCGACGCCATGCTCATTCAGTAGGTTACGGCGTTTTACAAACGCCGTAACCGGTCGACGCTGCGCGGGCCGCATTTGGACAATCTGACGTTCAACTTCAAGGGCGCGACCAGAAGGTCAGCGCCCTTTCGTTTCACGTCACCTTGTCTCAAATGTGACCCGCTCGCTGACTCTGCCATTACATCGGTGTTGCCGTGGTTGTTGAGTAGTCATTGGGCACTTGGCACTTGGGGACGTTCCTTTTGTGCCGGCACCTGGGGACAGTCCTTATGTCATGAGATCGGTGCAAGAGGGATAGGTTGCCTTGCGTCGATCTAAATAAGTTGCGGTGAGATAGTTCTTGAATTGGCTTTTTGAGGGCTAAACAGGAACTATCTCACCGCAACTGCGTTGAGCGTTTTTTGGCAGCTGGTTTACTTGCTCGCGAACAGCCAGACTAGGATGATCACCAGGATTGCGGCGACGATGCAGACGATGGCGCCGGTGAATTTGATGCGTGAGTCGCGGGTACGCTCGCGCACCGCGTCCTCGGTGGCCTCGAGCTGGGCGACTTCTCGCTCGGTCTCGGCGTGTTCGGCTTTGTCTCGGGCCAAGGATCCTGCAAGCGACTCAGTGATCTCTGGGTGGTCGTGCACCTCGGTCGCCTGTTTGATAATCGACTGCGCATGCGCGGCATCTGCTTGGGCGTTGGCTATGCTCTGCTCTTGGTCGCGGCGTGCCTTGTCCTCGGCGGCGATCTTCTCGCGCAGTTCGCGCTGGCGCGTCGCGGCGGCGGTTTTTGCGGTCTGCAGCTCGTCGCGCGCGGCATCGGCCTCTGCCGTCACGGCCTGATGGGCTCGCTTGGCGTCGGTGATGGGGGCTTGTGCCTGCTCGACGGCCTGCTCGGCTGCGGCAAGCGAGTGCTCAAGGTCGGCGGTGATGCGCGGGACATCTTCTTCGGCTTTACGCAGGGCATCCGCCGTGTCGGAGATCTGCATCGAGAGCTCGCTGGTGCGCACCGTATAGTTGGCGGGATTTGCCGAGGGATTGCGTTGCAGCTCGGCATACTCATGACGCAGCGTCTCGAGCTGGGCGCGCGTGGCGTCGACGGTTTGTTGTGCGGCCGCAATGCCGGCGTCTCGCTCGGCCTTCACCTTGTCGCGGATGCGCTTGGAATCCTCAAGGCGTCGAACGAGGCGGTTGCCGGTCTCGCGAGAGCTCGCCTCGCGGGCCTCCACGGCGTCGAGCGCGGCCTTCAGGCGGAGCTCAGTCGCGTCATCCTCTGTCTTCATTTGTTCGAGCTGACCATTGAGCTCTGTCGCTTTGGCGCCGTGGGCATCACGGTCAATCTCGGCTGCCGCAGCGGTCTTTTGCGCTGTGGCGATCGCCTGACGCTGGTCGGCGACGATCTGCTCGTAGCGGCCTGCGATATCCTGGCG
>URNI01000095.1 GCA_900549135.1 uncultured Collinsella sp.
AGCGGCGTGCCCTTATCGTGACCGCCGAGCAGCAAGATCACATCGTCATCGGGAAACGCCGTCAGTGCCTTTTCGACCGCATCGGTGTTCGTTGCCTTGGAATCGTTGACGTAGCGCACACCATCGATCTCGCCACAGGGTTCAACGCGGTGCTCCAGCGGCTGGAATGAGGCCAGGCCGCGACACACACCGTCAACATCGGCGCCAACAGTCAGAGCCGCCGTAGCAGCACACAGGGCATTGATTACATTGTGATGGCCCGAAATCTTAAGCTCGGACGTATCGACGAGCGGGGTCTCGACGCCCTTCAGGCGAACGACCATCTTGCCATCGCGCACAAATGCGGCGTCCTCGCCCGCAGGCTCGTCAAAAGCAACCTTGCAGATGCGACGGCCCGGAACATAGATGTACTCATCGAACTCGTGGATGCCAGCATCCTCGACATCAACAACCACCAAGTCATCGTCGACCATATTCTCGAAGAGCTTAATCTTGGCGAGCGCATAGTTCTTATGGCTCTTATGCCAGCCCAGATGGTCGGGGGTAATGTTGAGCAGCACCGCCACACGGGGGTGAAGCTCCTGGGTCGTTGCGATCTGATAGCTTGAAAGCTCCGCCACAAACCACTCGTTATGCGCACGGCCATCGATCTCGTTCACCGGAGGCTCACCGATATTGCCAACAGCAACGCTCGCCTCGCCCGCCGCCTTAAGCAGGTAGTCAGTCAGCGACGTGGTAGTCGTCTTGCCATTAGTGCCCGTAATGGCAATCCAATTTTGGGGAGACAGGCGGTAGGCAAACTCGGGCTCACCCATAATCTGGGCAGCGTGATCACGGCCAGCCTTAAAGAATGCCGAGAACTCCGAGATACCCGGACACGTCACGCATACATCAAACGCGCCCTCGACCTGCTCGGTTCCGTAAACAAACGATGCCCCGTGCGCCTCGAGCGAGCGCGTGACATCATTGGGCTCGGACGTGCCGCCACCGTACACGGTAACGGCACTCACGCGCTCGGGGTGCGCAAGCGCCCAGCGAGCAACATCAAGACCGGACTTGCCCTGGCCCAAAACGAGCAGGCTAAAGACATCAGCAAGAGGCATGAAAAACCACTATCCCAACTGGAAGAACAAGGCGAGGCCCAAGGCTCCGAAGGCCGCGGCGACAATCCAAAAACGGATGACGACCTTGGTCTCGGCCCAGCCCTTCTTTTCGAAATGATGATGAATGGGCGCCATGAGAAAGACGCGCTTGTGCGTAAAGTGGAAGTAGACGACCTGAATCATGACCGACAGGGTCTCGACGATAAACAGGCCGCCGATGATGAGGGAAACGACCTCGGTGTTGGTGATGATGGAGGTGCAGGCAAAAGCAGCACCCAGCGCCAGCGAGCCGGTATCACCCATAAAAATGCTCGCCGGATAGCAGTTGAACCACAAAAAGCCCAGGCACGCACCAGCGCACGCCGTGCAGAAGATGGACAGGTTCACATCGCCGTGTAAAAACGCCATGGCAGCCATGGCCAACATGGCAATCATGGAGGTGCCACCGGCAAGGCCGTCCAAGCCATCGGTAAGGTTTACGGCGTTGGAAAGGCCCGCGATCATCAGCCAGCAAAAGACGAGGTAGAGCCACGGGAAAGAGAGACCGCAGATGGTGGTCGAGAGCACACCAAGGTCGATCGTCAGGCCACCGGGGAAACGAATCTCGGGAGCGACGCCGCACCAGTTGACGGCAAGCACGGTAAAGGTAACGCAGATGAGGGTAAGGCCAATCATCTTGGCGTGAGGCGTCAGGCCGAGCGAGCGGCCGTGCGTGACAGAAGTCAAGTCATCGATGAGACCAAGTACGCCGGTTGCCAGCGTGGCGAGCAGCACAAGCACGAGCTCGGTGGTGAGCTTTCCCATCAAAAGGCACGTCAGCGAAACGGCCACCAGGATGATGACGCCACCCATGGTGGGCGTGCCCTGCTTAATCAGGTGACGCTTGGGGCCATCGGCGCGAACCTGCTGGCCGATGCCCTCAACCTTCAGGAGCTTAATCCACCACGGCATGAGCAGCATCGCGATGATAGCAGCGATGCCCAATCCCAAAAATGCCTGGTACGTAGGATACGAAGGATTGCCGAACATGGACTAGCACACACCTTCCACAAAGCGATCGAGTTCAACGAAGCGTGAGCCCTTGACCAGCACGACATCATGCTTCTCAAGTGCGCCGCCCATTCGGTCGAGCACCTGCTGATAGTCGGAGAACACCTGGATGCGGTCCTCATCCATACCCATCATGCACGCGGCCTCGGCCATACGCTGGGCAAGCTCACCGCCGACACATGCGAGCATATCGAGCTTCTTGGCCGCCGCATAGGCGCCCACCAGCTCATGCATGCGAGGGGCCTCGTCGCCCATCTCGCCCATCTCTCCAAGAACGGCCATGCGCGAACCCGTGCACGAAAGCGAGCACAGCAGGTCGAGGCCGGCTGCCATCGATTCGGCACTGGCGTTATATGAGTCATCGATGACGCGAGCGCCGCTCTTGGCGCGCTTGATTTCCTGACGATGCCCGGTAATCGTAAGACCCCTAAAAGCGGCATCGATCTGCTCGGGCGTCACGCCAAGGCGATGGGCAACCGCCGCGGCCTTGACGGCATTGGAAACGGACTGCACGCCGGGAATGGCAAGCAGGGTGTCGATGGTCTCGCCCGAGCCAAAATCGAGCGTAAAGACCGGGCGCCCCTCGTCATTAATGCGAATGTCGCGCGCACGAACCTCATCCTCGTCCGAGACGCCCGCAAGCATCACGTCGATGCCCGCAGGCCCGGCGAAGGTGTCGCGGATGAACGGGGTAAAGTCGTCCTCGCCACCCAAAACCAGCAAAGGGAGAAGGTCGCCGGCGGCGCACATGCCACCAACAATCTCCGACTTGGCACGAGCGATATTCTCACGACTGCCCAGGATACCGATATGGGAGGTACCGATCTTGGTCACGATGGCAAGGTTTGGATTGGCAGCCTGAGACAGACGTTCAATTTCATGGAAATGGTTCATGCCCATCTCGAGCACCAAAACCTCGGTGTCGGCAGGAGCCGCCAGTACCGTGAGCGGCATACCGATCAGGTTGTTGTAGTTGCCCTTGGTAGCCCAAACGCGATAGCGCTTGGCGAGCACCGCGGCGAGCACGTCCTTGGTCGTCGTCTTGCCGATAGAGCCGGTGATGCCAATCACCAGGCAGCCAAGCTCCAAACGATAAGCATGAGCCAAGCGTAGCAAAAACTCCTCGGGGTCATCGGTATGCAGGATGGCGCAGCCTTTCTCTTGGGCCAGCGACAGCAGCTCGACATCGGGCTCGCGCGTCATCACGACGGCGCCGGCACCCGACTCGATGGCCCGGGAAGCAAAGTCGTTGCCGTCGACCTTTTCACCCGGGAAGGCGACGAATATCGTGCCCTCCTCAACCTGGCGCGAGTCGATAACGCAACCGCGGCATACCCGATCGGCTTCTCCCGTCACGTTTCGGGCCCCTGTTGCGGCCGCGAGGTTGTTGACGGCGATCTCTATCATTGCAGCTCCCCTGTAAACCTAATAATGCTATCGGCGTATTGTATCCCAGCGCCGCACATGCGTGGTGCAGGGCATGTGAACACCCTCATATGGGACAACAAACAACGCCCCAAAGATTGTAACCCCCTACTTCGTGTGCGGGATACCCAGCACGTCGAGCGCGTTGGCCATAATGGACTGGAACGGCACCGCAGCGGCATCTGAGCCGCTCGGCGTTCCGTCGAGCGTGATATAGCACAGTACCTTGGGCGATTGTGCCGGTGCAAAGCCCATAAAGGACGACATGTAGTTCTCCTTGAGGTAGCCGCCGTTCTCGTCGGCACGTTCGGCCGTACCGGTCTTACCCGCCACGTCATAGCCGTCAACCGCGCCGCCAACGCCCGTTCCCTCGGACACGACCGTCTGCATGCACGATGTCACCTGGGATGCGGCGTCCTCCGAAATCGCGCGCTCGCCTTCACCCCAGTCCTTCTCGTCGCCTTTGCTGGACTTATAGAAGTGCGGTGTCATCATCACGCCGCCGTTGGCGATGCCGCCCACGGCACGTGCGATCTCAATCGGCGAGACGGACAGTGCCTGTCCAAAGCTCATCGAGCCCAGCGTGGCGCCGTCATACTGGTCACGCTCCTTGACGATACCCAGGCTCTCTCCCGGAAAATCGACACCCGAGCTGTGACCGATGCCCCACTTGTCCACATAGGCGGCAAAGTCGTCGGCACCGATCTTGCGCCCCACCAGGACAAAGCCCACGTTGGACGAACGGCGCATCATCTCGCGCACATCCATGGTCATGGCATAGTCGCGCTTGTCGGCATCGGTGACGGTATCGTCGCCCACCTTGATGCTCGCCGGCACCTCAAACGACGTACTCGATCGCACGACGCCCAAGTCGAAGCCGGCGCCCGCCACGAGCGTCTTAAAGACCGAGCCGGGCTCGTAGGCGTCGGTGACCAGGCGCAGATTCATATCCTCGGTCTTGGCGTTTTCCAGATCGGTCTGGTCGTAGGTCGGGTACGAGCAGGCTGCCAAAATCTCGCCTGTCGTAGGATCGGTGACCAGCGCCGAGCCGTTCTTGGCCTTAGTCTTCTCAACTGCCTCTGCCAGGGCATCCTCGGCCGCACGCTGGATATTGACGTCGAGCGTCGTCACGATATCAACGCCGTCGACCGCAGCCACCTTTTTATAGGCGCCGCCCGCGATATAGCTACCGTCCCTCGCCCGCTCACGCACCAGCGAACCGTTGGTTCCGGTCAAAAGCTTGTTGTACTGTTTTTCGAGGCCCGTCAGACCGTCGTTGTCCACGTTTACCACGCCAAGCACCTGCGATGCCAGGTTGCCGTAGGGGTACACGCGCTTCATGGCCTGCTCAAAGAGCACGCCTGGCAGGTTCTTCTTCTCCAGCGCCGCGGCATCGTCCTCGTCCACCTGGCGTTTGATATACACCCAGGTGCCATCCGACTCAACGAGCTCGCGACAGGTCTTTTTATCGATTCCCGTAGCTTTGACCAGCGCCGATACCGTCTTGTCAACGTCCTCGATAAGCTGAGGATTCACGGCGATGTTGCGGCATTCGACCGACGACGTCAGCACGTTGCCGTTACGGTCGTAGATGGTACCGCGCTTGGCATACAGCGTCTGCGCAAGCAAGCGACGTGCATCGGCACGGTCGCGCAGCTTATCGGCTTCCACAATTTGATAGTCGGCAAGGCGAAGGACGCCCAAACCCAAGCCAAACCCGATAAAGCCCATGACGGCTTTGCGACGGGGCAGCGGCGTGCCCGTGAGCCATTCGGTCGACGAGCTCTTGCGTGGTCTGGTGTTATGCATTTGAGGACCACTCGAGCCACGGAGACGCGACGCGGGGTCGTTGCCATAGGACGGCCTCGCGTTGTAAGATGGCCGACCCGTTCCTTGATAACCAGAACGTCCCCGCGATGAGGGACGTCCAGAACCGCGACCCCCGTCGGAGCCGCGGCGATAGTCATTTGTCATACTCAGCTACCGTCTTGTTACTGAGCGGTCGCGGTCGAGCTAGCGCCCGCGGCTGCATCCTGCGAAAAGTCAAGTGTAACGCTCTCGCTGGGCTCCACCATGCCATAAGCGCCCGCAAGGTCGCGAATGCGCGTGTCGGCACCATAGACCGAATGCATGACCTCCAGGTCGGAGCTCTCATCGGTCGCCTTCTCGAGCGTGTTGGTAAGCGCGGCGTTGCTGTTGAGCACCTGGGCCGTAACGCCGGCGAGCGCCACACGGGCGACACCGATCGTCATGAAGATGGCCGCAATGATGCAAAACGTTTTAAGAACGCTCATGAAAACCGGGCTTACCGCCTGGTTTGCCTGACGGCCCGCGCCCGTGTAGACATCAAAGCGCGGCGTGCGCTGCTCGCGGGGAGCAGCGGGAGCCTGCGGTGCCTCACGATAGGCGGGCATGGCGTTCATATCATAGGCGAGTGCTGCGTTTGAAGTGTTGTAGCCCATGATATGCCGCCTCCCATCCCGAGTACGTTGGTAGTGTGTTTAAGCTTCGTTTGTGGTACGAGCGGGAGGTCCAATATCGCGCGGTCGCGTCTACAGACGCTGCACCACGCGGATCTTGGCTGATCTCGCCCGAGGGTTGCGCGCAACCTCATCGGGTTGGGCAACCAAGGGTTTGCGGGTGATGACCTTGAGTATCGGCACGTTGCCGCACACGCACACCGGAATCTCCGGCGGACACGTGCACCCCTGGCTCATCTCCTTAAAGTGGTTCTTTACGATACGGTCCTCGAGCGAGTGATACGAGATGACGCAAATACGCCCGCCCGGGTTGAGCCACCTGGTAGCGGCATCAAGCCCTCTCTCGAGCACATCGAGCTCGTGGTTGACCTCGATACGAATGGCCTGGAAACTTTTCTTGGCAGGGTGCCCACCATGCCGACGAGCGGCAGCAGGTATTCCCGCCTTGATGATCTCGACAAACTGACCGGTGGTTTCGATCGGTTCGGTCTCGCGGCGACGCACGATCTCGCGTGCAATCTGCGAGGCGAACTTCTCTTCGCCGTAGACGCGTAGAATCCGGGCGAGGTCGTGTTCGTTATAGGTGTTGATGACCTCAGCTGCGTTTAAGGTGTTGTTACCCGGATCCATCCGCATGTCCAATGGGGCGTCCTCGTTGTACGAAAAGCCCCTGCCAGGGTTATCGAGTTGCGGCGACGAAACGCCCAAGTCGAACAGGAAGCCATCGACCCCGGGCACCTCGGCCGAGCAAAGCAGCTCGTCCAAGTCGCCGAAGTTGCCCTTCAGCAGCTGGTGCGGTACGCCGGGAACCTCGCGGTCCAGACGGGCGCCAGCGGCCTCGAGGGCCATGTCGTCCTGATCGACGCCGAGCAAAAGGCCCGTCTCCCCCACCTGCGCGGCCATCTTTACCGAATGGCCGGCACCGCCAAGGGTGCAATCGCAGACAACGGAGCCGCTCTTTAGCTGCAGCGACTCAAGCACTTCGCCGAGCATGACAGGTTCATGCCGATATTCTTGTGTCAAGATCCCACGCTCCATCCGTCACTCGTGCCTTGCCCTTACGAGAAGAAGAGGTCCAGCAGGGCCTCGTCATCATCGTCCTCATCGGCCGTAGCGCGGTCCCAAACCTCAAGGTGGTCGTAGTTGCCCACAACCGTGACCTCGCGGTCGAGGTTCGCCTGCTTGCGGAGAGACTCAGAAAGACCGATACGACCCGCGCTGTCCACATCCATCGACGTGGTGCGCTTGTTGATCGCCCTCATGAGCTTCTGGTCGTTGATGTCACGCGGGTTAAAACCCTCGTGGCCCTCACGACCCGCGAAGAGTCCTTCGACCCACTTATCGAAGGCCTCGGCAGAGAACACGTACAGAGCATCGACATCCAGGGCTTTGAACACGCGAACGTGCTCTCCAAGCTCCTCACGAAGGGGTGCAGGCAGGGATAGACGACCTTTTGCATCGAGATTGCGCTCGTATGCACCCGTCATTCCCATGTGCGCCCTCCCCTCGGTTACTCAGATGGCACGTACGCGGGGAACCACCCCGCCTGTCGACGTCATTAATAATATGGGGAACCGCCCCATTTTTCAACACCTTTCCCCACCCCTTCCCCCACCCCA
>URNI01000096.1 GCA_900549135.1 uncultured Collinsella sp.
AGCCAGTCGCTATAGTCCGTCACGCTGCGTTTGTCAGCGATGGGGTCGAACATCGTCACCAACAGGTCGACGCCCGCGGCTTTGGCGCGCACGAGCGTCTCGGGCACTTCTTTGCCCCAAAACGAAAGCAGATGCGCATGCGTGTCGGCAAGCGGTGCCAAGGGCACGGGGCAGGCGACCGTCTTCTTTTTCTTGGTAAACGTCACGCGTGCGGTATTAGGCATCATGGATTAGCTCCTGGGCCAGGCGGACAAAGTCGGCAACATCAAGCGTCTCGGCGCGCGTGGTGGGTGCGATACCGCAAGCCTCAAAGGCGGCATCGAGCACGTCCTTGGCAAAGCCGTTGGCGCTCATGGAATTGCGGATGGTCTTGCGACGCTGGGCAAATGCAGCATCAATCACGCGGGCCACAAATTCGCGATCGAGTCCTTCGGGCACCACGCCGTCAACACGGTCGATACGCACGACAGCCGAGTCCACGTGCGGCGCCGGCATAAAGCAACGCGGCGGCACCTCAAAGCGACCCGTCACCTGCGCATACAGGCCGAGCTTTGCCGTATAGCCGCCATAGGTCTTGTTGCCCGGCACTGCGGCAATGCGATCGGCAACCTCCTTTTGCACCATGACGACGGCGCGCTTGAGCGCGGGCATCGTCTGGAAGAACTGCAGGACGATTGTCGCCGCCACGTTATAGGGCAAGTTCGCGACAAATACCGTCGGCTCACCGCCGGCGGCCTGCTCAATCTGCTCCGGCGTCACCTTGAGCGCGTCGCCCATGATAAAGCGGAAGTTGGCATAGTCGGCGGCATGGGCGTCGAGCACCGGCTCGAGCTCGGGGTCGGCCTCGATTGACGTGACGCACGCCGCCTCCTGCAGCAGCGCAAGCGTGAGCGTACCAACGCCCGGGCCAACCTCGAGCACGTGCTCATCGCCTGCAAGCTCGGCAAGCTCGCAGATGCGCTCAATCACATGGTTGTCGATCAGGAAGTTCTGGCCCAGGCGATGCTTGGTCGCAAGGCCAAACTCCTCCAGCAGCTCCCTTGTTGCCGTGGGGTTTGCCAAAGGCGAAGTTGTCATAGTTGCCTCCTTAGCATGATGGCGGCGTCTTGAAACGAAAGGGCATGGACCGTTGCGGCCATGCCCTTACATCTAAACAGCAAATTGCCGATATGGCGCGCTACGTCTTAGCCCAGACGCGGGAACAGCGGCTCACCCTTCTCAACGGGCTGACCACCGGCAAGCAGGCCCCAAGCGCAAATGCCCTTGAGGTCGTCGCTCGCGGCCTCGTTCTCACAGGACAGGCGGCGCAGGGCCTCGACGGAAGTCTGAGGCATGAGCGGCATAAGCAGGTGAGCGGCAATGCGGATGGCCTCGAGCAGGTTGTAGATCACGAACGCCAGCTCGTCAGCCTTGGCCTCGTCCTTGGCAAGCGCCCAGGGCTCGGAGTCCTCGATGTAGTGGTTGGCAGCATGGATGAGCTCCATGACCTCATCCTTGGCTCCGCCGTAATCGAGCACGTCCATCTTGGCCATGTAGCGGTCGACCAGGCCATCGGCGATCTTTGCCAGCGGGTTGTCAAACGCGTCGAAGGATGCGGGCTTGACGGGCGCGCAACCGTCAAAGTACTTGCCGCTCATGTTGAGCGAACGCGAGATAAGGTTACCCCAGCTATTGGCCAGGTCGGCGTTGTAGACCTGCTCCATGCGATCGAAGCTGATGGCGCCGTCGGTGCCGGGGACCACATCGGTCATGAAGTAGTAGCGATAGCCCTCGACGCCCAGCATATCGATAACGTCCTGCGGAGCGATGGCGTTGCCGCGGCTCTTGGACATCTTCTCGGCCTTGCCAGTCTCGGCATTGCGCACGGTCAGGAAGCCGTGGGCAAAGACGTGCTCGGGCAGGGCCTCGCCGATGGCCATGAGCATGGCGGGCCAAATCACGCAGTGGAAGCGGATGATGTCCTTGCCCACGATGTGGAACTGCGCGGGCCAGCGATAGGCCAGCTCGGCACGCGCCTCGTCGGTGTCGACACCGTAGCCGACGGCCGTCATATAGTTGAGCAGCGCGTCGAACCACACGTAGGTCACGTGGCCCTCGTCAAACGGGACCTGAATGCCCCAGTCAAAGCTCGTACGGCTCACGGAAAGGTCGTTGAGGCCGCCTTCGACAAAGCTGCGCACCTCGTTCATGCGGAACGCGGGCTCGACAAAATCGGGGTGCTCGTCATAGAGCTTGAGCAGCTTGTCCTGGAAGGCGGAAAGCTTAAAGAAGTAGGACTCCTCCTGCACGCGCTCAAGCGGACGGTGGCAGTCGGGGCACAGGTGCTGGCCGACGCTGCCGTACTCCTCGTCGCCCTTCTGGACCTGCGTATCGGTGAAGTAGGTCTCGTCAGGAACGCAATACCAGCCGTCGTAGCTGCCCTTATACAGGTAGCCGGACTCCTTCATGCGCTCCCACAGGTACTGCACGGCATGATGCTGGCGCGGCTCGGTGGTGCGGATGAAGTCGTCGTTGGAAATCTCGAGCTTGCTCCAAAGCTCCTTGAAGTGCGGGGCCTGGCTGTCGGTCCACTCCTGCGGCGTCATGCCATGCTTGGCTGCGGCCTCGGCGACCTTCTCGCCGTGCTCGTCCATGCCGGTCAGGAACTTGACGTTATAGCCGGCGGAGCGACGATAACGGGCCTGAACGTCGGCGATGATGGTGGAATAAGCCGTGCCCAGGTGCGGATCGGCGTTGACGTAGTAGATGGGCGTCGTGATAAAGAACGAAGGCTTGCTTTGATCCATGGGGTTTGTCCTCCAGAAAAACGTTGCATACAGAGGATGATTCTAGCGCAAGGGCTGGATATCCTCCATCTATTGCATATCGAGCACCATGGCATAGACATCGCGCTTGCGGCGCGAATACTTCTGAGACAGGCGCTTGGCCACCGCAGACGCG
The DNA here is from genome assembly GCA_900549135.1 of uncultured Collinsella sp. Lineage (GTDB taxonomy): Bacteria > Actinomycetota > Coriobacteriia > Coriobacteriales > Coriobacteriaceae > Collinsella. The sequence goes on from URNI01000096.1 coordinate 2,941, forward strand.
GGCTCCCCCTCCTCGAGCGCGGCGCGGATATCCTCGCGCAGGGCCTCGTCGGGATCCGCTGCCGCGGCGCCAACCGGCACGGCACCGGCCTCCTCATCCTCGCTCGGCGGCGCGATGACCAGCGCAATCTCGCCCTTTACCTCGCCGCGAGCACGCAGCTCCTCGGCAAGCTGGGCAGCGGGCCCGCGCAAGACCTCCTCGTGCAGCTTGGTGAGTTCGCGGCAGACGGCAACCTCACGCTGGGGAAAGACCTCCACCACGGCCTCGAGCGTCGCCACGATGCGATGTGGAGACTCGTAGAAGATGAGCGCGCCGGGCACCACGGCAAGGCGCTGCAAACGGCGCACACGGTCGCCGTGCTTTCGGCCCAAAAAGCCCTCGAAGAAAAAATGCTCGCAGGGAATGCCGGACGAAACGAGCGCCGTGACGCAAGCAGAGGGCCCGGGAATAACTTCTACGGGCACATCGGCCTCACGTGCCGCCTCGACCAGCGCCTGGCCGGGATCGGACACGCTCGGCATGCCGGCGTCCGAGGCAAAGGCGAGGGTCTCCCCCGCCAGCAGACGGTCGACTAGGCCGGCGGCGCGGCTGGCGATCACATTCTCGTCGCAACGGACAAGCGGCTTGGAAATGCCCAGGTGCATCAGCAGCTTTGACGTCACACGCGTGTCTTCGCAGCAGATGGCATCGGCGGCGGCAAACGCCTCGCCAACGCGCGGGGACAGGTCGCCCAGGTTGCCGATGGGCGTGCCGACCACATAGAGTTTGCCCGTATGGGCGCTGTTTTGCGTCATATCAACCTATTCAATCATGCCGCGCTCGAGCGTACCGAGCGCCGCGCGGGCGTCCCATGCTGCAATGCGCTTCTCGGTCTTCCACGTTTGGAAGAACCAGCCGGCAGCCGGCGCAAACGAAGCCAGCTGGTTGGCGATAAACACGCGCTCGTAGGCATTGCGGCCCTCGGGCGTAACCGACGAGTTGGCAAAGATCGCCGCGCCCGACCATTCGCCCACCAGCACGGGGAACCCAGTCGAAATCGCTTCTTTGAGCTCGCGCTTGTTGCGCGAAATCGCCGTCGTCAGCCCGCGGGGGCTCGTGATATCGAGCGCATACTCGTCACGGTAATGGTACAGGTGAAGGTCCATGTAGACGTTCTTGTACTTGGCGCCGCGCATAAAATGCTTCCACTCGTTGGGATGCCCCGACGACGAGAAGACGACGATCTTATCCTCGGGCATATACGAACGGACGAGCTCGTAGGCGTCGCGATAGAAGTTGCGCAGGTAGTGCGCCGGAATGCCATCCGTCATGGTGAAGAGGCTCTTGTGGACGCTCATCTGCGGCGTGTCCAGCAGCTCAATGCCCAGCAGGCTCTCGGCCTCGCCGTAGCGATCGGCCAGGCGCTCGAGCACGTCGAGCGCAACATGACGGCCGTTGGTGGACGAATGCCACTCGGCGACAGCCTCCGGCGTGGCGGGCGAATCGTTGGAATCGCCCTGGCCACCGGGCACAGTCGCCAGGTCAAGCAGCACGCGAATGTCGTACTTGGCAGCCCACTCAATCGCGCGGTCGATGTAGTCGACAACCGAGATGTAGGACGCATCGGACTCCTGCGAGCCAAAGGCATACCAAGGCACCGGCAGGCGCACGGCGTTGAGGCCGATCTGCGCCATACGGCGAAAATCATCCTCGCTCATAAACGTCTCGTAATGACGGCGCATGCGCTCGTTATAGGCGGCGGTGCCCATGGCCTCCTGCAGCTCGGCCGCGTTGGATGCACCGGTCGCCGCGTATAGCGACGGGGTCACCCAAGGCTCGGGAATAAACCAGCCAGAGAGATTAACGCCGAGTATCCTCTCCATCACTGCCCCCTTCGGATCATGCAGGTCGAACCCGCATCGTATTGCATAGGATAAGTATCGTTTTGAGTATACCCGCGTGTGCGGACAGGCGACCGAACGGTCTGTAAAGTGACGCGAAAGTGGGAGGAATGTCTGAGCGGGCGGGCCCGAGATGGCGCGCAGAGATGTACATATGTGCCGGAAGTAAGCGCCGGAAAGCGCGTCCCGTTTTTCGCAAAAGACTGGGATGCATTTTCCGTTCGAGGCCTCAACCGGAAAATGCATCCCGTTCTGAGCGCGGGATCTGGGACGCAGTTTCCGCCAAAGACCGCAAAAGGAAAGCACATCCCATTCTGACGCCGGATTCCGGGTCGCGCTTTCCCAAGCGGCCTCAAAGCGGAAAACGCATCCCACTCTGAAGCCAAATTCCGGGACGCAATTTCCGCAGAGTCCTCGATAAAAGAAAAGGACCCCTTTGCAGAGGTCCTAGTCAATTCAAGGTGGCGGGGAAGGGAATCGAACCCCTGACACGAGGATTTTCAGTCCTCTGCTCTACCAACTGAGCTACCCAGCCATTTGAGGTGTGCCTTGTTTCAAGGCTTGATTAGTATAACCAAGGACGCGTTCCGGTCAACCGAGAATTTTAAAAAAGTTTTTGAGCACAGCCTCGGTTCTATAAATCGGCACGTCAGAGGCATCAGCCGGCAGCAAGAAGTTTTTCACTCAGAGCCGCACGGGCAAACTCACTTGGCGTCATCCCCTCGGCAGCCGCCCGTCGACGAATGGCCTCCTTCATTCCCAGAGGAATCTTGACCGACAGCGTTGCCGTCCCCTCACCTGAGAGCGGGGGCCGTCCATGCACGATCCCACCAACGGTGTGTTCGCCATCCGGAAACTCTCCGCGCTCGTACGACTCGCACCACGCGTCAATCATTTCATCCGTTACAACCTGACCATTAGCGGCCGTATACGTCTTGCCCATCATCGACCCCTTTGCCGAGCCTGTTCAATCTCCTGCCAAAATTTCTTCTGGACTGGAGACAAGGCATGAATGACAAGCCACCCACGGACAAGCTCCACCGCGACAAGTTCCACACTTCGACCATCTGGAAGCCATCCAATGGCAAGCCATCTCGGCGGCTCGTCCTTCGACTCGCGACGAATGCACTCAGTAACCGCAAGCCAAGCGCCAAGCACCTGCTTTTCCGTCAGGTGCTTTTTAGCGTTGGGATGGATCTCAACATCCATGCATCTTCTCCATCTTACCCAATTTCGTATGACGAAAGTCCACTGTCGCCAATTCTTAAGCCGGCACGCGTTGGAGAGCAGGAGTCGAAACAATGATTGAAGGACGCTCTAGTACGGCCCAGGCGCCGAGGCAGGAGCACATGCGCCAAGGACGAACGTTCTCGTAGCGCGCGAGGATATTGCCGTCGCGATCGATGAAGGCGATGTCGATGGGATAGGCCATAAAACACGTATGGACCGAAGAGCAGCGTGGAAACGCCATGACGAGCGGCAGGCCGTTGGCGGCAACCGGACGCCGTCCCAGCATGCCGCGCAGGCGCACGACAAACGACTCCGCCACCACAAACTCGGCCGGCGTCCAACCCAGCCTGTTGAGTGCCCGCGCGTAAGCGATGTAGGACGAGACCGCGGTCACATGACCACCCCCGGACGCCATGGATCGACCGTCACCGCGCGCTCGTGCGACAACGTTGTCGGCGCCCCCAGCGGAACGCCAGCGATGCTGAGAGAAGTCGGCCACGGCTCATAGTGCATGGTGCAGGTGTAGGTCCTAAACGTACCGGATAGGGAGAGCAGGCCACCATCTGATGCCTCCGCGCCTTGCTCGCTCGACACTTCGATCTGCAAGTCATAGCCTTCCATGGCATTCAGAATTTGAGTCTGGACCGTCACCGAGGCATCGGCAGAGTTCTCGTCACCCTCCCCGCCCGGTGCCACAGCGTGCGCCAACACGATGTCGGGCACCACGCGGTCGAAGCGCGCGACAGCGCCGGCAAAGATCATGACGTTGTACACGATGAGTGCCAGCACCAGCAAAACGGGCGTAACCACTGCCATCTCAACCGTCGCTTGGGCGCGCTCCTCGCGCAGACGCATGCGGATACTCATTACGACCCACCGCCCAGAGCGCCAACCAGCGTGGCGACATCGACGGTGAGCGGGATGGAGCCGCCGCCGGGCAGAGGAATCTCCGCAAGTGTGAACACCGTACCGCTAATGGTGCGTTCGACTTGATATTCCAACGCCTCGCAAAGCGCCTTGGGATCGGTCACGCCCAACGGAATACTTCGCAGTTTGTCTTGCGCTTGAGAAAGACCCGCAATGTCAGACCCCGGACTCTTAATGACATTGGCGGAATCGGTCAGCACCGGCTTTCGCAGGCGCAAGTCGCACGGTTCCAAACCCAGCGCCGCCACGGACGCCGAAACGGTATCGCCGAGCCACGATGCGATGGAGCCCAACGCGCCGCTGCCCCCTCCTAGGCCTTTAATCATCTCGTCCATAAGTTCGTCGGCCGAACCTTGGATGTCTCCGTATCCCACAAGCAGCCGTCCCCAAACATCCATGACGCCGTCGAGCACGCCGGCAACGCCGCCCGAGCGTTCCTTCAATGTCGAGAAAAATCGCGAAAGCACGTTGTTTTGCGCCGTCGCCTCATCGGGCGCCAGCACCGCGGCAGAGATAGCACCGCGATCGCCAAGCCTGACTGCCGTGTTAAACGAAGAGTTGAGCTCATCGGGGCTCGAGATGGCACCCGAAACCGCAAAGGCGACCACGCCGTTGCGACCGGGCGGAGCGATACGCGGGCGCTCGCCCGAAAGC
>URNI01000097.1 GCA_900549135.1 uncultured Collinsella sp.
CTGGTGATCTCCGCCTTGAGAGGGCGGCGTCCTAAACCGCTAGACGAACGGGCCATATGTAGCAAATGCAATGGCTGGGATGGAGGGAGTCGAACCCCCATTGACGGAACCAGAATCCGCTGTCCTGCCATTAGACGACATCCCAATGACTGCATCGCTGCGCTCGGCTGTGCCTTTGCGCAAGAAAGAAATATACGGGAAGTCCCGCCATGACGCAAGCCCCAATTTTGACTTTTTTGAAATTCGGTCAAATTGGCCTAATTTCGTCCAACCCGTGAAGGACCTGTGAAGCCGACCGCTGTACACGAGGGGCAAAACGCCGCGAGCGGTAGCCGTCAACCGTTGGCAGATTCTACCGCGAAAACGATAGCACCAGGCAACACAATCGAAGTATCAATGATCGCGTAGATATCGAGGCGCCATGGACGAAGAGCTTGATTACCTATGGGAGACCCTGGGCCTCGAGATCACTGCCGACCTTTGGCCCGAACGGGACAAAATCCATCCCACACTGCGCCCCGCCATTACTGTGGTGCAGGCAAAATACCGCCGTGCATCCTTTTTGATCATGCGGATGTCATGGCACGCGGGACTACCCGACCTTAAGCGAATCCAGGCAAGTCTCGTCGAGCTGTCCGGCATGCCGACCGTCATATCCGAGGCGCACCTGGAACAGCGTCAGCGCGAGCGACTGCAACAGCAGCGGATTCCCTTTATCTGCCCTGGCGTTCAGGCATATCTGCCCTTTATGGACGAGGAGTACTGGAGTGGCAAGCCCAACAAGCACGTAAAAGTCTACGATCCGCACGAATGGGCACAGCTGGCGGACTGACTGAGGCAGGCCCGCCGGCGGAAAGTGCGTCCCAGATTTCAAGCTCAAACTGGTCCCTACTTTCCCGTCGAGCCCTCAACCGGAAACCGTGTCCCGCAATCGAAGCTCAGAATGGGACGTGCTTTCCGCAACCGGCCACTTTGGGAAAGTGCATCCCATTCTGGAAGCGAATTCCGGGTCGCACTTTCCGCAGCCGCTACAGCAACGCCTCGGCCCAAGCCGATTCCCTAAAGCCGGGAATCACAAAGTCGTCGCCCACCAGCAGCGGACGCTTGACCAGCATGCCGTCGGTCGCCAGCAGCTCGTAGCACTCCCGATCCGTCATGCCCGCATCCAGACGCGCCTTCAGGCCCAGCTCTCGATATTTCATGCCCGACGAATTAAAGAAACGCCGCACCGGCAGCCCCGAACGAGCAATCCAGGTCGCAAGCTCATCAGCCGTGGGATTGTCCAAAACGATATCGCGGTCGATATACTCAACCCCATGTTCGTCCAGCCATGCCTTGGCCTTCTTACAGGTCGAGCACTTGGGATATTCAACAAACAGTACGGTCATGGGAATCCTCCGAATATAGATCGGCCAACGCAGGCACACGCCACACGAGGCGCCTTCGTATGATGGGCCAATTGTAGCCCACGGGTCACACGCTAAACGAACCGTACCCCGAATCCGCGTTTGATGAACGGCAGCAGCTCCATTGCCTCGGGCGTGATATGGCCCGCAACGTTCATGCGCTCGTCACCGGGAAGATCAACCCGCGCAATCTCAAGCTCGCCTTCGTAGCGCCCATATCCGCTATTGCTCACAGCGATCGACCCCGCCTTTCGCGGCAGGCCGGCTCCGGCATCCGTCGGCACGGAATCCGGCTTAAGCGTTGTACGTGACTCCTGAGACCTAAAGATGAAGACGCTCGAGTCGGGCCGGTCGTGATGAATCTGCCCGCGCGCATAGGCATAACCGGGCTCAAGCTCGCATTGCAGGTCCACGTATCCGGCGGAAACTTGAGCAAACTGTGCCCAGCCCGCATCGGAAAGATCGGAGTCGCCGACCAACACAATGTCGCAATCGGCACCATGTGCAAGCTCAAGCATATTGAGAGCAACCTTTGACGCGCGACCGCGTTGCGCCTCGACCGTCGGCAGTCCCTCGAATACCGGCCCGCGAACGTTAGCATCACCCGGCACAAAAGCCATGATTTCGAATCCAAGCGCCGCAAGACGAAGATTCACCCGAGCAATGTCCTCCAGAGCTAAACCGGTATAAGGCTTGGGGTAAAAATTGTGGCAGGCGGCAAAACGAGTCACATCGGCACCGGCCTCACGCCACGATGCGATTTCATCAGAACTCACTGTCGATGCATTAACCACAATGCGAAATACACCGGACAGCTCCGCGACCCGCTGGGCGCTAAAGCCATAGTCCAAACGAAGGTATTCCAACCCCAGATCGCGCAGGTCCTCAATGCGCTCAAGCCCGAGCAAATCGCACGTGCGAGGCCCCACATCGGCAATGAGCGCAATGCCGCGGGCGGAAAGCAGCGACAGCACATGACGGACCTTATCGGCATACGCCGCTCCCCCATCCTCGGGAATATGCAGTGAGGTAAACGCATAGTGCGCACCCGCCGCGGCACCACGCTCAATCGTCCGCTCAATATCCTGCAGAGGGCTGGAAAGATAAATCGAAATACCCGTTTTCACGCTTCAACGCTCCTTTAAAAAAGGCCGGCGGAGCAGTTAGCCCCGCCGGCACAACCATATCATCAAGAAATCTGCCGCGCTCCGCGAGCCCCGAGCAACACGGATCGCGATATCAAACTACTCGCCAAAGAACTCGTTGATCTTCTGCTCGTCGACACCGAAGAACCACGTCAGGACAAAGCCGGCGGCATAGGCAAGCAGCATAGCGGCAACGTAGCCGAGCTGCTGGCCAGGAACGACGATCAGCAGGCCAAACAGACCGGAAACGCCCTGAAAAACCGCGCCGATGTGAAGCAGCGCCGCGAGCGCGCCGCCAAATCCGGCACCCAGGCAGGCCGTCACAAACGGACGAACGAGCGGCAGCGTAACAGCATACATCAGAGGCTCGCCCACACCCAGGATTCCAACGGGGATGGACTCTGCGACGTACTTCTTGAGCTTGGCGTTCTTGGTCTTAAAGTACAGCGCCAAACCGGCACCGACCTGGCCGCCGCCAGCCATCATAAGGATGGGAAGTAGGTAATTGATACCCTTGGTAGCGCCGTCGGGATCGTTGAGCATGGCGTGGATCGGCGTGAGCGCCTGATGCAGGCCGACGGACACCAGCGGCAAGAAGCCTGCCGACAGGATATAGCCGCCCAGGATGCCCAGCTTCTCGAAGATAAAGGTCAAAACGCTAAAGATGGCAGTCGTCAGCCATGCGCCAACCGGCTGGATGACGAGCATCAGAGCAAAGGCGCCGATGATGAGCACCAGCAGCGGGGACAAGAACGTGTCGAGTGCGTTGGGCATAACCTTGCGAATCTGACGCTCCATCCAGGCAAAAAATGCGCCAGCGATGAGAGCCGCGATCATGCCGCCCGCTGCAGGGTTGTACTGCGCACTGGTGAGCGGCAGCAGAATGGCAGCGGCAGGATCAGCCGCGCCAGGCGCAAGCAGGGGCATGGCGCTGTTGGCGATACACATCATGCCGGCGATGCCGCCCAGCGCAGCGGAGCCACCAAACTCACGTGCCGCGTTATAGCCCACCAAGATGGGCAGATAGGCAAACAGGGCCCAGCCCATGGAACGAATGCCCTGGTACCACCACTCGCCTGCAAGCGCGCCTGCCGTCGAAACGTTAATGACGTTGCAGATACCGTTGATAAGGCCAGCCGCAATGATGCCGGGAAGCAGGGCGACGAAGACATTGGAAATCTTCTTGAGGAAGGCCTGAACCGGCTTAGACTCGTACTTGGCCTTCTGCGCGGCCTTGTTTGTGGCCGCAGCGTCAACCCCGCTCTCATCGGCAACGCCTTTCGCAAGGCCAGTGAGCTTGGAGAACTCCTCGAGCACCTTATTCACCTTGCCCGGACCCAGCACGATCTGCATCGTGTCGTCCTCGACCAGGCCCATCACGCCGTCGAGTGCCTTAATGCCCTCCGTGTCGACGTTGCCCGCGTCTTTGACGGTCACGCGCAGGCGCGTCATGCACGCCGCGTTTGCCAGCACGTTGTCTTTACCGCCCAAAAGGTCCAGCAGCTTTTGAGCCAGCTCTTTGTTCGTCATAACTCCTCCTTGTATTGGGTATCTCGTCTGGATGTCATATCAGCTCACGCCGCGCACCTATTGGGCGTCGGCATTGCTCTTCTCATGGCCACTCACCGCAGCACGGACATGGCCTCGCGCCCGCTCAAGAGCTACCGTAGCCTGCTCGGCATCGCAGTCCAACAGTACCGAGACAATAGCGGTTTTTACGTGGCCGCCGGCATCTGCAAGCGCCTGAACGGCGCGCTCGCGCGTGCAGCCGGTCGCCTCCATCACGATGTTCTGGCCGCGCACCACCAACTTCTCGTTCGTCTGCTGCACATCGACCATCAGGTTTTGGTATACCTTGCCGATCTTGACCATGGCACCGGTCGAAATCATGTTGAGAATGAGCTTTTGAACCGTTCCCGCCTTGAGCCTCGTTGAGCCGGTCAGTACCTCGGGACCGGGCACGGGCTCAATGGCAAGATCTGCGCTCTCCCCGATCTTCGACCCTTGGTTGCAGGCAATTGCAATGGTCTTGCACCCAGTTGCCTTGGCGTACGCAAGGCCGCCCACCACATAAGGAGTACGGCCGCTTGCCGCCAGGCCGACGACAAGATCCTTGTCCGAGAGTCCACGCTCTCGCAGGTCGTTCGCGCCAAGCTCATCGCTGTCTTCGGCACCTTCGACAGCCTTGATAAACGCCGTCTCGCCTCCGGCAATGAGCCCGACAATCAGATCGGGTGACACGCCAAACGTGGGCGGACACTCCGAAGCGTCGAGTACGCCCAGACGACCGCTGGTGCCTGCGCCCATGTAAAAGACGCGCCCGCCGCGCTCGAGTGCCTCAGCAGCCCAGTCGATTGCCGTGGCAACCTGGGGCAACACTTTCGTGACCGACTGGACGGCACGAAGATCCTCATCGTTCATCGTCGTGACGATTTGCAGCGATGTCATCGTATCGAGGTCCATTGACCTTTGATTACGCTGTTCGGTCGTGAATTTTGTTAAATCGAGCATTTCATTCACCTCATCTTTCCTGTTTCTCGATGTAGTTTTGTTTAATGACATGCGTCGCCCGTTCGTAGTCGCTGGCAACGTAAGCAGCGTACAGGGCATCGACAACCATAAGCTGGGCCATACGCGAAGCCATGGCACCGCTGCGGACCAAGGGTTCACTCGCAGCAACGCCGAGCACGGCATCGGCCATGGTGGCAAGCTTGGATGATCCATCTACTTTGGTAACGGCCACAACGGGACAGTTGTGACGTTGAGCCTCGGCGGTGCAGTCCAGCACCTCTTGCGTCAAGCCCGAGTAGCTAAAGGCGATTGCCATATCGCCCTCATGCATGTTCTTGGCACATAAGAGCTGATCATGCCAGTCGTCGTACAGATGGCACTCTTTGTCGACACGCATGAGCTTTTGCGCCAGGTCGTGCGCGACCAAACGAGAAGCACCAATACCGAACAGATTGACCGCGCGTGCCCGCTTAAGACGGGCCGCGCATCGCTCCAAGACGGTGTAATCGAGCGTTCGCGCCGTCGCCTCAATCGTGCGCACGTTGCTTTTCATCACCTTCCCCACGATACGTTCGACGCTGTCATCCATGGAGATGTCCTCGAGGGCTACGTCTTTCTTGTCACCTAAGAGCGCCAGCTCGGCAATCAGTTCGCGCTGGAACTCCTTGTAGCCCGCAAAACCCAAACGCTTGCAAAAGCGCAAAATGCTCGAGGGCGAGGAGAACGTGACATCGGCAAGACCGCGGACGGACAGCCCGACCACCTCGTGCGGATGAGCGCTTACATATGCGATGACATTGCGTTCCGCCGGGCTCGCGCTGAGCTCACGCTCGCGAAGCCGCAAAAGCAATCCGTTTGCCATCTCAAACACCTCCGTTGAGAAGAATTAAAGACCAACGAACGATTCGTACCGGATACAAACAGCTTTTGCGGTACATTGTGCCGCATCGTGGCGCACAAAGGGCGAGCGTTCTACCGCTCGCCCCTCAAATCCGACCGCTCGGAAATACGCACGACACAAAATAATTCAACGAAGTCGCATTATCAGAAACGGGTTTGTTACCGGCTAGCGCCTCGCATGGGCGCCGATCGGCCGAGTCGCATGGCGCACCAACGCCGCCGCCAGCAATACCAACAGCATGGCGGTGACATAGCCCGCAGCATCGAATCCTAAATCGATAACGTCGAAATGCCTGCCGGGAACAAAGATCTTATGTACCTGATCGCCAACGGAGCAGGCGGCGCAAAAGAGCAATACGGGCACGCAACGGGAGCATACGCTCCACGGACGCCTGGAAAAGCAGACCACGACCACGGAGGCGAATAATCCGACGAAGAAAAACTCTACGGTATGGGCAACGCGACGGACGTTTGTGCCCACCCACATGCGAATGGAAGCAAGTCGGCCAGACCGGACATTCGAGGCAGCCGAATCGGCGCCCCCGGTCATTCCGTTCTCTGTCTGGGCTTCACCCGTGGCATCGGCAGCCTGAACGCCCGTAGCCTGACCCTCCACCACACGCGCGGTGGACTCGCTCAGCAACGACGTCTCCACCGCATTTTGCTCCGTCAGCACCCAGATGCCCGCCAGCGTTGCAACGAACAGAACAATCGCGGTCCATCCGATTATTTGTTTTACGCGCGCCAAGGGCCAACCTCCTTTTTTTGAATATCAGCGAGTGTAGCCCCAAATGGCATCGTCACCGTATCAAAATTTGAATCGCAACAGGAAGCGACAAAGCGACGCAAACCCCTACCCCGCCTCGCGCATCCAGCGATCGAACGTCCCCACGCACACGCCCAGGCACTTTGCTGCCTGGCTGCGGGTAATATCGCCTGCCTCATAGCTATCGCGCACCAGCTCAAACTGAGGAGGGCACGGCTTGCGAGGTCGACCGAAACGGACCCCTCGCGCCCGCGCCGCTGCAATTCCCTCCGCTTGGCGCCGATGGATATTCTCGCGCTCCACCTGCGCCACGTAGCTCAGCAGTTGCAGCACAATATCGGCAATCAGGGTGTTGGTCACATCCGGCGCGCCGCTGGCCCTAGCGCGCGTGTCAAGCAATGGCATGTCCAACACCACAATGGCAACCCCGAGCTCCTTGGTAATGCGTCGCCATTCCTCAAGAATCTCGGAGTAATTACGACCAAGTCGGTCGATAGAAAGCACCACCAGCACGTCCCCGTCTCCCAGGACGTGCAACAGCTCGCGATAATGCGGTCGATCGAAGTCCTTGCCGCTCGCATGGTCGGCATAAATATTCGCTGAGCCCACGCCATAGGCGCCCAGCGCATCCAGCTGCCGATTCAGATTCTGATCGCGCGAACTCACCCGCGCATACCCGTACACCGTCGCCATCTCATCCCCGCTTTCTTGTAAACCTGCCAAAAGGGACAGGTTTATTTTGGTAGGTTTTACCTCTCAAATAGCAGGTAAGCGGGCGGCCGAGCAGACGGCAAGGTAGCCACTATTCAAATGCGGAGGGCGACCCCGAAAG
>URNI01000098.1 GCA_900549135.1 uncultured Collinsella sp.
TGATCTACTGGGTCTTTAACTTCGTCGTCGAGATGCTGCTGGGCGCCGCCGAGAAGCGACTTGACTACTACCACGACTAGCCTGTTCCGTCGTGCTTTTCAAACACATGGAGGTTCCCGTGTCCGGAACGGTAATGAATATATCGAACGCGCGTAAGGCGTTTGGCGGCAATGAGGTACTCAAGGATATCTCGCTCGAGGTCAAGCGTGGCGAGGTCGTGGCGATTATCGGGCCTTCGGGCGGCGGTAAGTCCACGCTGCTGCGCTGCGCCACGCTGCTCGAGACGCTCGACGGTGGCTCGCTCTCGTTTGGCGACCTTGCCGTCGCGACGGATGCGGGTTCGGGCGCGGTGTACGCAAAGGTCGATGTGCCTAAACAGGCGCGCTCGCGGTTTGGTCTGGTGTTTCAGAACTACAATCTGTTCCCGCACTATACCGTGATGAAAAACATCACCGATGCACCGATCCGCGTGCTTAAGCGCCCGCGCGAGCAGGCGGAGGCCCGCGCACACGAGCTTATTGCACAGATGGGGCTGACGGGCAACGAGAACAAGGTACCCTGTGAGCTTTCGGGCGGCCAGCAGCAGCGCGTGAGTATTGCCCGCGCCCTGGCGCTCGACCCCGAAATCTTGTTCTTTGATGAGCCGACCTCGGCGCTCGATCCCGAGCTGACGGCCGAGGTTCTGCGCGTCATCAAGGATCTGGCCGCGCAGAATATGACGATGGTGATCGTGACGCACGCGATGCAGTTTGCCCGCGACGTTGCCGACCGCGTGGTCTTTATGGACGGCGGTCGTATTGTCGAGGAGGGTCCGGCCGAGCAGGTCATCGACCATCCGCGCGAGCAGCGTACACGCGAGTTCTTGAGCCGTATCGAGGGATAGGCTCAGCTATTTACTCAACTGTTTATTGAGGTGATGCCGCCGCAGGTCTTATGGCCTGGGGCGGCATTTTATTTGCATTCGCGGGGTCCAATAATCGCCTCGCAAGCTTGCCCCCTCCTCTCGCCGCCTGTATTCATACGTGCGCCGAAAGGTATGCATGGACAGCCGCCCGTGAGGGTAGGGTGGTGGCATAGGACATTTGGAGGGTGAGTCGGCTCGGCTGCCGACCATGCTGCTCCCGGGACGGCACCGACCGCGAACTCTCCCCGTTGGCGTCGCGCATTGCGCGCGGCCCTGCAAGGAGGTCATCATGGGTGCTCCCAAGACCGGTAACGTAAGGAACGTGGTGCTCGTAGGCCAAGGCGGGGTGGGCAAGACTTCGCTCGCCGAGGCCATGCTCCACCTTTCCGGCAAGACCGCCCGCCTGGGCGGCCACGACGGCACCAAGCCCACGCTCGACTATGACCCCGAAGAGGTCAAGCGTGCATTTTCCATCTCGACGACCATCGCGCCGATCGACTGGAAGGGCGCGCGCATCAATGTGCTTGATGCCCCGTGCTACCCCGATTTTATCGGCGACGCCTTTGCCGCGATGAGCGTCTGCGAGACGGCTCTGTTTGTGGTCGACGCCGAGGCCGGCCCGCAGCCTACGACGGTTAAGCTCTGGTATGCCGCCGAGGACCTGCGCCTGGCGCGTGCGGTGTTCGTAAACCGCCTGTCGCGTTCCGAGGCCAGCTTTGCGACCACGATGGACCTACTGCAAGAGCGCTTTGGCACGCGCCTGGGCGCCGTGACCCTTCCCTGGGGCGAGGGCGAGGACTTTGACGGCATCATCGACCTGGTGCGCATGAAGGCGCGCCATTGCAACGGCACCGAAGCCGTTGAGTCGGAGATTCCCGAGGAGTATCGTGCCCAGGCCGAGGAAGCCCATGACCATCTGTGCGAGCTGGTGGCCGAGGCTGACGACGAACTGATGATGAAGTACTTGGAAGGCGAGGAGACGCTGACGCAGGAGGAGCTTGAAGGCCTGCTGTCGAAGGCGATCGCCGAGCGCATCTTTGTGCCGGTCTTTGCGGGCGATTGCATTAAGGAGCAGGGCGTCAACTCGCTGATGGACGACATCGCCACATACTTCCCGGCGCCGACCGACTACGGCGAGATGCCGCTTATCGACGGCGATTCGCTCAAGATCTCGAGTGACGATGACCGCCCGGTGGCGTTTGTGTTTAAGACCCTGGCCGATCCGCAGCAGGGTCGCATTAGCTTTATCAAGGTGCTGACGGGTACGCTTGAGCCGGGCCTTGAGCTGATCAATGCGCGTACCCGCAAGAGCGATCGTCTGGCTCACCTGTATGTGATGTGCGGCCGCGATATGACCGAGGTTGGCCACGCTTATGCCGGCGACATTATCGTGGCACCCAAGCTGGCGGCCGAGACGGGCGATACGCTCTCGATTACCGGCAAGGTCGAGGCTGCGGCGTTTAAGTTCCCCAACTCGCAGTACCGCATTGCCATCGAGGCCGAGAATCGCGGGGACGAAGAGAAGCTCTACACGTTTATTGAGAAGGCCTGCAAGGCCGATCCGACCATGAGCATCGATCGTGACGAGGAGACCGGCCAGACTATCATCTCCGCCGTGGGTGAGGCGCAGGTTTCGGTCCTGCTCAATCGCCTTGAGGATCGCACCAAGGTCGTGGCCAAGAGCGTGCCGATCCGCATTCCGTATCGCGAGACCATTCGCCGTACGGCAAGTGCCCAGGGCCGCCATAAGAAGCAGACCGGCGGCGCCGGTCAGTACGGCGACTGCTGGCTGCGCGTGGAGCCGCTCATTGGGCCCGACGGCACGAGCGACGGCTATGAGTTTGTGGACGAGGTCGTGGGTGGTCGCATCCCGCGCTCGCTCATCCCCGCCGTGGACAAGGGCGTCCAGGAGACCATGAAGGACGGCATCATTGCCGGCTATCCGCTCACGGGCATTCGCGTGGCTGTGTACGACGGCTCGTATCACAGCGTCGACTCCAACGAGATGGCGTTCCGCGCGGCGGCTCGCATCGGCCTGCGCAAGGCATGCGCCGATGCCGACCCGGTGGTGCTGGAGCCCATCGAGGAAATCACGGTGACTATTCCCGAGAGCTACGCCGGCGCCGTGATGGGCGACATCTCGGCATCGCGCGGTCGCGTGACGGGCATGGAGACCGATGAGCGCGGCGATACCGTGGTTATTGCCCAGGCGCCGCTGGCCGAGCTGACGGATTACTCGACGCGCCTGCGCTCTATCACGCGCGGCACGGGTGACTTTACCATGAAGCCCGCAGGCTATGAGCAGGTGCCTTATGACGTTCAGGCCAAGCTGGTCGAGCGCTATGAGGAGGGCCGCGCCAAGTAACGCGTGGTTTTGCCTGCAACATGCATGCCGATGCAAGGGCCGCCCTGGGTAACCGTGGCGGCTCTTTTTGATCCCTTGGGGACGGAGGAAAACGGATCATTTTAGGTTTTGGGGCAGCTTGGTCGGCCCTAAACTCCCGAGGTCTGGTTGCGGCCGGTGGCGTAGTCGATCTGCACATGCGGCTGCAGGTTGTAGCAGTACACGTGGAAGCACAGGGTCTTTCCGTGGTCCTCGACCGATTGCGCCTCAAGGCGCACGCCGCGGCAGACAAGTTCCTCTTCGTTGTACATGGGCGTGACACGGTAGAGCACGTGGTTGCCCGTGTCGTGGATGTAGCCGAGAATCTGCTCCTCAAACGGCAGCATGCCCGTTTCGTTGAGATAACGCGTGCCGGTGAGGAGATTTTTGCGGTTGGCGTTTTCGCCGCAGAGCGACCAGGCGATAAGGTGGCAGCGGTTGTAGAGGCTCTGGCCCGGAATAAAGTCGTAGCGCTGCTGGCGCCATCCAGCGGGATGGATACGCGAGATATCGCCGCGCTCGCCCTGACCGAGTGATTCGGGGCCCACGCAGGCAAGCGCCTTGCGAGTGCGGCCCAGGCTGTCGAGCTTGGAGAATTTCTTAAAGCAGCCCTCTTCGGTGGCGCGATCGTATTCATCGAGTGTGAATGACGGCGTGCCCAGCGGGTGCGTGCTGTCGGCGCGCAGGGCCACATAGGGGTTGCCCGCGTAGTCGGGAATGCTGCTGAGGTATACGCCGCGGGCGCGGTTAAGGTCGGGGTTTTCGACCTCGTCGATGGGGGTGGTGGAGCTGTCCTCGGAAGCGGCATTACCGGTGTCGGGTGCGGCGGATTCGGAGCCATCGCCGGAGTCCTCGGAGCTCGCCGTTCCCGATTCGAGCCGAGCGACCAGGCCTGCCTCGTCCTCGGTGCGGCTGGGACTCTCGTTTTGCTTTTCGGCCAGAGCCGCCGCCTGTTCATTGCTTTGCGGCGACAGCAGCTTGGGCGCCCCGTCGAGCGATTCCGTAAACAGCGCAAACCCCAGCACCACGGCGGTGCCGATGGAAAGTACTTGCTTGTAGGTGGACTTGCGCGACATTGAGGCTCCTGGATGGACGGTTGGGAATCTACCAGTCTAGCAGGAGCCGCCGAGGGTCGTTCTATCGAACAAATACTTAAGATTTGGGACAAACACTACTGGCTCATTTGCCTCATATGGAGCTGCGGCGGTTGTGAATGTGGGGCTTCGGCGTTTCCCCAGATAAAACCTGCCAAAATAAACCTGTCCCTTTTTGGCAGGTTACTGGTTCATGTTGCCGTGAATGTAGGGGGTGACCTCGGGGGAGATATGGTCGCAGCCCAGCTCGCGCAGCGCGGACTCGATAACGGCGGGCAGCGGGGTCTTGCCCTTGTCGTCGATGGCGGCACCGCCGAGGGCGGCAATCTTGGCAACATCTGCGGGTGCGGCCTCGATATGCATGCAGCCGCTGATCAAGCGCGCGCGTACCTGTGCCAGATCAAGATCGTGCAGGTAATCCTCGCAGGCGCGGATTAAATCGACCTTCTCGCGCGTAAGCTCCTCGCCCGTGGGAACGCGCGTGGCAAGACATGCTCCCGCCGGCAGGTTCCAAACGGGATAGCCCCATGCGCGCAGCAGCTCGCGCTCTTCGTCCTTGGTAAAGCCGACCTCCATGAGAGGGGAGCGTACGCCGAGCTCTTTTGCCGCGCGCATACCAGGGCGGTAGTCGCCGCGATCACTTGCATTGCTGCCATCGATGACGGTGGGAAAGCCGAGCGACTTGGCGTGGTTGACGATGGCGGTAAAGCCGGCGTGCTTGCAGTGGTAGCAGCGATTGGCATCGTTGCAGGCTACTTGGGGGAGCTGCAGCTGATCGACCGAAAGATTGAGCACGGGGAGCTTAAAATGCGGCCCCTCATTGGCCTGCCCATCAACGGACTGCTCAAACGAAGCCTGCTCGGGCGTGCCGATGAGCGGCGTGGTGAGATGGACGAGAAGAGTATTGGTAGGCATGACGCGGGCGCATACGGCGGCCAAAAAGCTGCTGTCAACGCCGCCGGAAAACCCGATAGCCACGCGCCCGTATGCCAAAAGCAGCTGCTCGAGCGCCGATAGCTTGTCTTGAAGCTCCTCTGCGGGTGCCGTGGTGTCTAAAATCATGAAACGTTCCTTATCGTTGAGTACTCGATCGAAAACTATAATCCTAATGCGTTACTTGCCATAAGACTTCTATCTGTGTAACGAAAGTGCAATATGGTATATACGTTATATACAACTTGCCAAATGCGGTAGAGTTGCAGCAACGCGACAGCGAGAGTCGATGGGGGACCGATATGATCAAGGCTGTTATTTTTGACATGGATGGAACGCTGGTCGATACCGAGCGTTTGGGGATTAAGGCCTGGAAGGCAGGCGCCGCTGAGCTGGGGCTCGCGATTGATGATGCGCTGATCCATCAGTTTATCGGTCGGACGCTACCCGATGTCATGGACATCCTCGATAAGCATTATGGCAGCCACGAGACCGCCGAGGCGATCTATGTCCGCCACAAGGAGATTCGCGACGAGATGGTCAAGACCGAGCTGGAGCTTAAGGCCGGTGCTGCCGAGTGCATAGACGAGCTGTTGGCTGCGGACTATCACGTAGGCCTTGCAACGTCATCGCGCCATGTTACGGCCGAGCGCAACCTTAAAGCATTCGGTCTCTTTGACAAGTTTGAGACCGTGACCTGCGGCGAGGACGTTGTGCACGGCAAGCCCGATCCCGAGATGTATCTGCTCGCCTGCGAGCGCGCGGGCTTTACTCCCGAGGAATGTGCCGTGGTCGAGGATTCGCGCAACGGCTGCGTCTCGGGCATTACGGCCGGATGCCACGTCTTTGCCGTTCCTGATATCGTGCCGCTGCCGCAGGACGTGGTGGATGGCTGCGAGGCCGTGCTCGACACGTTGTTCGATCTGACGGCGGCGGTCAAGGCCGTGCGCTAGAAAATTGCGGCGTTGAAACGAGCAATTGGCCCCTTTTGCTTAAGCGGCGACACAGCATACTTACGGGCGTGCTATAGATACGCACCGAGGTTGATGGCCGTGGCGTCGGTCTGGGTGCTCGCCTGGGTACTGGCGCGCTCCAAGAGGAACGGCCGCACGAGTTCCTGACGGTTGATGTCCTCGGCGGCTGTGACCTCGGTGACGGTGCGTGCGGCGGTGCCGATACGGACGCGTTTGGTCTTGGCGGCGGGCTTGTTCTCGATTTGCTCCATGAGCAGCTGGACACCCTTGCGGCCAATCTCGTAGCCCGGGGGTGCTACGGTGGTGAGCGGTACCGCGCCGCTCCATGCGAGTGGGTTGCCGTCGCAGCCGGCCACGCGAACCTGCTCGGGGACGGGGGTGCCTTTGTCGGTCAACGCCGAGATAACGCCCGAGGCCAATACATCGGTAAGGCCGATGACAAAATCGGGACGCTCGTCGGCAGGGCGCTCGGCAATCTGAGCGCCGATGCCGTAACCGTCGGCAGCGGTATTCCATTCTCCGGCGTCAATGACCTCAATTTTGATATCGGGGTGCAGGGCGAGGGCCTTGTGAATGCCAAGCACGCGCAGAGTGAGCTGCATGAATGCCGCTCTGCCCACAACGGTGATATGGTGTGCGCCGCGGGCAATGGCGAGCTCGGCGATAATGCGTCCCTGTGCCTCGTTGTCGGCGGCCACGTAGTAACCTGGCTCGGAACAGTGGATGTCCAGATGGACGATCGGCACGGACATCTTGGTCATATTGGGGTGCCAGTCGGGGGACGCCATGGGCTGAACCATGACGCCGGACATCTGGGTGCCCATAAAGTAGCGCAGGT
>URNI01000099.1 GCA_900549135.1 uncultured Collinsella sp.
GTCACGTGCTCCAGCAGATGGCAAAGCTCGGTCTGGCCCATGCAGTCCTGGAACTCGCGACCGGAATCACCCAGGCACAGGTGCTTGGCAATCGCCGGCACCAGGTAATACACGCGCGCCGTGGCCTCGATGTCCTCCGAGGTCATGAGCGGCATGCCGGGGTTCACCAGCACATGCGCGCAGATCTTGTCCTCGCTGACGGTGACCTTAAGGATGTTGAACAGGCCTGCCATAACTCTCCCCTACTCTTCCTTGTCCTACTCGTCGCCGTCGTGCGGATTCGCGGAACCCGCACCCGACGCCGCCGGCTTCTCTGCCGAAGACTCGGAATCCTTCTTATCGGTTTCGGCCGGAGCGATCACGCGAATGAGCGAGATGCGCTGGCCACGCATCGACTGCACCTTGAACTTGTACCCCGCAACCTCAAATACCTCTCCGATGTCGGGCACCGAGTCGCAAAGCTCCAAAATCCAGCCGGCGATGGTCTCATAATCATCGCTTTCCTCGAGCGGCCAACCAAGCTCAATCGCGTCATCGCACGAAAAACGCCCATCAACGAGCCACTCGCGGCGCGAAAGGCGCGTGAGATACTTGTTGTCGGGGTCGAACTCGTCCTCGATCTCGCCGACGATCTCCTCGACGATGTCCTCGATGGTGATAATGCCGGCCGTGCCGCCGTACTCGTCCACGACCACCACGATCTGGTCGTGCGAGGTCTGCATCTCGGACAGCAGCGGCAGGATGTCCTTGGTGTCGGGCACAAAGGTGGCGTCGCGCAAAAAGCCGGCGATGGGCTGGTCGCCCTTGCCGTCGAGCGCGGGCTGAATCAGGTCCTTGATGTGCGCGATGCCGGCGACGTTGTCGGGATCCTCGTGATAGACGGGGATGCGGCTAAAGCCGGTCTGGCGCATGGTGGACAGCACGTCGGCGACCGTCTCGTCGTCCTCGCACATGGTGGTGTCCACGCGCGGCACCATGACCTCGCGGGCAACGGTGTCGCCCAGGTCGAAGATCTCGTGGATCATGCGCTTTTCCTCGTCGAGCAGGTCGTCCTGCTCCGAGACCATGTACTTGATCTCTTCTTCCGAGACGTTCTGACGGTCGTCGGCACTCTTGATGCGCAGGATGCGGGCCAGGCCATCGGAGCAAGCGCCGGTCAGCCACACGAGCGGACGAGCGATCTTTTGGAAAAACGACAACGGCCCCACGACCTGCTTGGACACGCCTTCGGCGTTGGCCAGGCCGATGCGCTTGGGCACAAGCTCGCCGATCACGATGGACACGAAGGCGACCGCGACGGTGATGATGACCGGCGCCAGGCCGCGCGCGATGGCGGAGAGCGGCGCGATGCCAAAGCTCATGAGCCACGTGGCGAGCGGGTCGGACAGACTCGTCGAGGCGACGGCGGACGAGGCGAAGCCCACGAGCGTGATGGCGACCTGGATGGTGGCGAGCAGCTGGTCGGAGTCGGCAGCCAGCTTAATGGCACGCTCGGCGCGCTTGTCGCCTTCCTCGGCCTCGTGCTCCAGCACGGCGCGCTTGGCCGTGGTGAGCGCCATCTCGGACATAGAGAAGTAGCCGTTGATGAGGGTCAAAACGAGGGTGGTGATAAGGGAGATGGTTATGTCCATCGGGAGTTTCTCGAACCTCCAAGATTCGGGACGTCAGGTCAAAACGTTGATGACGGATAGGGCAGTTGCACCCGGCGGGCGCCCGAACGGGCCCGCGAGCGCAGGCGTGGTCGCTAGATTACGAAGAGGATCACCGCCATGAACTGGAAGATGCTGCCGGCGAGTACCCACAGGTGAAACACGCTGTGAAGATAGCGCACGTTTTTGGCGATATAGAACGGCACGCCCGCGGTGTAGCACACGCCGCCGACGGCGAGCAGGGCAAGTGCCACGGGGTTGAGCAGCGCCACAAGTTCAGGCAGCTTAAAGACAACGAGCCAGCCCATCAGCAGGTAGACCAGGCCGCTTACCCAGTGCGGTTGACGCTCGCGTAGGAAGCACTCGAGGGCGATGCCGATGATGGCGATGGCCCATACGGCAAAGAACAGCACAGCGCCGCCGTCGTTTGCGAGCGTGATGAGGCAAAACGGCGTATAGCTGCCGGCTATGAGCAGGTAGATGCAACTGTGATCGATGATGCGAAACACGCGCTTGGCGCGCGCGGGCTGAATCGCGTGGTAGAGCGTGGAGGCTAGGTATTCGAGGATAATGCTGACGCCATAGACAATTGCCGCGGCCATGTGGGCCGGGCCTCCGCCGCGCAGGGCGGCGAATACGATCAGGAGCACCAGACCCGCGATACCCAGCAGGCAGCCGACACCATGGGTGACGGAGTTCATGATCTCCTCACCCACCGTGTAGTGTGGAACGGCCGCGGTCTTGGGTCGCGGCTTAGAACTGTCGCTCGAATCGGACATGCCGGTTACATCCTCCAACGTAAAGAGTTCTCAACACTATATCAAAGCGTCTAGGTACGTGCGAAATTTGCACCATACGTGACCCTTTGTTTACCCATTCTTTGCTTGTTGACGCATCAACGGCGAACGTCCATAATGCGCTTGCATTAAATGTTGATGTATTAACATCTTATAGGAGAATACCGCATGGCTCAAAACGCACGTTCCCATCGAAAGCTCAAGATAGCCGGCGTCGTTGCGCTGGTGCTCGTTGTCGCGCTGCTGGGGTTTGCCGGCAACTTCTTGTTCGACTTTGCCCTGAACCCCCAAGCGCCGTACACCATGAAGATGATGCAGGATGGCAAGGACGCCGAAAAGGGCGAGCAGATGGACGCCGAGGAGGGCGAGGCACGGGCGTGGTTTAAGGAAAACCGCGAGAGCAGCAGCCTCACCGCGAACGACGGAACCGAGCTTGCCGCCTGGTATTTTGCTGCGTCGGAGAGCACGCACGACTACGCCGTCTGCCTGCATGGATATACCAACGAGCCCATCGGTATGGCCCGATACGTCAAGCGATTCCACGACCGCGGCATGAACGTACTCGCACCCGCCGCACGCGCCCACGAGCGCTCCGGCGGCGACTATATCGGCATGGGCTGGCCCGAGCGGCTCGATGTCGTCGCATGGATCGAGCGAATCGTTCAGGCTGACCCCGAGGCGCGCATCCTGGTCTTTGGCGAGTCGATGGGTGCGGCAACCGCCATGAACGTCGCGGGGGAACCTCTGCCCGCAAACGTGAAATGCATTATCGAGGACTGCGGTTATACGAGTGTTTGGGACGAGTTTTCTCTGCAGCTCAAGGACGTGTTCGGCCTGCCCAGCTTTCCCTTGCTCGATGTAGCAAACTTGGTGTGCAACGTGCGCGCGGGCTACGACTTTCATAAGGCGAGCAGTGTGGAGCAACTCAAACACGCGACGGTTCCCATGCTGTTTATCCACGGCGACCAGGACACTTTTGTGCCGTACGATATGCTCGACCAAAACTACGACGCGTGCGCCAGCAAGGTCAAGCAAAAGCTCACCATCCATGGCGCCACCCACGCCAAGAGCGCGCAGGTCGACCCCGAACTCTACTGGAACACGGTCGACAACTTCCTCGACGAGTATTTTTAGGCAAAAAGCAACGTCTGGGGTTTTGTTGCCAAAAACGGTTTGTGGTCGGCGGGATTCGATTTTTCGCCGCACTTCCAAAAAGCCGCCCGTGAGCGCTGTGCTCACGGGCGGCTTTTGCTCAACTAACGCTACAAAGGCGCTTATTTTGTCCAATAGCTAGGCGCTACTTGACCTCGATGAGCTCATACTCGCTCGTGCCCAGGCCAATCTTCTCGGCGTGCGCGATGCACACGCGCCAGTCGGTGTCGGGATGCGTGATGCAGAAGGGATCCTTGGCCTGCTCGCCCTCCAGATGCTCGTGGTTGTGCTCCATCTTGGCCGCGCTATCGGTGAGCTCGGTGTTGGGCAGCGGCTCGGATGCCATGACGGCATCGGCGCAGGCCTGGTCAATGGCGACCGGGTCGAAGCTCGCGAACATGCCGATATCGTTGACGATAGGCGTGTCGTTTTCGGGATGGCAATCGCAGTTGGGGCTGATATCCATAGCCAGCGAAATGTGGAAGCTGGGACGATCCTGGACGACGGCCTTGGTGTACTCGGCGATCTTGCAGTTGAGCACGTCGGCCGCGGCCTCATAGCCGGGCTTGATGCAGTCCTGGTTGCATGCCGCAATGCAGCGTCCGCAGCCCACGCAGCGATCGTGGTCGATGGCAGCCACGTGCACCGTGCGAGTGTTGCCGTTGGCAAGCTCGCGCTCGCGGGTATCGTCAAACGAGATGGCGTTGTGCGCGCAGATCTTTTCGCAGGCACGGCAGCCAACGCAGTGCTCGGTCGCGACGTTCGGCTTGCCGGCGGCATGCTGCTCCATCTTGCCGGCGCGACTGCCGCCGCCCATGCCCAGGTTCTTCATGGCACCGCCAAAACCGGCCTGCTCATGACCCTTAAAGTGGGTGAGGCTGATCACGATATCGGCATCCATGAGCGCCTGACCGATCTTGGCCTCGTGCACGTACTCGCCGCCCTCGACCGGGACGAGCGCCTCGTCGGTGCCCTTGAGGCCGTCGGCAATGATGATCTGGCAACCCGTGGCATACGGGGTAAAGCCGTTCTGGTAGGCGGTGTCGATGTGCTCGAGCGCGTTTTTGCGGCTACCGACATAGAGCGTGTTGCAGTCGGTGAGGAAGGGCTTGCCGCCCAGCTCCTTCACGACGTCTGCAACGGCGCGGGCGTAATTGGGGCGCAAAAAGCTCAGGTTGCCCAGCTCGCCAAAGTGAATCTTGATAGCGACGAACTTGTTCTCAAAGTCGATCTGCTCAATTCCGGCGTGACGGATGAGGCGCTTGAGCTTGTCGAGCTGGCTCTCGCGAGCATGCGTGCGTAGGTTGGTGAAGTACACCTTGGCGGGTGCTGCGGGTGCAGTTGCGGTCATAGATATATCCCCTCGGTCTATATGGCGTTACAGACATAGAGGATGGTACCAGTTAAAGCAGAGTTAAAGTCAAGTACGGCACCTAGTCATTGGGGACAGACTTAAATGACTGAAACCACTCATTGGGGACGGACTTAAATGAGTGCCTCGCCACCTGGCAGCTAGGGACGTTCCTTTCCTGCCGGCAGCTGGGGACAGTCCTTGCCAGCACGGCCGGCGAACCGGCGAATCGGCAAAGACTGTCCCCGATGACTACTCCTGCACCTTGAGTGCCTCGGCCAGGCCCACACGTTTGATGGAACGCATGTGCAACAGCGCCACGACCAGGTAGGTTGCAAAGCCAATGCCGACGCATGCAACCATGGACCAAGCGGGCGCATAGATTTCGATATTGCCGTTGTAGGCGAGCAACATCGAGCGGAAGATGGCCGTGAGCGAGCCAATAATGACCGGCAGGCTCAGCACGAGTGACGCCGCAACGCACAACGTGATCGAGCGGATGTACAGATGCGAAATCTCGCTATCGCGATAGCCAAAGACTTTCATGTAGCTGATCGAACGGGCGCTGTGGTCGATCACAGCCTTGGTCAGCAGGTACATAAACAGCAGGAAGATGAACACCGCGAGCCCGATCATCATTCCGATCATTTTGCTCATCATGCCGATGAACTGGTCGCCCACGGCGCGCATGTCGTCGGGCGTGGTGTCGCCGGCAAAGTAACGAGCATCGAGGTCGAGCTTCTCATCGCTCGCATAGCCGTTGAAGTAGGCGGCGTCGTTGCCGAACAGCTCGTTAAAGTCGTCGATACTCATATAGATATTCATGTCCGACTTGGAGCCCCAGGCACAGTCCTTGCCCGCGTACTCAAGGGAATAATACTCACCCTCGTACTTGTCGCTGAGCGTGACCTTCTGGCCCTCGCTCCAGCCAAACTTGTCGAGCAAGCCACCGCCAAAGACGACGCGTCCGTCGCCGACGTTGAGGTCTTTCCAATAGCGCGAGTCGGATGAAATGCCGTAGACGGAAATCGTCTCCTCGCCATTTCCATCGCCGCGGTCGTATTGCAGCTGGTAGACGGCGTATTTCTCGGCCTGCGCGATTGCGCTTGCACCATTGTCGATCGTATTGACCGGGTGGATATCGTCGTTGTCAGCGTCAATCTTAGAGGCCTTGTCGATCAGGTCGATAGCCTCGTCGCGGTTGCAGCCGAGGGCATCGGCAAGATCGTCAAGGCGCGCGTAGAGCGCATCCTTCTTGTCCTGGACCTTGGCAAGCGCGTCCTGCGCTGCGGTCAGGCTCTCGGCAGACGGAGATGCGGTCGCGGCATCGGCTGCCGCCTGCGCCGCATCGGCCGCGTCGTCAAGCTCGTCATCGGCATCCTGAGCGGCGGAAAGCAGTGCGCCGTCAACCGACTGCAAACGCTCGAGTGCCGACCACTGCTCGCGCTCCTCGGCGGTGCCCTCGAGTTCCAGCGGGGCCTTGAGCGTGTACTGGTGCTCGGCGACCAGGCTTGTCTCGAGGTTGTCCGCATAGTGCGTCATCGTGGGCAGAATCGCTAGACCAAAGAGCAGCAGCAGCGAGGCGAACGCAATGCCCACGAAGAGCGTGGCGAAGTTGCCCAGGTTGCGCAGAAAGATACGCATGCGGAAGCGCGAGACAAAACCCATGCGCTCAGGCAGCTGCAGGCCGCGCTTGGTGCCCGATTTGCCGCTCGCCTCGTGGCGAAGGAACTGCAACGGCGTCTTGCCCATCTTGCAAAGCAGGCCCACCAGCGTGATGAGGATGAGCGCGGCGGCGGGAACCACGGCGCACTTCACAAAGATCTCCCAGCTCCAGTACACCTGGAAGGGCGGCAGGCTATACGAACCGTAATAGAGGCTGCGCATGGGCTCGGTAAAGAACACAACGCCGAGCGCAGTGCCCAAAAGCGCCGCGACCACGCCCACGATGGCGGGAAGCGCAAGGTAGTGCAGCACGATCTCGCGACGGCGATAACCGCTGGCGAGCAGCGTGCCGATGATGGC
>URNI01000100.1 GCA_900549135.1 uncultured Collinsella sp.
ATTTTTTAATCCCCGTCCCAGAAAAATCACCGACACGTGAAAGGGGCCTCCATGGACCTTGCTGACATCCGCCAGGCCATCGATGGCATCGACACCACCCTGCTCAACAGCTTTGTCGAGCGTATGGACATTGCCACCGAAGTCGCCAAATCCAAGATCGAGATGGGCAAGGCCGTCTTTGACCCCGCCCGCGAGCGCTCCAAACTCAACAACCTCGCCAGCCGCGCGCCCGAGCGCTACGAGGCGCAGACCATCACTCTGTTCCGCCTCCTCATGAGCATGAGCAAAGCCGAGCAGCAGCGCTACATCAACGAGCTCAAGGGCATCACCGTCTCGCAAAAGGCCCACGCCACGGCTGCAGCCTCCGACACGCCCTTCCCTCAAACGGCCACCGTTGCCTGCCAGGGCGTGGAAGGTGCCTATAGCCAGATAGCCGCGTGCAAGCTCTTCGACGTGCCCGACATCGCGTTTTTCGAGACCTTCGAAGGCGTTATGCGCGCTGTGCGCGACGGCTTCTGCGAGTTTGGCGTGTTGCCCATCGAAAACTCAACTGCCGGATCGGTCAACGCCGTCTACGACCTGCTCGCCCAGTTCGATTTCCACATCGTGCGCTCGCTGCGCCTCAAGATCGACCACAATCTGCTCGTCAAACCCGGCACCAAGCTCGCGGACATACGCGAGGTCTACAGCCACGGTCAGGCCATCGCGCAGTGCGCTAGCTTTATCGAGGCGCACGGCCTGCACGCTACCAAGTACCCCAACACGGCCATGTCGGCCGAGATGGTCGCCAACTCTGAGCGCACCAACGTCGCCGCCATCGCCTCGCGCAGCTGTGCGGCACTCTACGGCCTGGAGGTGCTGGAGCCCAACATTCAGGACTCGGACAACAACTACACGCGCTTTGTCGTCATCAGCCGCGAGCCGCGCGTCTACCCCGGCGCCAACCGCACCTCACTCATGATTACCACGGCCAACGAGCCAGGCGCGCTCTATCGCGTACTCGAGCGCTTCTACGCGCTCAATATCAACCTCATCAAGCTCGAGAGCCGCCCCATCCCCGGCCGCGACTTTGAGTTTATGTTCTACTTTGATCTGGACTGCCCCTTTGGCAGCAAGGCCCTCGACGAACTGCTCGATTCCATCGACGACGTGTGCGAGAGCTTCACCTACTTTGGCAGCTACACGGAGGTGCTCTAGATGACCGATACCGCCGCAACCCGCCCCTACGGCGTACTGGGCCGCGTGCTGGGCCACAGCTACACCCCGACCATCTACAAGGAGCTCGCAGGGCTCGAGTACGTGCGATTTGAGCGCGAGCCCGAAGACCTCGCCGCCTTTATGACGGGCGACGAGTGGGAGGGCACCAACGTGACCATCCCCTACAAACGCACCGTCATGGAGTATCTGGACGAACTGAGCCCGCTCGCCGAGCGCATGGGCAACGTCAACACCATCACGCGCCTGGCCGACGGACGTCTGCGCGGCGACAACACCGACTACTTTGGCTTTCAGTGCCTGGTCGAGGAGTTGGGCGTAGAGGTTGCCGGCAAGAAGGTCCTCGTGCTCGGTGCCACCGGTGGCGCGGGCACTACGGCCAGCATGGTGCTCGGCGACCTGGGCGCCGTCGTCGTACCAGTCGGTCGCACGAGCGAGGTCAACTACGGCAATATCGCGCAGCAGTCCGACGCCGCCCTGCTCGTCAACTGCACGCCTGCCGGCATGTTCCCCCACTGCCCCGACGCGCCTTGCACACTCGAAGGGCTCGATGCGCTCGAAGGCGTTATCGACATTGTCTACAACCCCGCCCGCACGGGCCTGATGCTCGAGGCCGAGCGTCGCGGAATCCCCTGCATCGGTGGTCTGCTCATGCTTGTGGCACAGGCGGCACAGGCCGTTGAGCGCTATACCGGCCAGGTCACCCCGCGCAAGCGTATCTTGGACGTAACGGAGTGTCTGTCCCGCCGCGAACAAAACATCGCGCTGATCGGCATGCCGGGTTCGGGCAAGACCCGCGTGGGTGAGCAGATCGCCCAGCTCACGGGCCGCGAGCACATCGATCTGGACCGCGCCCTCGAGAAGCGTCTGGGCATGCCCTGTGCCGACTTTATCGTCGAGCGCGGCGAGGCGGCCTTCCGCGAACAGGAGACGGCTACGCTGGCCGACATCTCCAAGCGCAGCGGCCTGGTGCTCTCCACCGGCGGCGGCGTGGTCACGCGTGACGAGAACTATCCGCTGCTGCACCAGAACAGCCAAATCGTGATGCTCAACCGCAAGCTCGACGAGCTAGCCCACAAGGGACGCCCCATCACCGCCCGCGACGGTATCGACAAGCTGGCCGAGCAGCGCATGCCGCGCTACCGCGCCTGGGCCGACTACATCATCGACTCACGCGACTGCGCCGCCAACACCGCCCAAGCCCTCCTCGAGACCCTTCCACCCGCTCTCTAACCTAAGCCACCACAAAGGGGACAGGCACCTTTGTGGTGGCTTTCCAACCGCAAAGGAAGCAACCATGAAAGCACTCGTCATCAACGGCCCCAACCTCAACATGCTCGGCATTCGCGAGCCGGGCATCTATGGCAGCGACAACTACGACCGCCTGGTCCAGATCTGTCAGGAAGCGGGCGCCGCACAGGGCTTCGAAGAAGTCGAGGTCTTCCAGTCCAACCACGAGGGCAGCATCGTCGACAAGATCCAGGAGGCCTACGGCAAGGTCGACGGCATCGTCATCAACCCGGCTGCCTACACGCATACGAGCGTGGCGATCCTCGACGCCCTCAAGGCCGTTGCCATCCCTGCCGTCGAGGTGCACATCAGCGCCGTAGAGACCCGCGAGGACTTCCGCCAGGTGAGCTACGCCCGCCTGGCCTGCTTCGCCACCATCACCGGTGAGGGCCTGCAGGGCTACGCACATGCGCTAGAGCTGTTGAGGGAACGACTCGAAAAGTAGTCTCGCGCGCAAATCCATCAACCCCGATTCGCACGCCAGTAATGCCAGTGCCGCCAGCAGCAACCTCGCTACTGGCGGCACTTTATTACTGGCATATAATCATTGCAGTCACACAACGTCTGGAGACGCGCATGTTAAGCATCCATCTGGGGGATTACCCCGGTTCCATCTACGATACCGAAACCTATTTTAGGAACTCATACTTGGACTCATGGTTCGAAGACCCTATGGCCGCACAGATTATTAAAAGCGTGGACGGATCAGAGCTCATCGGTCCCCACAACATCGTAAGCAAACAGCTGGGCTCGATCACCCCACTCGAACTGTCCGGCGGCGTTAAGACGCTGCTGCTGGTGCGCAATCTCCCAAATATGGTGTTCAACGCATCCACCTGCGGAGACAACTGTGCCCGCTGGCTACTCAAGATCGGCAAAGAGCAGGATGTGCTGGTGACCTTATACCACATCATGAAATTCCCCTGGAAGAGCTTTGAAATCCGCATTGAAAACGATGGCCGCATCGTCAGAAACATGCAGGAGTTTGTCGGCGCCACGAATGACTTTTTGGATGTTGATGAGTAATGAAGGGAACGCATACCGTTGTCGTAGAGCGTGCAAAGGTCAAATACACACTCACGTTTAAGCGCAATATTTCCTTTATACGCGGCAACAGCGGCACGGGTAAAACGACGCTCATCTCGATGATTCGCGACTACAACGACCGAGGACCGGAAAGCGGCGTTGCACTCAGTTGCGACGTGCCTTGCGAAACGCTTTCCGGCAGACGCTGGGAGCGCGAGCTATCGATCATCGAAGATTCAATCGTCTTTCTAGATGAGGGTAACGAGTTTATCTACTCAAAGGACTTCGCCAAAGCCGTCAACGGCTCGTCCAACTATTTTGTTCTGATATCTCGTCGCGATGCCAACGAGCTCCCCTACAGCGTTGATGAGATCCTGAAGCTAGTCAACACGACAAGTAAAACAATCAATGGCCGCAAGAGCGACAGGCGCTTCTACTCGGTGACCAAGCCGCTATATGACCACACGGCAAGTATGCTGTATCAGGATCTAAATGTTGGATTCGAGGTACCCGACGCCGTAGTTGTCGAGGATAGCAAATCTGGCTATCAATTCTACGACGCTCTTTGCAACCGGCTCAGGATCCCCTGCTATACCGCCACCGGCGTAGCAAATCTAAAGCGGACAATTCACGAATGCCCCGAGCAAAACGTTCTTGCCATTGGAGACGGCGCAGCGTTTGGTCCCTACATCGAAAAGGTGCTCGGACAGCGCGTTTACAAGAACGTTCGCTTGTTCCTCCCGGAATCATTTGAGTGGTCACTTCTGCAATCTGGCCTCATCCCCAACAACGACATTCCAAAAATCCTCAAGGATCCTTCGAGCTATATCGAAAGCCGAGACTACCTAAGCTGGGAGCGATTCTTCACCGACGTATTGATCAAATACTCGGCAGACACTCGCTACGCCTACAGAAAGGCAAAGCTCAATGAGCAGTACCTGAGGCCGCAGGCGATGAATGCAGTTGCAAACGTCTTGCCCGAGTGCCTGAAGGCAGACTAGGCTTATAGGACAAAATGTGTGTCCCGATAGAACATCCGTTTCCATCCATTAATCCAGCCAGAACGGGTACGGGTCCCTGTGGTGGAGGTCCTCCCACACGGCCCTGTCGCCCCACTCCGGCCCTCCGTCCTCGCGCGACGGCGAGGCGGAGTAGACGCTGAACAGGAAGTCGATGTCCGCGTCGGTCGGCATCGCGGCGAGCTTCTCGCGCGCCGTTCTCGCGTCCCCCGAGTGCGCGTGGCACCACCAGAACACCGCCTTCACGCGCTTGACCGACGTCAGCCCCCGGTGGTTGCGCAGGACGCCCCTCAGCTGCGAGTTCACCCCTCCCTCGATCATGTTGTTGGTCGACGGCAGCGGGCCGGCCTTGGCCAGGGCGGGGTCGAGGTAGGTGAACAGCGTCCCCGCCGACACCAGCGACGACAGCGACGAGCGCGCCCGCCTCAGCCTCTCGTGGGTGTAGACCCTCCTGCCGTCCACCACGGTCCTGTCCTCCAGGAAGTCGGCCCAGAACCCGCACCAGTCGAGGTAGCGCTCGACCCAGAGCTCGGCCTGGTGCAGCGTCTCGATGCCCATGAGGTCGCGCGCGATGAGGTAGAGTTCGCGCCCCGCCTGGAGCTTCGGCCGCGTCGTCGTGTAGCGCTTGACCTGCGAGAAGGCGTGGAAGGTGCACCTCTGGACCCTGGTGCGCGGCCAGGTCTCGCGCACGGCCCTGGCGAACCCGTGTTAGCGTCAATCTATTTTTCACCAGTTTCGCTAAACAGGCGCACCGTTCGCGCAAAGGCGGTTTCACCGGTTGCGCTAACGTATTTTCACCGATTCCGGTCACGGCTTGACGGGCCCGTCCCTCGGCAGGTCCTTCAGCCTGTAGGACCTGCCGGTTATCTTGACCAGGTGGCAGTGGTGGCACACCCTGTCCGCGATCGCGCTCGCCGCCACGTCGTCCCCGAACACCCTGCCCCAGCCGCTGATCCCCACGTTGGTGGTGATGATCGTCGAGCGCTGCTCGTAGCGCGTCGATATCAGCTGGAACAGCAGGTCCGCGCCCGCGCTGCCGACGTCGAGGTAGCCGAGCTCGTCGATGATCAGCAGCCTCGAGTGGGCGTAGTACTTGAGCCTCTTCTTGAGGATGCCGCGCGACGAGGCGTCCTCCAGGTCCTCGACGAGCCGGGCGCAGTCCACGAACCTGACCTCGCGCCCCGCCCTGACCGCCTCGATGCCAAGCGCGACGGCGAGGTGCGTCTTGCCCACACCGGGGCTCCCCACGAACAGGACGTTCTCGGCCCGCTCGACGAACCTCAGGGTCGCGAGCTCCTCGATCTCGGCGCGCGGGACCGACGGCTGGAAGTCCCAGTCGAAGTCCGCCAGCCCCTTGACGTAGGGGAACCCCGACGACCGTATGCGCTGATTGGTGATCCTGACCTCCCGGGCGGCGACCTCGACGCGCGTCATCTCCTCGAGGGCGGAGGCGAAGCCCCGCTCGCCCGCGGCGACCATCCTCACGTAGTCGGGCAGGGACGCCGCCATCTCGTGCAGCCCGAGCGCGGAGAGGTTCGCCTGCGCCCTGATCGAGGGGCTGCCCTCCGCGACGGCGCCCATCACGCCCCTCCGAGCGAGTCGAGCAGCGCGAGGTTGGCGCGCGCGGCCTCGGCGATGTCCGCGTCGGCCAGGCCCCGCTTCCCCTCGAGGGCCTGCCCGTAGTGGTCGGGGTCGTAGTTGATGGGCCTCGACGGCCCGGACGCGGCGTCGTGGACGGCGACCTCCTCGCCGGCCATCCTCACCACGACCTGGCCGCCGGGCATCGCCACGACGCTCACGCGCCGGCCGATGCAGCGCCTGGGCACGGACCACTCCCTGCCGGCGGCCCTGACGAGCATGGTCGGCGGGACGGTCTGGACGCTCACGTCGCCCACCGTCGACTCGAGGAGCCGGAGGTTCCCGATGGGCCGCAGGCTCTCCTTCTCCCGCATGAACAGCGCGTCGGGCGGCAGGCCGGTGGTGCGGTTCGGCTCCGAGTTGGCCTGGGCCTCGACCCGGGCCACCGCCTCGGCGAGGCCGCCCCACCCGGTGAACTCGCCGCCGTAGGCGAGCAGGCGGTTCAGGAAGCGGTTGGCCGACTCGTCCTTGCCCTTGGTCTGCGGCGAGCGCGGCGCGCAGAGCCTGAGCTCGGCTGTTAGCGCTACTGTAAAAACAACCAATTTCGCCATCGCACTTTAGCCGATTCCG
>URNI01000101.1 GCA_900549135.1 uncultured Collinsella sp.
GCCGCGGCCTCAAACCACAGCACGCTCGCCACAAACAGCCCGCCCATGCACAGGCCGTAAACCATGCTTTCCAGATACACCGCGCGCGTGCCAATACGGAACAGCTCCGTCGAGCCCGAGGCGTTAAACAGCGGATTGACCAGCGCGATAATCAAAATCACCGGCAGCTGCCAGCGGAGTGCGCCCAACGTGCGGGCAGCCCCACGCGTCGCAAATCCATACGCCAGCCCGCCCGCAAGCGACAGCGCAATCAGTACCGGCTGCATCGAGAACATGGTGAGCCCCAGCGTCAGCACTATATAGAGTGCCGGCACAGCCGGATGCGACATCGAGAACGCCGCGACGGGCTCGCCGCCAAACTCCTCTTGTATGTTGTCCACGGGCACCCCCGTCCCCTCGCTCAAACGACAGCTCCGCAGCACCGCCAACGCCGCACGCAAGCAGCACAAACGTCACGCCGTCGGCACCGACATCGGCCCTCACGCGTCAATCGTTACGCGCTCAACATATGCCTGCGGTATCATATTGCGCCGTGTATCGTTTCCAAACACACGTCTCTATAACGTAACAGGAGATCACATGGACGCAACCGCAATTATCCTCGCCGCCGGCGAGGGCACCCGCATGAAGTCGAACCACTGCAAGGTTTCGCACAAGATCCTGGGCAAGCCCATGGTCCAGTGGATCGTCGACGCCACCATCAAGGCCGGCTGCAGCCGCGTCGTGGTCGTCATCGGCAGCCACGCCGACGAGATGCGCGCCCTCATCGACGGCGCCTACGCCAGCAGCGCCACCAAGGTCGAGTGCGTCGAGCAGACCGAGCGCCTGGGCACCGGTCACGCCGTGAAGGTCGCGCTCGAGGCCTGCGGCATCACGCAAGGCCCCGTCGTCGTGCTCAACGGTGACCTGCCGCTCATCACCGCCGACACCGTCGCCAAGTTCGCACAGACCGTCGTTACCGGCGAGCTCGCCTGCACCGTCATGACCATGACCCCGCCCGACCCCTTCGGCTACGGCCGCATCAAGCTGGGCGCCGACGGCCAGATCGAGCGCATCATCGAGCAGAAGGACTGCACGCCCGAGCAGGCCGCCACGCTGCTGGAGTGCAACGCCGGCTGCTACGCCTTTGACGGCGCGCAGCTCGCCGCCCACATTAACGAGATCGGCAACGACAACGCGCAGTCCGAGTACTACCTGCCCGACATGCTCGAAATCCTCAAGGGTCACGGCCAGGCGGTCTCCATCTTCCACTGCGATGACTACCGCGACGGCCTGGGCGTCAACAGCCGCATTCAGCTCGCGCAGCTCACCGCTATCGCGCGCGACCGCATCAACGAGCACTGGATGGCCGAGGGCGTCACGTTCATCGATCCCACGCAGGCCTGGATCGGCCCCGATGCCACCATCGGCCGCGACACCGTCGTGTGGCCGCAGACGCACCTGATCGGCCACGTCACCGTGGGCGAGGAGTGCCAGCTCGGCCCCAACAGCCGTCTCACCGACACCACCGTCGGCAGCGGCTGCACCATCGATGAGACCATCGCCATCGAGGCCGTCATCGAGAACGGCGTCGACTGCGGCCCGCGCGCCTACCTGCGCCCGGGCACCCACATGCTCGACGGCTCCAAGGCCGGCACGCACGTGGAGATCAAGAAGTCCACGATCGGCGAGGGCTCCAAGGTGCCGCACCTGTCCTACATCGGCGACACCACCATGGGCTCCGGCGTCAACGTGGGCGCGGGCTCCATCACCTGCAACTACGATGGCGTGCACAAGCACAAGACTGTCATCGGCAAGGATGCCTTCATCGGTTCCGACACCATGATGGTCGCGCCCGCCCAGATCGGCGACGGCGCGCTTGTGGCCGCCGGCTCTGTCATCACCGAGCCGGTCCCGGCCGACGCACTCGGCCTGGGTCGTGCCCGTCAGGTAAACATTGAGGGTTGGGCCGCCGATTATCGCCGCCGTCTGCACGAGGACGACGAGGTATAACGTTTTACCAAGCATCTAAGGAGCTGTTCCCATGGGGACGGCTCCTTTTTCTATCGTGACCTGCGCAACCGGATGAGTGGTCGGTTCGTGTCCGTTGACGGTAAAGACGTTATCAAGACTCGATAAACCCCGTCGCGCGGTTACAATGCAACAAGGCATCTATATGGCATTCGATATATAAAGGAGAAGGGTAATGCCGATTAATGATCCCGAGAAGTCGGAGAATATGCGCAAGTCCATCCGCGTGTATTCCGGTTCCTCCAACCGTCCCCTCGCTCAGAAGATTGCTGAGTACCTTGGGGTCGAGCTTTCGGGCCTTACGCTAAAGCAGTTCGCCAATGGTGAGATTTAC
This sequence comes from uncultured Collinsella sp., assembly GCA_900549135.1. Taxonomy (GTDB): domain Bacteria; phylum Actinomycetota; class Coriobacteriia; order Coriobacteriales; family Coriobacteriaceae; genus Collinsella. Next base: position 2,345 of record URNI01000101.1, read on the forward strand.
GCCCGCTACGACGAGACCGTCCGCGGCGCCGACGTCTTCCTGATTCAGTCCGTGGCCGGCGGCAACGTCAACGACATGCTCATGGAGCTGCTCATCGCCACCGACGCTGCCAAGCGCGCATCCGCCCGCTCCATCACCGCCGTTATCACCCACTACGGCTATGCCCGCCAGGACCGCAAGGCCGGCCCGCGCGAGCCCATCACCGCCCGCCTCGTAGCCAACCTGCTCGAGCGCGCCGGCGTCAACCGCATCATCACCCTCGACCTGCACCAGGGCCAGATCCAGGGCTTTTTCGATATCCCGGTTAACCACCTGTCCGCACTGCCTCTGTTTGGCCAGTACTACAACGACATGCACTTCGACACCGACAACCTGGTTGTCGTCTCCCCCGACGTGGGTCGCGCCAAGGCCGCCAAGAAGCTGTCCGACATGCTCGGCTGCGACCTGGCCATCGCCCACAAGGGCCGTCCGCGCCACAACGCCGCCGAGGTCATGGGCATCATCGGTGACATCAAGGGCAAGACCTGCATCATCAACGACGACATGATCGACACCGCTGGCACCCTGTGCGCCAACGTCAAGGAGCTCAAGGCTATGGGCGCTGGCGACATCTACGTCTGCGCCACCCACGGCATCTTCTCCGGTCCGGCCATCGAGCGCTTGAACGACGCCCCGATCGTCGAGTGCCTCGTCACCGACGCCATTCCCGTCGAGGTCGGCGGCAAGATCAAGACCATCTCGGTCGCCGAGGAGTTCGCTCAGGCCATCTCCGCCGTTTACCACGAGGAGCCCGTCTCCACGCTCGTCGGCGGCGACTTCGCGCTGTAGTCGCTCGACCCTCGCATCCCTCCGGAAGCCCCGGACGCGCCTGCGGGGTTATCACGCGAACGTCCTCGCCGCTTTGCGGCTGCGGGATGTTCGCTTTGATAACCCCTCCCGGCGTGTCCGGGGCTTCCCGCTGTCTCGGGGCAGCTGTTTTCTGAAATGACTTTGCTGCAACCTTTCCTCGCCTTCGGCGGGCGTGGTAGCCTTTGTCGTTGATTGAACTATTTGTGTAACGAAGGGACAAATATGGCAGCTGCACAGCCGCTTAAGATTCGCATGGTCGCCGGGCTTGGCAACCCGGGCGAGGAATATGCCGAGACCCGCCACAACGCCGGCTTTAAGGCGATCGACGAGTTGGCCCGCCAGGCCGGTGTCACGTACTGGAAAAACCAGGCAGGCGCCGAGGTCGCGCTCATCAATATCAACGATGCCGAGGAAGAGGGCGGCAAGCGCCAGATTGTGCTGGTCAAGCCGCAGTCGTACATGAATACCTCGGGCGGTCCCATCTCCAAGCTTTGCCGCGAGTACAAGATCAAGGCCGAGGAGCTGCTCGTGATCCACGATGAGCTCGACATTCCCGCCGGCGACGTACGCGTCAAGGTAGGCGGCGGCCACGCCGGCCACAATGGCCTGCGCTCCATCATCGACAAGATGGGCAGTCGCGACTTTAGTCGCATCCGCACCGGCATCGGCAATCCTCCCGGTAAGATGGCTGTCGCCGACTACGTGCTCAAGCAGCTGCGCGCCCGCGAGGCCGATGACTTCCAGGACACCTGCGCCCGCGCCGCAGATGCCGCCGGTCTGGCAATCGTGCACGGCGTGATCTATGCCCGCGACCACGTCAACGGCGCCGCCTCCGCCAACGGCAAGCACTAAGACCTACCATTTAGGGACAGGTTTATTTTGGCAGGTTTTATCTGCGTAAACGCCGCAGTCGGCACATCGCAATAAACCCTGTGCCGCCATACATATACAGCGCCCCAAAGGGGGCCGGCCCCATCGATGCGCGAGGCCGGCTCCCTTTGCCGTTTTGCCTGATAAAACCGACCAAAATAAACCTCTCCCCCTTTGGTAGGCCAAAGTGGATAAACCCTGCTCCCAACCGCCGAAGACACACGTAAGTGACATGTCCATGAGGGTATAATTTGCACCGTATGTCTGCACAACGCCTGTGCGCGTACGGTTTTATTCGGGCTACCGTCCATTTCCGTGGAGGCACGGTTCGGCGGCCCTAACAAGAGAGGGGTTCTATGTATAAGATCCTGGAGAAGACGCAGTTCTCTGAGAAGGTGTTCAAGTTCCGCATCGAGGCGCCCGCAATCGCCAAGCATGCGCACGCCGGACAGTTCCTCATGGTTCGCGCCAACGAGACGGGCGAGCGCGTCCCGTTTACCCTGGCCGGCTGGAACGGTGACGAGGGCTGGGTCGAGTTCATCTTCATGGTGATCGGCAAGACTACCGAGATGCTTTCCACCTACGAGGCCGGCGAGTCGCTGCGCGACGTCGTGGGCCCGCTGGGCGTTCCCACCGAGATGGCTGAGGGCCCCTGCGCCGTCATTGGCGGCGGCGTCGGCCTGGCAATTGCCTTCCCGGTCGCCAAGCACCTGGTCGAGACCGGTCATGAGGTCCACGCCATCATGGGCGCCCGCACCAAGGACCTCCTGCTCATGGAGGACCAGTTCCGCGAGCTCCTCGACGAGGACCACATCCACATCACCACTGACGACGGCTCCTACGGCGAGCAGGGCGTTGTCACCGCTCCGCTGGAGCGCCTGCTGCAGGACAAGGCCGTGAGCCAGGTCTTCTGCGTCGGCCCTGTTCCGATGATGAAGTTCTCGACCCTCACCGCCCAGAAGTACGACACCCCCATCACCGCGTCGCTCAACCCCATCATGGTTGACGGCACCGGCATGTGCGGCTGCTGCCGCGTCGAGGTGGGCGGCGTGACCAAGTTCGCTTGCGTCGACGGCCCCGACTTCGATGCCACCCTGGTCGACTGGGATGACCTTCGTGCCCGCCAGGCCGCTTACCGTTCCGAAGAGGGCGAGTCCCTCAAGGCCTATGAGGAAAAGAGCTGCGCATGCCACTAGTTAACGGTCGTTTCGTTGCCGATATGAAGTCGCCCCGCACCCCCGATAACGAGGAGCCGGCTGCCGAGCGCGCCTGCGACTTCCGCCCCGTCGACAAGGGCTTCACCGAGGAGATGGCGCTGGCCGAGGCCGAGCGCTGCCTCAACTGCAAGAAGCCGTTCTGTGTTGAGGGCTGCCCCGTCAACATCAACATCCCCCGCTTTATCGAGCAGATTCGCGCGAAGGACTTCGGCGGCGCTCTCGATACCATCCGCGAGGATTCCATGCTTCCCGCTATCTGCGGCCGCGTCTGCCCGCAGGAGAACCAGTGCGAGGGCAAGTGCATCCGTGGCAAGAAGTCCGAGCCCGTGGCCATCGGCCAGCTCGAGCGCTTCCTGGGTGACCGCCCCGAGCTCGCCTCCACGCCCAAGATGGCCCCCAAGAACGGCAAGAAGGTCGCCGTCGTCGGTTCCGGCCCGTCCGGCATCACCTGCGCCGGCGAGCTCGCCCGCAACGGCTTTGACGTCACCGTCTTCGAGGCCTTCTTCACCGGCGGCGGCGTGCTGGTCTACGGCATCCCCGAGTTCCGTCTGCCCAAGGCAGTCGTCAAGCGCGAGATTGACGGCCTGGAGGACATGGGCGTCAAGTTTGAGTACAACTCCGTCGTGGGCAACATGGCCACGGCCGAGGAGCTGTTCGAGCAGGGCTTCGACGCCATCTACGTGGCGACCGGCGCCGGCCTGCCCAAGTTCCTCAACGTCCCCGGCGAGAACCTGCCCAACGTCTTCTTCGCGAACGAGTACCTCACCCGCGTGAACCTGATGAAGGCCAACAAGTTCCCCGAGTACGACACCCCCACCAAGCACGGCAAGAACGTCGTCGTCTTTGGTGGCGGCAACGTGGCTATGGACGCCGTCCGTACCGCCAAGCGTCTGGGCGCCGAGCACGCTATCATCGCCTACCGTCGTACCGAGGACGAGATGCCCTGCCGTCGCGCCGAGCTGCACCATGCTAAGGCCGAGGGCGTCGAGGTTCTGCCGCTCGTCTCCCCGCTCGAGTTTGTCGCTGGCGAGGACGGCTCCGTATGCGCCGTCAAGGTCCAGAAGATGGAGCTCGGCGAGCCCGACGAGTCCGGCCGTCGTCGCCCGGTGCCCATCGAGGGCGCCATCGAGGAGATCCCCTGCGACGTCGCGATCTCGGCTATCGGCACCAACGCCAACCCCTTTGCAAAGAAGATCGGCGGCAAGATGGAGCTCAACAAGTGGGGCTACATCGTTGCCGACGAGGAGACCGGCCAGACCACCGATCCCCGTATCTGGGCCGGCGGCGACATCGTCACCGGTGCCGCTACGGTCATTCTGGCGATGGGCGCCGGCAAGAAGGCCGCTGCCTCCATCACCAAGAGCCTGCTGGGCGAGTAATCACCCTCAGCGCTAGCCATCAAACGGCAAAGTCCCCGTCGAGCACACGCCCGGCGGGGACTTTT
>URNI01000102.1 GCA_900549135.1 uncultured Collinsella sp.
GCAAAGAAGGCCACTAAATGTGGCCTTCGTCTTGCATAGGACTGTTTGAAATTTGGAGGAAATACCCCGGCGACTCGGGGCTTCCCCGGCCTCGCAGCTACGAGAGCGACGTTCTCAGCAACTCGTTGAAGAGCTTCGGGTTGCCCTTGCCGCGGCTTGCCTTCATGCACTGGCCCACCAAAAAGCCGATGACCTTCTGGTTTCCGTCGCGGTACTGCTTCGCCTGATCGGCACAGTTTGCCAGCACCTCGTCCACAATCGGCTGCAGTGCGCCGGCATCGCTCACCTGACGCATACCGCGCTCGTCGACAATCTTGTTGGGGTCGTCGCCGGTCTGGGCCATGGCCTCAAAGACCTCGTGCGCCTGGTTGGAGCTGATGGCATCGGTCGCCAGCAGCTTGGCAAGGGCTGCCACCTGAGCCGGCGCAATGCCGGACTCGGCTAGTGAGACGCCTGCACCCTTAAGGTAGGCGATCATCTCGTTCACCAGCAGGTTTGCGACCGTCTGGGCCTCCTTGCCAGCCATACCGGCAGCAGCGGCCTCAAAGAACTCGGCAAACTCGGGGTCGCCGGCAATCTGCTCGGCATCGGCCGCCTTAATGCCAAAGTCGGCCTCAAAACGGGCGCGCTTGGCATCGGGCAGCTCGGGGATCTCGCCACGGCAGCGGTCGATGAACTCGTCGTCCAGATCGAACGGCGCCAGGTCGGGGTCGGGGAACAGGCGATAGTCGTCGGCCGTTTCCTTCACACGCATGACCACGGTGCGCTTGCGGCTGGGCTCCCAGTGACGGGTCTCCTGGTAGATAATGCCGCCCTCCTCGAGCACCTCGGCCTGACGGCAAATCTCATAGGCAAGGCCGTCGTGCAGGCTCTTAAACGAGTTGAGGTTCTTGAGCTCGGTCTTGGTGCCCAGCTTGGTCTCGCCGCGGCGGCGCAGCGACACGTTGCCGTCGCAGCGCATGGAACCCTTCTCCATGGAGCAGTCCGAAATGCCCAGCGTCACAAAGATACGACGGAGCTTTTCCATAAACAGGCGCGCTTCCTCGGGCGTGCGCAGATCGGGCTCAGTCACGAGCTCAATCAAAGGCGTGCCGCAGCGGTTGTAGTCGACGAGCGACTCGGCCGCGGCGGTAATGCGGCCCTCGGCACCGCCCACGTGCACCATCTTGGCGGCGTCCTCCTCCATGTGGATGCGCAGGATGCGGATGGGCACCGTGTAGGAACCATCCTCGCGGCGCTCGGGCATCTGTAGGTTGGACGCGTCGTAGCTGGCCAGATGGCCGGCACGCTGATTGCCTTCGCGCATGGTCGACGTCATGGACGTGGACAGGCCCTCGGCGTTGGCCGAAGCGCTCGCCAGGCTCTGAGCCTCGGCCTCACCAAACGCGCAGTCGGGGCGCTCGGCGGCACCGCGACCGGTCACGTCCAGATCCAGGTGACCGTACATGGCAAAGGCGACCGGACCTTGCGTAGTCTGGAAGTTCTTGGCCATATCGGGATAGAAGTAGTGCTTGCGGTAGAACATCGAGTGGCGCTGGATCTCGCAGTTAGTCGCGAGACCGGCCTTAACGATGCTCTCGATGGCGCGCTTGTTGGGCACCGGCAGGGCGCCGGGCAGGCCCAGGCACACCGGGCACACGTTGGCGTTGGGCTCGTCATCGTGGCTGAGCTTGCAGTTGCAGAACATCTTGGTATCGAGTGCGGTGAGCTCGGTATGGATCTCCAGGCCGATCACGGCCTCCCAATCCTGCAGGACCTCGGAAAGCTCCTTCATTACAGCTCGCCTCCCTTCCCGGCAAAATCGGGCGCGATGGAAAGCGTGGGCGCACCCGTGGCGGCATCGGCAAAGCCGCGCTCCAGGGCGCGGGCAAACGTGAGCAGCTGACGGTCCTTAAACGCCGGACCAACCAGCTGGGCAGAAACGGGCAGCTGAGTATCCTCGCCCAGGCCCAGCGGCACCGAGATACCACCGTTGCCGCAAATGTTGAGCGAGATGGTGTACAGGTCGGAGAGGTACATCTGCGTGGGGTCGCTGATCTCGCCAAACTTAAAGGCCGTGCGCGGCGAGGCGGGCATAAGGACGGTGTCCACCTTGGCATACGCGGCATCGTAGTCCTGCGTGATGAGCGTGCGGGCCTTTTGCGCGGCGTAGTAGTATTTGTCGTACACGCCCGAGCTCAGCAGGTAGGCGCCGAGCATCTGACGGCGCTTGGCCTCGGCGCCAAAGCCGTGGGCGCGCGAAAGCGAGCTCTGGTCGGACAGGTTGGCACAGCCCTCCTCCTGATAGCCGTAGCGAATGCCGTCGAAACGGGCCAGGTTGGAGAACGCCTCGGCCGGGCCGATGACGTAGTAGGCGGCGATGGCAGCGTCCAGGTGCGGCAGGTCGACCTCGACCAGCTCGGCGCCCTGGTTCTGCAGCTCCTGGGCGGCGCGCTGAACAGCGGCCTTGACCTCGGGCGTCAGGCCCTCGGCCTCCATAAACGCGGGGATGATGCCCACGCGCTTGCCCTCGATGCTGTCGTTGAGGTGCTCGGTAAAGTCGACGGCGCAATCCTGGCTGGTGCAGTCGTACGGATCGTGGCCCGCACCGGTAAGCGCGTTCATGGCCAGCGCGACATCCTCGACCGTGCGGCCAAAGGGGCCCACCTGGTCGAGCGACGAGCCGAAGGCAACTACGCCGTAACGGCTTACGGCGCCGTACGTGGGCTTAAAGCCCACCACGCCGCACAGCGACGCCGGCTGGCGGATGGAGCCGCCGGTGTCCGAGCCCAGCGAGAGCGCGACCTCGCCCGCGGCGACGGCAGCAGCGGAGCCGCCCGAGGAGCCGCCGGGCACGCGCTCGGTATCCCAGGGGTTATTGGTACGGTGGAAGGCCGAGCTCTCGGTGGAGCTGCCAAAGGCAAACTCGTCCATGTTGGCCTTGCCCATGGGCAGGCAGCCGGCGTCGAGCATACGCTGAACGCAGGTGGCGGTGTAGACACTCTGGTAGTCCTCGAGCATGCGGGAAGCGCAGGTGGTGCGCGTGCCCACAAGGTTCATGTTATCTTTGATGGCCAGCGGCACGCCCGCGAGCGGGGGCAGCGGCTTGCCTGCAGCGCGGTCGGCATCCACGCGCGCGGCGGCATCGAGCGCAAGCTCGGGCGCCACCTGCAGGAATGCCTGAACCCCGCCCTCGCGCGCCTCGATGGCGGCAAGGGAGGCCTGGGCCACCTCGGTAGCGGTAAAGTCGCCGGCGGCAACGCCCGCGGCAATCTGGGCGGCGGTAAGGGAATCGAAGCTTAGCGCCATTACTCGCTCTCCCCCTCTCCCAAAATGGACGGCACGCGGAAGTAGCGGTCGCGCGCGCTGCCGGCGTTTTCGAGCGCGACGTCGAGCGGCAGGTCGCGCTCGGGCTCGCGCAGGTCATCGCCCATCACGTTGGACAGGCTTCCGATAGGATGGAACGTGGGCTCCACGTCGGGCAAGTCATATTGCAGGACGGGCTCGAGCATCTGGACGGCGTCGTTCATGTAAGACGTCATCTGGGTGAGCTCGTCATCGGTCAGTGCGATCTTTGCGTACTCGGCGATGCCGCGCACGTCTTTCTCGCTGAGTGCCATAGGCGCTCCCTTCCGCATAACAGTTAAACCGCTCTAGTATACAAGGCAACGCCGGCTTGGAGCAGGCGCTTTACCCAAATGCAGCGAAAACGTAACGAGGGCGGCGGTTGGCAGGCGGCGGGCCGGCGGTTCTGCAACGAAACCGCACCGTCCATAGCGAAAACCGTCCTGCCCACAACGAAAACCGTCGCGCCCGCAACGAAGACCATCACAACATTCGACACTTTTCGCCAAAATCGAGATTTTCATCGAATGTTGTGATGGTTTGGAAGCCCCCCCCCGACCACCACAAAGGTGTCTGTCCCCTTTGTGGCGGTTCTGAAGAATGCCCTATGCCGAGGCCTTGGCCTTGCGGCGTTTGCGAACCGCGTGGATCACGATGTCCAGCAGCAACAGTACAATGGCTACGACCACGATGAGCACGGCAAACTCGCGCTTGCCCCAGTGGCGGCCGGCCAGCGACTTTTGCTTGTCGACGTCCTTTTTGCTGTACTTGGTGCGCACGCAATGCACCAGCAGGCGATGGTCGTTCACGCCATAGGGCGTGCAGGTGACGAGCGTCACCTTGTCGGCGCCGGGCTCGATGGTCAGCGACTCCATCTCCTCGGGCAGCACGACCTCGGAGTCCACCATCTTATAGGCGAGCGTCTTGTTCATGGTGTGCAGCAGCACCAGGTCGCCGGGCTCTAGCGAGTGGATGTCGTCGAACATGCTCAGGTTGCGCATGCCCGAGTGCGCGGTGAGCACGCAATGCGTCGAGGTGCCGCCCACCGGCAGGCTCGTGCCCTCCAGGTGGCCGACGCCCGCCATAAGGACTTCCTCGCTCGTGCCGTGGTAGATGGGCATGCTCACGTCGATGGAGGGGATCTCGACCCAGCTCATCATGGGATCGCGGTCAAAGATGAGCTGCTGGGCGTAGGGCTCGATCTGGTCGGCGGGGAGCTCGGTGGCCTCGCCCGCCAGCCGCTCGTTAAAGGAGCGCGCCTGGAGCAGGATGCGTTCGCGCTCCTCGGCAGACAGCGCGTCCACGGTGCTGGACACAGTGCTGATCTGGTTGAACACGCCCGAGGCCTCGAGCCGGTCCAAGATCCAAGGCCAGGTCATAAGGCCCACGCCAATAAGGATGATGACGATGGTGATGAGCCGGTCGGCCCAGCGCGGCAGCCGCTTGCGACGGCGCTTGGGCTTTGGTTGAGGTTTGGGCTGAGGGCTTGAGCCGCCGTTGTCCGCGGCGTTATTGCTCTTCATATGTTTGGCGCCCTGCACCATCGCCGGTCACTCCTTACAGCTCAGGTTGTCTAAACAAATAATAGCCGATTAGCGAGCTTCCGCGCCGGACAACGCAGCTAGGACCGAAGCACCGCCTACGGTTCGAATTCTTGGAGACCTTCTACAGCGCTTCTTGCCATGGATATTCCTTTCCAAACATGCGATCGACTTCGAGCTGAATTCGCTCATCGTCGATTGCCGCCAAAGATAGCGCAAGCGAAATGTCATCGACGCAAGAGGAGTCGGCAAACACGGGCGCATAGCGCCACACTTGGACCATCGCCGTTTCGTTATCCGGCAACTCCCCGTCTGCGACTTCGAGGTCACTCAGTTGACGCCATACACTTCTTAAGACGGCCTTTTGTTCCATACCCGGCGCAGCGAGCATCGAACGCGCAGCGAGCGCCGTCTCCCCGGCGTCAACAAGATAGTCGACCTGCGGCGTCTTCCTTGCAAAAAAGACCTTCGAGACAGGCGAGGAGAGCTCTGCCATGTGCTCGCTGAGCAAAAAATCAACGGCGACAGGGAGCACGACGACACGTCGCTCGCAACGTTCGCGCCTCGCGAGCCCCCTGTCGACAAGCTCGGTTATGGCCTCACTCGCACGGCTTGCCGAGATCCCAAGCGCACGACAAAGGTCATAGGGACGATATGTCTCCTGGGCTGCTCCCCAGATTGCGGCAGCCTGCGCGTTGGGTGACATCTTGATCGCGTGATTGTGAAACCGGGCACCACCCCTCTCCGTACAGGCTGCGCCCATAAATGGAAGAAAAGCCTGTCTACCTGGGCAGACAAAGGGAATCCCTTGTGCGACCAATGCTTTGCGCTGACGTGCATCGGCATCAGGAAACGAAACGACAACAGGAGTCTCCGCGCGCAAGGCTAGCTGACTATAGACTCTCTTAGCCTCGGGAAGCCCGACGCCAGTAGGCAAGCTTGCAAGCAAAAACGAAAAACCGTTTGCGTCAACAACGCGGACCTCAATCGCCCGCAGATGCAGCGGCAAGCGTGCGGATCCAGGCCAAGTTTTGGTCTTAGCGGAGAGGCCTAGTGCTTCTTGTAAGTAGATTAGCGCTTCGTTCATTTCCATCGTTTTCGTTTGATTCCAGTTTATATTGGAATTATACATTATTTTCGGAATTGACGAGATTCCTTTCGTGCGTAAGCCCGCATTTGAGTTTTCAAAATGTCCCGAATCGGCGGGGCGATTCGGGATACAATGTCAATAGAAAACGACGCACCCCGCGTAAGTGTACGAGAGCGCGGGCGGCCTAGTTTTCAGCTTTTGTTAAATGCCCGGGATCCGACCCCCGGGCATTCTTATTTGCGCTTTCGACGCAAATGCCGTCCACCGTCCGCACCGCGCGTGCGCCTACGGACCTTAAACCGAACCTCATACGAGTCAAGAAACGCGATGACGAACGTGCCCACCGCCGCGAGGGCGGCGAGCGCGTTAAGGAATTTCAGCATTTGGGGACCTCCGATCGAGTCGTCGGCCGCCCGCGCACGGAATGCGTCGCAAGGATATTTTACTGCGAGTGTATGCACCCACAGCTGGTAAACGCAATAATTGCAAACATCTGTTCGATATTCATACGCTTGATTCATCGGACGATGGAGGCTGGCTGCGTTATCCAAAAAACGGGGCAGACTCCAGCGCGGAGTCTGCCCCGAAAAGAGAATGGCAAAGCAAGAACGTAGATGGACGAGAAAAGTGTCCGCAAGTCTCATGGCCATCACATCCCACCTGCCAAAGGGATGGGTGAGCGAGCGTTACTCCTGCTCGGACTCCTCAGCCTGCTTACGACTGCGGATGAGGTGCGCCACGCCGATGCACAGCACCGCGCCACCAGC
>URNI01000103.1 GCA_900549135.1 uncultured Collinsella sp.
CCCTAGATCACCGTCACGCGGCCTTGGTTGCCGACGATGGCCTTTGCCTCTGCCAGCAGCGGAATCGAGCGTGCATTGACCTTGGCCGGCACCTCAGCACGCAGCACGCGCCCGTCGACTTGCTCAATAAAGATCTCCACGCGGTCGCCGCCCGGGTTGGTGGTGAGCACCGTGGCCAGGCGCGCCATATTGCCCTGGCTAAAGCGGCTGTTGGGCACCATGACCTCAAAGACCTTGGGCTTGTTTTTCTCCTCGCTAAGCTCCAGCGGCACGATCTCCTGCGCGATGATCTGGTCGCCGCGGTCCGAGCGCTCGAGCTTGCCCTTAATGCGCACAAACGCATCGGACAGCTGCGCGCCGGTCTCGGGATCGACCTCGCCGTACAGATACCCCTCGGCCTCCTTGTAGGTCTTGGGGAACACCACGACCGTGGCCTCGCCTTCCATGTCTTCGAGCTGCACGATGCCCATGGGGTCGCCGTTTTTGGTCACGCGCTTGGACACGCTCGAGACCATGCCGGCCCACCACAGCGCCTTGCCCTCGGGAATCTCCTGGTTGATGGTGCCGCCCGTGGGGTTTTGCACCTCGTATCCGGTGTCGATCTGCGAGAACGAGAAGTCGCGCGCCTTGGCTAGCGCATACTCAAACGGGCGCAGCGGGTGGTCCGAGACATAGATGCCCAGAACCTCCTTCTCCTGGCTCAACTTAAGGTGGCGGTCCCATTCCTGGCCATCCGGATCGGGCACGCTCACCTCAAAGCCCGAGCCCTCAACGTCGCCAAACATATCGAAGAACGACGTCTGGCCGCTCGCACGGTCCTTCTGGCGCTTCACCGCGGCATCGATGATGTTCTCGGGGTTGTTCTTATCCACAAAGTGCATCATCTGGCGACGCGGATACCCCGTGGAGTCGAAGGCACCTGCCTTGATCAGCGATTCGATCACGCGACGGTTGGCCTGGCTCGAGTCCACGCGCTCGACAAAGTCGTGCAGCGTCTTAAACGGACCGCCCGCCTCGCGCTCGGCGATAATCGCCTGCGCCACGCCGGTGCCCACGCCGCGGATGCCGGCCAGACCAAAGCGCACGCCCTCCTTGGTAGCCGTGAACTCGGTACCGGACTCGTTGACATCTGGCGAAAGCACGGGAATGCCGTCGTGACGGCATGCCGAGACGTAGTGCACGATCTTGTCGGTCTTGCCCGTGTAGGACGTCAGAACGGCCGCCATGTACTCGTGCGGATAGTGCGCCTTGAGCCACGCCGTCTGCATAACCAGAATGGCGTAGCCAGCGGAGTGCGACTTGTTAAAGGCGTAGGACGCGAACTCAAGAACATCGTCCCAAATCTTCTGGGCGACCTCGCGCGTGTAGTTGTTCTTGATAGCGCCGTTCATCCAGTGGTCGTAGGTGGTCTCGTCCGAACCATCCTCCCAGTGGAGCACCGTCGACGTGAGCAGCTTAATCTTTTTCTTAGCCACGGGTTTACGGATACGCGAGTCCGATTCGCCCTTGGAGAAGCCGCACATCTCGACGGAGATGAGCATAACCTGCTCCTGGTAGACCATGGTGCCGTAGGTTTCGCCCAGAATGTCGTCCAGACGGTCGTCGTAGGAGACGGCCGGCTCCTTGCCGTTCATACGGTTGATGTAGGACGAAACCATGCCGGCGCCCAGCGGGCCCGGGCGGTACAGAGCGATCAATGCCACGACGTGCTTGTACTCGGTGGGCTTCATGTTCTTGATCGTGGCCGTCATGCCGGCGGACTCGACCTGGAAGACGCCGGCGGTGTGGCCGGAGCCCATGAGCTTAAAGATCTCGGGGTCGTCAAAGGGAATCTCTTCCTCTTTGATGTCGATGCCGAAGTTCTTTTTGATGTTTGCCTTGGCCTTGGAGATAACCGTCAGCGTGCGCAGGCCCAAGAAGTCCATCTTGAGCAGGCCCATGTCGGCAACGGTATGGCCCTCGTACTGGGTAATCTCGACGCCGCCCTTGGTGTCGAGCTTGGTGGGCACGTGCTCGTTGACGGGGTCACGGCAGATCAAAACGGCGCACGCGTGCACGCCCTCGCCACGGGTGAGGCCCTCGATCGAGAGCGCCGTGTCGATGATGCGGCGGGCGTCGTCATCCTTTTTATAGGCCTCGGCAAAGTCGGGGTTAAACAGATCCTCTTTGCCGGGTTGCTTTTCGAGCACCTGCTTGAGCTTGACCTTGGGGTCGCTCGAGACCATCTTGGACAGGCGCTGGCCCATGTAGACCGGATAGTCCAGCACGCGCGCGGCGTCGTTGATGGCCTGCTTGGCCTTAATGGTCGAGTAGGTGATGACGTGGGTGACCTTCTCGGGGCCGTAGAGCTGGCGAACGTGCTCCACGACCTCGAGGCGCCGCTCATCGTCGAAGTCCATATCGATATCGGGCATCTCGGTACGCTGCGGGGACAGGAACCTCTCGAACATCAAGCCGTTCTCGAGCGGGTCGAACGCGGTGATGTTCATGGCGTAGGCGACGATAGCGCCGGCGGCCGAGCCACGGCCGGGGCCGACGCCGATGCCGTTGTCCTTAGCCCATTGCACGTACTCGGCAACGATCAAAAAGTAGGCGGCAAAGCCCTTGTCACAGATGACCTTGTATTCGTACTCAAAGCGCTCTTTGATGTTGACGCCACCGATCTCGCGCGTGGCCCAGTCGTCGCCATAGTGCTGGCGCAGGCCCTTCTCGCACTCACGGCGGAACTGGCTCTCGTGCGTCTCACCGGGATCGAGCAACGGAAAGCGCGGCAGGATGATAGAGTCCCAGTCGAGCTCGACGTAGCACTTGTCGGCGATCTCGAGCGTGTTGTCGCAGGCCTCGGGGCAATACGGGAACATCGCCCGCATCTCCTCCTCGGTCTTCATGTAAAACTCCGAGCCGGTCATGCGCATGCGGTTGGGGTCATCGACCTTGGCGTTCATGCCAATGCACATGATGACGTCCTGCACGGGCGCGTCCTCGCGGCGCAGGTAGTGGAAATCGTTGGTGGCGATGACCTTGACGCCCACCTGCTTGGCGATGTCGATGAGCGCGCGGTCCATCTGCTCGTCGGTCAGGCCGTTGTCGGTGGTGATGCCGTGTTCCTGGATCTCGATGTAGAAGTCGCCGGGCTCGAAGGTGTCACGGAAGGTCTCGGCCCACTTGATGGCGCCCTCCATGTCACCGCGGTCGATGTACTTGGGGATAATGCCAGCGATGCAGGCGCTCGTGCAGATCATGCCCTTGGCATGGCGGCGCAGGTTGTCGAGCGTCACGCGCGGCTTGTAGTAAAAGCCCTGCACGGCGGCCTCGGAAACCGTCTGCATCAGGTTGACGTAGCCCTCCTGGTCCTTGGCCAGAAGGATCATGTGGTAGAGCTCGGGCTTGTGGTCGCGAGCAAGGGTCTCGTCCGGCGTAAAGTAGACCTCGCAGCCAAAGATGGGCTTGATGACCAGGGGCGGCTTGAGCTCGTCGATGTTGCCCTTCTCGTCCCACATGGCCATGTCCTTCACATACTGGGCATGCTCGCGCGGGTTTTCCTCGGGATCGGGCTCCACCAGCTCGTCGCGGCGGTCCTTTTCCAGGAAGGCCTTGTCGTGGCTCCAGGTTTTGTACTCGGGCGTGTTGTGATTGACGGCGTCGCAGGCCAGCGCCAGGTCGGGCACGCCATACATGTAGCCGTGGTCGGTAATGGCCACGGCGGGCATGCCAAGTTCAACGGCACGATTGACCATATCCTGGATACGGGTTGCGCCGTCGAGCATGGAGAAAACAGTGTGATTGTGCAGATGGACGAATGCCATGTAATGAGCTCCGATGCGGGTTCGTGTTCTGACTGAACGATTTTACCCCACGGCACGGACGACACCCGAACCTAGCCCAAACCCACACGGCTCCTCTTGCAGTTGCGGTGAAATAGTTCCCGCTTGGGCCATCTGGGCCGCAATACAGGAACTATTCCACCGCAAGTTATCTGAGGGCTAGAGATTGTAGGTGACCACTTGAGGTTCGGCGGGTTCAACGAAGAGAGTCGGATCGGCCTGTTCCACGCGGACGAACTTGACGGTCACGGCCTCAAAGCCCGCCTTGTGCAGAACATCAGCGTAGACGCGCGCCTGCAGGGCGTGCTTCTCGAGCAGCTGGTCCGGCGTCTCATCCGGCGTGCCGCCCGTCTTGTAGTCGATGACCAGCGCGCGTGACGAATCCGCCGGGTTCGTCGCCAAAGCGTCGATGGCGCCTTCGGCATAGGTGCCGTAGCGAGCGATGTCCTCGTCCTCGCAGCCCAGTGAAAAGAACGGCACCTCGGCGCGAACGCACGGCCACGCGAGCAGGTCGGCACGAACAGCCGACTTGAGCCAGCGGTCCAGGGCAACGTCGAAGCGTTCACGCTGCTCCGGCGTCAGGCACCACAGGCGAGCCAGGGCGTCGGCACGCTCAGCGGGCAGCGCATCGGCACCCATCTCGATCAGCCACTGGCAGGCGACATGGAACGCCGAGCCCAGCGCCATGGGGTTGCCGGCGGGCTCAACGGCGGCCACGTCTGCATCCGTCATCTCCGAGCCATCCGACTCCGCATCATCGCCGGCCTCGTCCATGGGAACACGCGCCTCGGCGGAACGATCTTCCGCCTCGGCATGGAGCGCCGCGGCGATTGACGAGTAGCTATACGAATCACGCATCGGATACGGACAGATGCCCATGCGCACGCCCACTGCCTGGGGATACACAAGCTCAAACGAATCGGGCTTGGGGTCGGCAGGACCGGGCACAGTTGAGTGCGCAGCATTATCAGCGACATCGACATCGCCGCGAACAAGCCTGCCCTCGGCATCCAGCGAAGCGTTAGCCTCAAACGCCTGCTCGCCAAACGAAAAGTCCGCCAGCGAGATGAGCTCGTAGTCGCCCGGCTTGGAGTTGTCGAACACCAAACGGTCGGCATCGAGCTGCGGTATGCCCAGAGCGTCGGTCGGCAAAATACGGCGCAGCACGTCGTAGGTCAGATCGGTCTCGACGTCGAAGGTCGGCGCCGTCACCTTGCCACGGCTCACGCCGGCATCCATCGCCAAGATCACCAGCTCGCCCGCGCGCGTCATGGCAACGTAGAGCAAGCGGGCCCGTTCCTCGAGCGAAAGCCGCAGGTCGTCGTTACGCAGGTGAGCAAATGCCTCGGCGGGAGAACCCGTCGCACAGACGTCCTCCATGAGCTCCGGCGGCAACCACAGCGACGTGCCCTTGCCCTTAAACGCGTGTTCAAACTGCTTTTTGACGTCGTCGCCCTTCACAAAGGTACCGTCGGCAAGCTTAACGCCGTCGAAGCGTGCCGGCAGTGCCACGACCTGCGCTCCGCCCTCGACGCGACCCATCTGTGCCGCACCCGAGGACTTACGCACGCCAAAGCACTCGGCGACCGCCACGACCGGATATTCCAGACCCTTGGAGGCATGCACCGTCATGATGCGCACCGCGCCGTCGCCTTCCTCGTTGAGGGCACCCGGGGCTTCCTTGCCCGCCAAGAAGCGGTCGAAGGCAAGCGCGATGGAACGCGGCGAGTTGCCGAACTCGGCCTCAGCCTCAGCCACGGCGTCGAGCGCCTTGAGCACGTTGGCGGCAATGGCCTTGCCCTCGGGACCACGCTGTCCCAGACGCACAAACCAGCCGGAGGCGTTGACCACGTCGCGCGCGATGGCGGCGAACGAATCGCGGCCCACGCGACGAAGCGCATACCGCAGCACCTCGCGGGCGCGCGTCACAAGCGGCAAGTCTTGCAAACCCGGCACGTCGAAATCGCTCATGATGCCCATGTCGATATTCCGGCGCGAGGTCTCCCCTGTCTCGCTATCGAGCTTGGTCGCCAGCGCCAGGAACTCCTGGGCACCGAGCGCAAACATCGGCGAGGCCAGCAGCGGCATAAGACCCTGCGCCGTATCGGCCGGATTGGCGAGCGCACAGACCAGGGCACGCACCGTCTGCACCTCGGCTGCCTGGGCAAAGACCGAGCCGCCTGCGATCACGCAGTCGAGCCCTTGGTCGCGGAAGGCCTGCGCATAGACATCGGCGTTGGTCATGCGGCCCAACAGCAACACCATATCGCCCTGGGGCTGCCCCGCTTTGACGAGCGCTTGGAACCGCTCCGCAATCGCACGAGCTTTCGCCTGCGTTCGCTCCTGCGTGCTGCCACCGGCAACGAACAGCGCCTGGCGGCGCGAAGCCTTTGCCTTGAGCTTGTCCTTGCGTTTGTCGCTCGGTTCAAGATCCAAGAACCCCTGCATCAAACCACCGGTGTCGCCGTCAAAGACACGCGCCACATAGCGCAGCACCTCGTCGTGGCTGCGGAAGTTGCGCACGAGTTTGACGAGCTCGCCGGCGGGGGCATCGGACGTGGCGACCGTCTCGGACGCCGTCGTCGAACCCACCTTGCGCTCCTGGCGACGGAATACCTCGACCTCGGCGCCACGGAAGCGGTAGATCGACTGCTGCGCATCGCCCACGGTGC
>URNI01000104.1 GCA_900549135.1 uncultured Collinsella sp.
TTAAGCTGCTGCCCAACGAGTTGCGCGCACTCATCAAATCTGTCAAAAAGATCTCGAATAACGCTGGCGCCGCCAACAGTGCATCGTGTCTGAGCGAGTTGCCCGCAACCCTTTGGCTGCCCGCCATGGTCGAGTTGTGCGGTACGCAACCGCCCGATTCGTTTGCCAAGGACTATCACTACCTGGCAGACATCTACAACGGCGAGGGCAAGGAGTATCAGCTCTTCCGCGAGCTCAAGGTGAGCCCGTATTCCACGAACGAGACGATGGTCCGCCAGTGGAAGGGCAAGGACACCTGCTGGTGGGAGCGCACGGTGAGCCCCGACTCATCGGAGACCGAAGGCACGCTCTACATAAACCGTGTGGGCCACGACGGCGACGCCTTTACGTACGCAACGCCTGCGGACAACCCCAAGAAGCGGACCTGTGTGATCCCCGGGTTCTGTATCTAGGCGGCGGGCGTCTTGCCGTGACGGGACCCCTCCCCGGCAATTGTCTCGATCTGTAACACTAGCTCGGCAGATACAGGTCTAGATGTTACAGAACGAGACAAACCCCAACCCCGCGAGACAACATCTCAATCTGTAACATCTAGCAGGCAAAACGGTCCTCAGATGTTACAGATTGAGATGATTGGTTGGGACGGTCCATCGGCCAACCAACCACCCTCATCTGTAATGAAAAGTCATACATTCCAACTATTACTAGACACCCCCAGGGGGTATGGGTATATAGTATCGGATGGTTAACATTTCCGACACTACGTCACAGAAAGGAGAAGCCATGGCTCAAGATAAGTTCGACGTGGGCGGCATGACGTGCGCCGCCTGCCAGGCGCATGTGGACCGCGCCGTGAGCAAGCTCGACGGCGTCCAAAGCGTCGCGGTCAACCTGCTTGCCGGCTCCATGCTGGTCGACTACGACCCCGCGCAGGTCACCCCCGATGACATCTGCACCGCCGTCGATCGCGCGGGCTACTCGGCCTCACCCGTCGACGCGGGCACCGGTGCCGCCGGCTCAAACGGCAGTGCGCAAGCCAGGTCCGGCGCCGCCCATATGGAGTCGCCCACCAAAAAGCTGGAGGCCGCCACCTCCGCCATGCGCACCCGCCTCATCATCTCGATCATCTTCCTCATCCCGCTGTTCTACATAGGCATGGGGCACATGCTCGGTTGGCCACTGCCCGGCGTCTTCACCGACCACACCCACAGCATGACGCTCGCGCTCACCGAGCTCGTCCTGCTCATCCCCATCGTCTACGTCAACGACGCGTACTTTATCAACGGGTTTAAATCACTCGCGCACGGCGCGCCCACCATGGACGCCCTCATCGCCGTCGGCGCCACCGCGTCCATCGCCTGGTCGCTCTACGCCATGTTTATCATGGCCGACCAGCTGGCCGCGGGCCAGGTCCACGAGGCCATGATGACGGGCATGGACAATCTGTATTTTGAGAGCGCCGGCACGATCCTGTCGCTGGTCACCGTGGGCAAATACCTCGAGACGCGCAGCAAGTCCAAGACCGGCGGCGCCATCGAGGCGCTCATCGACCTGGCGCCCAAGACCGCGACCATCGTGGCCGACGACGGCACCGAGACCGCTGTGGACGTCGACGCCATCCTTCCCGGCCAGGTGCTGCGTGTGCGCCCCGGCGAGTCCATCCCTGTCGACGGCGTCGTACTCGAGGGCGCTTCGGCCGTGGACGAAAGTGCGCTGACCGGCGAGTCTATCCCCGTGGAGAAGACCGCCGGCGACACCGTCAACGCCGCCACCGTCAACCGCACCGGATCGTTTACCTTCCGCGCTACGCGTGTGGGCGCCGACACGTCGCTCGCCAAGATTATCCAGCTCGTCGAGGACGCCAACGCCACCAAGGCGCCCATCGCCCGCATGGCCGACAAGGTCGCCGGCGTGTTCGTGCCCGTGGTGTTTGTAATCTCTGCCGTAACTTTTGTGGCGTGGATGGTGCTGACCGGAAGCATCAACGAAGCGCTCACCTCCGCCGTGGCCGTGCTGGTAATCAGCTGCCCGTGCGCGCTGGGCCTGGCCACGCCCGTCGCCATTATGGTGGGCACCGGCAAGGGCGCCGAGATGGGCATCCTGTTTAAGAGCGCCGAGGCGCTGGAGAACCTGCGCAGCGTGGGCACCGTGGTGCTCGATAAGACCGGCACCGTCACCCGCGGCAAGCCTGCCGTGACCGACATCGTGGCAGCCGTGCGTGCCGACGGCTCGTCTGTTATGAGCGAAAAGGCGCTGCTCAAGCTTGCCGCCGCACTAGAGCGCCAGAGTGAGCACCCACTGGCCGAGGCGATTATGGCCGAGTGCGAGACGCGCGGAATCGTCGCACGCATGGTCGAGGACTTTGTCGCCGTGCCCGGTCGCGGCGTCACGGCGCGCGAGGGGCAGAATATCATCGCGGCCGGCAACGTTCGTCTGATGAACGAGCTGGGCGCGGAGGTGCCCGCCGGTCTTGCCGAGCAGTTCGCTGCCGAGGGCAAGACGCCGCTGTTCTTTGCCAAGAACGGCGAGCTCGTCGGTACCATCGCCGTGGCTGACGAGGTCAAGGAGACGAGCGCCGAGGCCATCACCGCGCTCCGCAAGCTCGGCGTCGACGTGCGCATGCTCACCGGCGACAACCGTGTGACGGCCGAAGCAATCGCCCGCCGCGTGGGACTGAGCAGCAAGCAGGTCATCGCCGACGTCCTGCCCGCTGACAAGGAACGCCACGTGCGCGAACTGCAGGATGCGGGCGGCAAGGTCGCCATGGTGGGCGACGGCATCAACGACTCCCCCGCCCTGGCGCGCGCCGACGTGGGCCTTGCTATCGGCACCGGCGCCGACATCGCCAAGGAGGGCGCCGACGTGGTACTCATGCGCAGCGACCTCATGGACGTTGCCCGCGCCATCGAGCTATCGCGCGCCACGATTCGCAACATCAAGCAGGACCTGTTCTGGGCGCTGTTCTACAACGGCATCGGCATTCCGCTGGCGGCGGGTGTGTTCTTCCCACTCACCGGGTGGCAGCTCTCGCCGATGTTTGGCGCTGCGGCCATGAGCCTGTCGAGCGTGTGCGTCGTTTCCAACGCGCTGCGCCTACGAACCTTTAAGCCCAAGACGGCGCGCTGAAGCACCCGACCTTGCCCCTCAAACCGTCGCTCGCGTACCCAAGTACGCTTCGCTCCTCTTTCGGGGCAATCTCGGGCACCTCAGCGCACCTTTAAGATGACGCTGTTCACGACTAAACTGTCAAATAATCTCAATCGATAAGGAGTACACCCATGCGTTACACAATCAAGACTTCCGGCCTTATGTGCGGCCACTGCGACGCTACTGTCGAGACGGCACTGCTCAACGTTGCCGGCGTGACCGATGCCGATGCCGACCACGAGACCCAGACCGTCCAGGTGGAGTGCGCCGACACCGTGACCGCCGAGCAGCTCGCCGCCGCCGTCGAGGGCGCGGGCGAGAAGTTCCACGCCCTGTCCGTGACCGCCGCGTAGCAGACGCCGCCTACTCAATCCTCAGAAGTTGCGGTGAAATAGTTCCTGTTTTAGCACTTCAAGCCTGCAAACAAGAACTATTTCACCGCAACTGACGGGGGCATCCGGAAAATCGACCAGAAACGAGGACCCGCCATGATGGCAGACCATAAATCGGTGACCCGCATGCTCAAGACGGCACGCGGCCAGATCGACGGCATTCTGCGGATGGTCGATGAGGACCGTTACTGCGTCGACATCTCCACGCAGCTCATGGCCACGCAGGCGCTTATCGCCCGCATCAACGCCGATGTGTTGAAGGCACACATCGAGGGCTGCGTCGCCTCGGCCATCGAATCGGGCGACGAGGAGCTCAAAGCCGCCAAGCTCGCCGAGATAGAGCGCGTCGTCGACAAGCTCGCCAAGTAATTGGTGCAAGGGGGACAGGTACGTTTGCACCACCTTGGTGCAGATTAACCTGTCCCCAATGCACCAAAAGGGGTATAAAAGCGTGCAGCACAGCGAAATGAAAGGCAGTTCTGCATGAATGACTTTATGAAGGGTCGCAACGGCGCCGACGAGCTCACCATCGTGATGGGCTTTGCTGGAATCGTCATCGCGATGATCGGATCGATGGCCCGTATTCAGTGGCTCAGCTGGATCGCCATCGTCGTAATCGTACTTGGCGTGCTGCGCGGCCTGTCCAAAAACATCGACGCGCGCCGCAAGGAGAACGATGCCTTTGTCACGGCGGCCGCAAACGTCCCCGGCCTAGGCAAGTTCGTCGCCAGCTTGGGCGGCAGGACTGCGGCCGCAAACGCTTCGCGTGCCGCTGGCACCAGCAAGGAGGACTTTGAGCGCGCCAAGCGAACGGCCAAGAAGATGTGGAAGGGTCGCAAGACCACGGCATATCTCAAGTGCCCCAACTGCGGCCAGATGCTCTCCGTCCCCAAAGGCAAGGGCAAGATTCGCGTCACCTGCCCCAAGTGCCACGCCAAGATGGAGACGCGCTCCTAGCCGCTGCACCATAGGACAAAATAAAAGCCGAGGCCTCGTGTTGAGACCTCGGCTTTTTGCATGGAGCGACATCATTCGATAAAGCTGTCGCCCCGTCACGCCAGCGCTTACGCTACGCCATCGCGAGCGAGCTCCTCGGCAAGCGCTTCTGCCGGCATGGCCATAATCGCGTCGAGCTCGGTGTCAACCTCGGGGATGCACTTGACCTTTAGCTTGCGCACCAGGTCACCGCGACACATCACATGCATCGGTTCACGCAGAGCGCACAGGTCATCGAGCGGGTTCTCGCGCGTCACCAGAATATCGGCCGCCTTGCCGCACTCGATCGCACCGGTCTCGCCGCCCAGACCCAGTAGCTCGGCATTGACCTGCGTGGCTGTATGCAGTGCGAAGGCATTGCTCACGCCCACGTACTTGGCAAAATAGGCCACCTCACGCCACATGTCGTACTGCGTCACAAACGGGCAGCTCGAATCTGTGCCAAGGCCCACCTTAACGCCAGCTTCCAGTGCGGCACGAGCGCTCTCGATAATGCCCGAGCACACGATGTCGCCGTTCTTCTTTTGCGTATCGGTCGAATGGGTCTTTTCCGGGTCGAGCAATACAAACGGCAGCGCCGGGCTGATGGTGCAGGTCACACTCGGCGCACGCCCCTCAAGCTGTGTGCCCGCGGCGCCGCGGTACAGCTCCAGGATCTCGGGCGTCAACGGAGCGCCGTGCTCAATCGTGTCAACGCCGGCCTCAAGCGCGGCCTTCACGCCCTCGGTGCTCTCGACATGGGCCATAACCGGAAGGCCCATATCGTGTGCTGCCTTGCACGCCGCTGCGGCAACCTCCACCGGCATACGCAGCACACCCGGCTCGCCCACCTCAGTCGCATCGAACACGCCGCCCGTTACGAACAGTTTAATGACGTCGGCACCGCGCGCATACAGGTCGCGCACCTGTTCGGCTGCCTCGGCGGAACTGTTGGCCACCTGGGCGAACAAGCCCGCACCATGGCCGCCCGGCACCGTGACGCCCGTTCCCGGCGCCACCAGGCGAGGACCTTGATACTTACCGGCATCGATAGCATCGCGCACGGCAAGATCGGCAAACAACGGGTCGCCCGCGCCGCGCACCGTGGTCACGCCGCTTGCCAGCTGTTGTTGGGCGCTGCCCTTAAGAATGTGGCACACGATGGCGCGCCCCACGGGATTATCGAGCTTCTTCATCAGCGCGCCCGCATCGCCCGCCGAAACCGGCTTGCCCGAACCGCACAGATGCACATGCATATTGATGAG
The DNA here is from genome assembly GCA_900549135.1 of uncultured Collinsella sp. GTDB lineage: Bacteria > Actinomycetota > Coriobacteriia > Coriobacteriales > Coriobacteriaceae > Collinsella. Next base: position 5,780 of record URNI01000104.1, read on the forward strand.
GCCTGGCATGAGATACGCCCCTGCCAGGTCGATGACCTCGGCACCTGCAGGCGCCTGCGCCACAGCACTCGGCCCCATCCACGTGATGACACCGCGCTCAACGGCCACGGCCATGTCGGGCTGCGGCTCCATATGTTCCGAACCATCCAAGACGGTCGCATTGATAAACAACGTGGAACGATCGGCAGACGCCATATCGAGCTCCTCCCTCACGATTAACTTGAACATTTGTCCATTATTACCTAGCGCGACAGGGTTACTGCGGACATATCGGCTAACGGGAGGAAGAGAAGGGCGTGAGGATAAACAGACCAGTGCAGCGATGCTTCGGTCGTTCCAGCAAAACGTCTTGATCTGTAACAGATAGACCGTCTTTAACCTTCCAAATGTTACAGATCGAGATTTTCGGTCGTGCCTCCAGCCTTTTTCTCAATCTGTAACAGTTAGACCGATTTTTGGCCGTTAGATGTTACAGATCGAGACATTCTCCAGCCCCGTCGTCAAACGTCTAGATCTGTAACAGGTAGACAGGTTTTCGGCCTCTAAATGTTACAGATTGAGACAGTCCGCTTCAGTGCCCACACCACTGACGCTTCCATTCCTCAGCCAAATCGGTCCGCTGCGAAATACCCGCTAGCCTCATCTTTTCAGCCAGCTTCCCCGGATTCTTGAGTTCATCAAACGTGAACCGAA
>URNI01000105.1 GCA_900549135.1 uncultured Collinsella sp.
TCGACACCGCCGAGTTCGCGATCCCCGGCCTTGACGACGAGTTCCGCGTCATCGTGTCTCCGTGGATCCTCTCCTCGCTGATCACCGATCGCCTTGCCGCTTACTACGAGACGGTCACCAAGCACAACCTCAACTACCGTCGTTACTATCACCAGTTCGACTACTAATCGGTGACAAATAAGCTACTGATCAAGAAGCACACTGCCCGGGCGCATGCGTCCGGGCATTTTTATGCCGAAATTCGCAAGAAAGGGGAATCGAATGAGGCAGTTTATCGTTGCATCCCATGCTCATTTTGCGTCTGGAATCGTCGAGAGCATTGGGCTGCTCTCCGGTGAGCGCGAAAACGTCCATGCGCTGTCTATGTATGTCGACGGAAACGAGGACCTGACCAAGGAGGCCGCAGCGGTTCTCGATGGGTTTGCTGCGGACGACGAGGTTGTCGTGTGCACTGACCTGTTCGGCGGCAGCGTCAACAACGAGTTCACCAAGATCGTCCAGACGCGTCCCAACACGCACCTGGTGACCAATATGAACCTGCCGCTCCTTATTCAGCTGCTGTTCGTGCCCGACTCCACCCCAATTGATGAGGCCATTCGCCAGATCGTCGAGGCGGACGACACCAAGGTCAAGTACGTCAACGACCTGCTGGGGCAGGCCGAACTCGATGAGTTTTAATCGCTAGGGAGCACATCATGATTCAGATGATTCGCGTGGACTATCGACTGCTGCACGGCCAGGTTGCCGTTAGCTGGACTTCGGCTCTGGGTGCCGACTGCATCCTGTTGGTAAGCGACACGGTCCTCAATGACAAGCTTCGTCTGCAGGCCCTGTCCCTTGCAAAACCGGAGGGCTGCAAGGTTGTCGTCAAAAACACCGAGGATGCCGTCAAGGCGCTCCAGAGCGGTGTGACCGATAAGTACAAGCTCTTCGTAGTTTGCGAGACGATTCAGCAGGCCGGTGCCGTCGCCAAGGCGATGGGCGTCAAGAAGATCAACCTCGGCAATGTTGCCTTTAGCGAGGATGCCCGCCAGGTCTCGACGAGCGTGTTCCTTACGCCCGAAAACGAGGCATACGTCAAAGAGCTGCTCGGCGAGGGCTACGAGCTGTTCATTCAAATGATTCCGGCAGATGCGAAGACTGACGCCGCGAAGGTCATCGGTTAGGGGCCATCATGGTTATCAAGACAATCCTGATTTTCCTTATTGCCCTTTTGGGCTATTCCGAGTGGCTGACGGGCACGAGCTACCTCCAGCGCCCGATCGTGCTCGGACCTCTGGTTGGCCTTGTCATGGGCGACATGGTGACCGGCACGATCATGGGCGCCACGATGGAGCTTGCCATGGTCGGCGCCATCTCGGTCGGTGCGTATAACCCGCCCGATACGATTTCCGGAACCATCCTGGGTGTGTCGCTTGCCATGCAGGCCGGCGCGGACGCTTCGGCGGCCCTGACCCTGGGCATTCCCATCGCAACGATCGTCCTGGCGCTCGATACGGCCCTGGGCCAGCCGGTCATGCTGCTGCTGGTGCACCGTATCGACAAAAACGTCGAGGACGGGGACACCAAGGCCATCACGCGCAACATGCTCATCGCCGGTTACGCGCAGAGCTGGTGCGGCCTGCTGATTATTCCCCTGGCATTCTTCTTTGGCGCCGATGCTGTTGCCAGCCTGCTCAACATCATCCCCGATTTCGTTCAGACCGGCATGGATGTCGCCGCCGCCTTCTTGCCCGCACTCGGCTTTGCGATGCTGGCGCAGATGATTATGAACAAAACGGTGGCTCCGTTCTTCTTCGCTGGCTTCTTCCTCGTCGCCTACTTTGGCATTAGCACGACGGGCGTGGCGATCTTTGCCGCGATCATCGTCGTCGCGATGACGGTTTTGGGTGATAAGAAAAAAGCGGAGCAGCCCGCAGTGGCAACCGAGGATCCTGCGATTGGGAGTGGGTTCGATGAGTTTTAAGTTTGAGTCTTCTTACGACGGGCTGATTTCCCGCGCAGACCTTAAGAAGTTGTTCTGGCGCTCGATTCCCTATGAGCATTCGTGGAACTACGAGCGTATGGGCCATATCGGCTTTATGTGGGCCCTTATGCCGATTCTTCGCAAGCTGTATCCGCAGGATGCGGACTTTAAGGCCGCCCTTAAGCGCCATATGGAGCTCTATAACGTCACGCCGTACATCTCGACGCTCCCCATGTCCATCGCCGCTGCAATGGAGGAGGTCAACGCTACTGACGATAGCTTTGACACGAGCGCGATCTCTAATGTCAAGCTTGCTTTGATGGGACCGCTGTCCGGCGTGGGTGATGCCTTCTACTGGGGCACGCTGCGAATTTTGGCAACGGGTGTCGGCACGTCGCTGGCGCTGCAGGGCTCCATTCTTGGCCCGATTTTGTTCCTGCTCGTGTTCAACGTCCCTCACTACATCATCCGTTACCTGCTGACGTTTGTGGGATATCGCTTTGGCTCGGACATGATCAGCAAGGTCCAGGAATCGGGCATTATGGACACGATCGTCAAGATGGCCTCTATCATGGGCGCCATGGTGATCGGTGCTATGACCATGGAGATGGTCACCGTGGACATTCCGCTCATGGTCGGCGCGGGCGATGGTGCTCAGACGCTGGCCGAGCTGCTCAACGGAATCTTCCCGGGCTTTGTCACGATGGGGCTGTTTGGAATCGTCTATCTCATGCTCAAGAAGAAGATGAATCCGCTGCTCATCATGCTCGTGATCCTGCTCGTGAGTATCGCCGGCGCGTTCTTTGGAGTGCTTGGTGTCCAGTAGAGTATCCGTCATAATGAGAACAATGTAAGAGGGGGCGTCGCGCACACTGTGCTGCGGCGCCCTTTTGCCGAAAGGTGGACAAGATGGAGTATCCGCAGCTTGCCGTCATGAATATCAGCCATCGTTATTTTGACCTTGAGGAATTCTTTTCTTCGGCAGCGGCCTCGGGTTACACGTGTTGCGAGCTTTGGACCGGGGCGATGCATCTGTATGTCGATTGCCATGGATACGATTCGCTCGAGCAGGTGCGGGAGCTGTCACAGCGGTATGGCGTTCGGATTGTGGGGCTTTGTCCCGAACAGAACAACCCCAAGCCGTGGAATATTGCGGCGCGTGGGAATGAGGCGCGCGCCCGCACGCTCGCGTACTTTAAGAACGTTGTGGATATCGCGGCGGAACTTGGAGCCGAGCAGGTCATGGTCTCGAGCGGCTGGGCATTTTTGAACGAGCCGATCGAGGACGCGTGGGGTCGCAGCGCCTCGATGCTGCGTGCGATTGCCGAGCATGCGGGAGAACGCGGCGTGCGACTGGTGCTCGAGGCCCTACAGCCGGTTGAGTCGATGATCGTGAACTCGGCGGCCGATACGAAGCGCATGATCGAGGCAGTTGATCATCCGGCGCTTAAGGCATGTCTGGATTTGGGCGCTATGGCGGTGGCGGGGGATACCATCGACGATTATTTCGATCTGCTTGGCGATGATGTCGCCCACGTGCATTTTGTCGATGTTGCGGCAGACGGCACGACGCATCTTGCCTGGGGTGACGGCGACCGCGATATGCGCGCCGACCTGGATAGGCTGGTGGCGCGCGGCTATCGCGGAGTTGTTTCGGCCGAGACCTATGACTGGCGCTATTTCGCCAATCCTGCGGCGGCCGACGCTCAGGTTATGGCGGAGTACCGACGCGCGATTGGCGCCTAGGTGGGGTTGGGTTGCGGCAACCTATCCTATGTTTCCAAATGAATACGGTGTGAGCGGCTACGACGGATTTTCCCCGCAAGCACTCTAGTATGCTAAAGTACCCAGAAGACCGGCGGAGCTATGCCGGTCTTCTGTTCTATATGAAATACAGCATGAGGAGGCTCACCAGATGACGGCCACACCGTGGGGATTCCGGGACATATTGCCCGAGGAGGCTCAGGCGCGCGAGGAGATTGCGCTGACGGTGAAGGGCTGCTTTAGGGAGCATCATTACCTTCCGGTCGAGACGCCGCTGCTCGAGGACAAGGGCTCGCTCGAGGAGGGCGGCCGCATTGCGGACACGCCGTTTAAGCTCTTTGACGATGATGGCCGCCTGCTGGTGGTCCGTCCCGACAACACGTTGCCGATCGTGCGCCTGGTTTCGACCCGCATGCACGCTGCCGACCTGCCCCTGCGCCTTCGCTACGAGGCGCCGGTGGTTCGCGAGTGTCAGCGCAATGCCGGCGGCTCGCGTCAGTTTACGCAGCTGGGCTTTGAGCTTATCGGCGCGGGCGATACCGCGGGCGATGTCGAGATTGTCTCGCTCGTGGCCGAGGCCGTGCGCAAGTTGGCGCTGCCCGATGCGCGCATTATCGCAGGTAGCGTGCGTCCGTTTAAGGAGCTGCTTGCGGCGTGCGAGGATCGCGAGCTGGCCGCCGAGGCCCTGCGCTGCGTGCACGCCAACGACTTTGTGGGCCTCGATGCCCGCGTGGCGGCAAGTGCCGAGCCCGAGGCCGTCAAGGCCGCCATTAGCGAGCTGCCGCGCCTGCACGGTGGTGCCGAGGTGCTCGACCGCGTCGACGCGCTGCTGGCGGCGGCGGGCATTGTCGCGCCGCTCACGCGCGAGATGCGTACCCTGGTCGAGGGCCTGGCTCCCGAGGACGCTCAGGTGCTGTCCTTCGACTTCTCCATCATGAACTCTTTCGATTACTACACGGGTCTGGTCTTTAAGGCCTATGCCGGCGGCCTGCCCGATCCGGTGGGCTCGGGCGGTCGCTACGACTCCATCTTTACCGGCGCGTTCGGCGACGGCGTCGAGGTGCCGGCGGCGGGCTTCGCCTTTTCGCTCGAGCGCCTGGAGGCCGCGCGCACCTCGGCCGAGGACGCCGCTTCCGATGGCGACCACGCCGCGGGCCGTGGCGCCGAGGGCCCGCTGCGCATCGCTGTGCCCAAGGGCTCGCTTAAGGCCGACACGCTCGACGTGCTCGAGACCGCGGGTTTGGACGTCTCTGAGCTGCGTGACCCCGGCCGTCACCTGATCGTGCGCGGCCGCGACACGCGTGCCGGCGAGGGCGCGGTCGGCGATATCGAGTTTGTCATCGTGCGTCCCAGCGACGCGCCCGCCTTTGTGGGCTGCGGCGGCGCCGATTGCGGCATCTGTGGTTGGGATTCGCTCATCGAGGCAGACCTCAACCTGCTGCAGCTGGTCGACCTGGGCTATGGCCTGTGCACGTTTATCGAGGCGGAGCCCGCGTGGCGCGCCGGTCAGGCCGAGCGCAACTATGCCCGCCGCGGTTCGCTTCGTGTGGCAACCAAGTACCCGCGCATCGCGAGTGCCTGGTATGCCGAGCGAGGCGTGAACGCGGACATCGTTTCGCTGCACGGCAACATAGAGTTGGGCCCCATCGTCGGCATGACCGATCGCATCGTGGATATTACCGCCACGGGCGCCACGCTGCGCGACAACGACCTGGTCATCACTGGCCGCATCATGGACTGCACGGCCCACTTCTTTGTCAATCCGGGTGCCGCGCGCTTGGATCCGCGCGTGCGCAACCTGGCCGATCGCCTGGCTGCGGCCGTTAAGGACAAACATTTTGAGCCCGTCGCGGGCTCGGCACAATAGCGCGAGCACGCACGGGCGCCCCAACGTACGGGCTGCGGGCCGACTGGCGCCGCCGCCCGGCCTCTCGTTTTTCGAACACAACCTCGACCGATAGGGGATACCGATATGAAGACCATCAAGCTTGCTCCCGGCGAGCGCCTCGTTACCAATCAGCTCAACCGCAAGGGCGTGCTGCCGCAAAACATCGTCGACGCCGCCCGCGATATCGTGGCAAACGTGCGCGCCAACGGCGATGCCGCGGTGCGCGATTACTGTCAGCGTTTTGACGGCGTTGAGCTGCAGAGCTTTCGTCTGCCGCAAGAGCAGATCGATGCCGCGCTCGAAGGCCTCGACCCGGCCTTTGTCGCCGCGCTCGAGAAGGCTGCACGCCAGATTCGCGAGTTCCACCAGCGCGAGGTCGAGCAGAGCTGGTTTACCACGCGCCCGGACGGCACGATACTCGGCGTTAAGGTGACCCCGCTCGCGGCGGCTGGCATCTATGTGCCGGGCGGTCGCGCGCAGTATCCCTCCACGGTGCTCATGAACGCCATTCCCGCCAAGGTCGCCGGCGTCAAGCGCGTGGTTATGGTGACCCCGCCGCAAAAAGACGGCCTGATCAGCCCCTACACGCTCGCCGCGGCAAAGCTCGGCGGCGTGGACGAGATCTATATGGTGGGTGGCGCTCAGGCCGTGGCCGCGCTGGCGTACGGCACCGAGACCATTCCGCGCGTCGACAAAATCACCGGCCCGGGCAACGCCTTTGTTG
>URNI01000106.1 GCA_900549135.1 uncultured Collinsella sp.
CCGTCACGAGCATGCCGCCCATCACGAGTTCGTAGAGCATATTGGGCAGGTTGTTGGCGACCTGATAGGAGGACGAGAGTAGCGACATGCCGATAGCGGCCGCCATTGCCCACGTGCGGATAAAACCGGTAACGCGAGACACGATAGTCAGGATGGTCATAAGCCCGGCGGAACGACCAACCGTGGAGTAGTCCGACGAGCCCATGTCGTCAGTGTCATCTCGCGACGAAGAAACTTCGGATGAGGGTGTCTGAGGCGCAGATTCTTTTGCAAAATGAGCTCCGCACTTCAATTCTTCCTGTGGCATCGCTCAGTCCTCTCTCGTAATCGCGGCAACCGTCGCCCCGCAAAATGCAATTAAATCATCGGGTGCAAGCTCGAGCTGATAACCACGCTTGCCTCCCGAAATAAAAATGGTATCCCAAAGGACGCATGTCTCGTCAATGAGCGTCCGGTAGCGTTTTTTCATACCGACCGGGCTGCAGCCGCCGCGAACGTAGCCAGTCGCCGCAAGCAAATCCTTCACATGCATCATGGCCAAGGACTTCTCCCCCGCGGCACGCGCGGCGGACTTTAGATCGAGCTCGTCGGCAACAGGGATGCAGCACACGACATAGTCGTTGGACGGCGTCACGCAGACCAAAGTCTTAAATCCTTGACCGGGCTCCTCGCCAAGCTGCTCCGAAATCGCGACCCCCAGGCCCACCGACTCATCACCATCGTCTTCGTACGCATGTAGAACATAGGAAATGCCGGCACTTTCCAGCTCGCGCATCGCATTGGTTTTTGGCGTCTTTACAGCCTTTGCCATGACATATCCTTTCCCTCGCATTCGGACGCAAGGATTAAGTATATGTCCAATTCGGCTGCATACGTCACTTCGGCACAGCAAGCGCCATCGAATCACAAGGAGTCGATGGCGCCCATAAACTGAATCGCCTATTTATTGAGCATCAAGTTGAGCCTGACGCTCCCGGTCACGCCTGAGCAACGGCGCCAAAAACTTGCCCGTATAACTCTGCGGACAGTCCGCAACCTGCTCCGGTGTCCCCGAAACCACGACGGTTCCGCCGCCGTTACCGCCCTCGGGACCCATATCGATCAGGCGGTCGGCAACCTTGATGACATCAAGGTTGTGCTCAATCACCAGCACCGTGTTGCCCGCATCGACCAAGCGCTGCAGCACATCGAGCAGCTGGCGGACGTCCTCAAAATGAAGACCGGTCGTCGGCTCGTCCAAAATATAGAACGTCTTGCCCGTCTGGCGTCGATGAAGCTCCTTGGCGAGCTTCACACGCTGCGCCTCGCCGCCCGAGAGCGTCGTGGCGGGCTGGCCCAGGCTCACGTAGCCTAAGCCTACATCGTACAGCGTCTGGAGCTTGCGCTTAATCTGCGGGATATTCCCAAAGAAGGCCAGCGCCTCGGTGACGCTCATGTCGAGCACGTCCGAGATGGTCTTGCCACGGTAAGTGACCTCGAGTGTCTCGCGGTTGTAGCGTTTACCGCCGCAAACTTCGCAGGGAACGTAGATATCGGGAAGGAAGTGCATCTCGATCTTGATCTGCCCGTCGCCCTTGCACGCCTCACAGCGCCCGCCACTCACATTAAAGGAGAAACGACCCGGCGAGTAGCCGCGCGCCTTCGACTCCGGCGTACTCGCAAACAGCGCGCGAAGATCATCCCACAGGCCGATATAGGTAGCAGGGTTGGAACGCGGCGTGCGGCCAATCGGCGACTGGTCGATATCGATAACCTTATCGATACACTCGATGCCCTCGATTTTCTTATACGGACCCACGGGGCGCGTCGAGCGGTGAATGGCATTCGTAAGGGCAGGCGCAATGGTGTCGGTAACCAGGGAGCTCTTGCCCGATCCCGACACGCCGGTAACAACCGTAAGCGTACCAAACTCGATCTTGGCGGTAACGTTTTTGAGGTTGTTGGCTCGAGCGCCCGTAATTTTAAGGCAGCCGCGACCGGGCTTGCGCCGTTCATCAGGCACCCGAATCATTCGTTTGCCGGTCAGATAAGCGCCCGTCATCGACTCAGGACACGCCATGATATCAGCAGGCGTTCCCGCCGCGACTACGTGCCCGCCGTTGACACCGGCGCCGGGCCCCATGTCGATCACGTAGTCGGCGGCACGGATTGTATCCTCGTCGTGTTCGACAACGATAACGGTATTGCCGATATCGCGCAGGCGCTCAAGCGTCTTAATCAGGCGCTCGTTGTCACGCTGATGAAGACCGATCGAGGGCTCGTCCAGAATATAGAGCACGCCCATGAGACCCGCGCCGATCTGCGTTGCCAAGCGAATACGCTGTGCCTCGCCACCGGAAAGCGTCGCCGAGGCACGATCGAGCGTCAGATAGTCGAGTCCAACATCGACCAGAAAACGCAAGCGCTCCAGAATTTCCTTGACGATACGACCGCCGATAAACTGTTGGCGCTCGGTGAGTTCCAGGCCCTCAAAAAACTCGAGCGATTCACGGCACGACAGGCAACAAACCTCGTAAATGGACTTGCCGCCCACGGTGACGGCGAGCATCTCGGAGCGCAAACGAGCGCCGTGGCAGGTCGAGCACGGCTCCTCGCGAATGTACTTCTCCAGGCGCGCCTTGGTGTTCTCGTTCGTCGTCTCGGTATAGCGTTCGTACAGGATGTTGCGAACGCCCGAAAACTTGGTATCCCACTGGCTGCGACGTCCGTCGAGCTTTTGGTAGTCGACCGAGATCTTCGTATCGCCCAGGCCATCCAAGAATGCACGACGCACGCGAGGGGGCAAGTCCTCCCACGGCGTATCGGCGCTCACCTTAAAGTGTTTGCAGACCGCAGCAAAAATCTGCGGATAGTAGTTCGAATTGCCAAACAGGCTACCAAAGACTCCGTCGGCAATGGACTTCGAGGGGTCCTCGATCAGCGCCTCGGCATCAACGGTTTTCTTAAAGCCCAGGCCGTCGCACTCAGGACATGCGCCATAGGGAGCGTTAAACGAAAAATCACGCGGCTGAAGATCGTCAATGGAGTGTCCATGCTCCGGGCACGCCAAGGCCAACGAATACTCCAGCAGCTCGCCCTCGGTCCCCTCGGGAGCATCACGATCGGGCAGCATGTACACGTTTACATTGCCGTGAGCCAGCGCGGTCGCCTGCTCAACAGACTCGGCGATACGGCCCAGAGAATTCTCACGGATCACGATGCGATCGACCACGACCTCGATATCGTGCTTGAATTTCTTATCCAGATCGATCGGATCGTCGAGCGAGCGCACTTCACCGTCGACACGCACGCGGCTAAAGCCCTCGGCGCGAAGGTCCTCAAACAGTTTGGTGTACTCGCCTTTTCGCCCGCGCACCACCGGTGCCAGCACAAACGCGCGGCGGCCCTCCCCCGCCGCCAAGACCTTGTCGGCAACCTGGTCGGTCGTCTGGCGCTCAATGACGCGGCCGCATTCGGGACAGTGCGGGGTGCCCACACGGGCGAACAGCAGGCGCAGATAGTCATAAATCTCGGTTACGGTGCCAACCGTCGAGCGAGGGTTTTTAGACGTCGTCTTTTGGTCGATCGACACCGCCGGCGAAAGGCCGTCGATTGAATCCAAGTCGGGTTTGTCCATCTGGCCCAAGAACTGGCGCGCATAGCTCGAAAGACTCTCGACGTATCGACGCTGGCCCTCGGCATAGATAGTGTCAAATGCCAGCGAACTCTTGCCCGAGCCAGAAAGACCGGTAATGACCACGAGTTGGTCACGCGGAATGGAAACATCGATATCACGGAGGTTGTGCTCACGAGCGCCGCGAATAACGATAGAAGAATCAGACATGGAAGCTCCTTGCCTCCTATTGCATCGAATCATACTGTCGATGAGTTTAGCGCACTCGACGCGCACAGATGTTCGTAATACAAGATTCGCAGACCTTTAGCTTTGCGTATCGGGCGCTTTGTTTCTCGAAATGCCATGGAAAGGTTACAGTAATCTAATACTGAACTTAATTTGCCGTAACAGAGGAACGTCCATGACCGAAGATATCCCCCTTGAAATCACTTCGAGCGACATGGCCAATCTGCCCATATTCATCGCCGTCCTTATCGTGGCCATCGTCGTGGTGCGCGTATATTTTTCAATCAAACACAATGAAAAGCCGCCCATTGCCCGCGTCTTTTGGTGCGCGACGCTCCTCATCCCGCTCGGCATGGTAGCTGCATGGATTACGAATCAATTGCTCGTAAATGAGGACAATTCCCTATGGGTCCTTTCTTATTCGGCGCTCGGTGCTACCGCCGTCATACTTCTTGTCGAGCCCTTGGTTTCGGGACTTATCGACCAAACCGATCTTGCGACGGGAACGGTTGCCTGTATTTGCCGTGACATCCTTGTCATCGCCGCTGTTTCAGCGCTCTCGTTCGTTTCACTCGAAATTGCCTGTAACGAAACGTTCTATCGCATTCCCGCCAACTCATTCGGGTTTTCCGTCGGGCTGCTCGCGACGGTTCTGCTCTCCCTTTATTTGCTGGGACAGCGACATGGAGGCTTCATGGCCCTCGTGCCCGTCGCCTGTTGCATCCTTGGCATTGCCGAGCACTTCGTCATAACGTTTAAAGGCGAGGCCATCCTGCCAAGCGATATCTTGGCCCTTGGCACCGCAATGGAAGTGAGCGAGGGATACGAGTTTACCTTTACCGCCGGAATCGTAACCTCTCTAGCCCTGCTAGAGATTTCCCTGGGGCTTCTTTCGCTTATCCGACCGAGAAAGCTCCGTACGCCCACCCATGTCTTCCCCGCAATCGCCGCTAACCTCTGCGCTTTTCTGCTAGTGACCGTTGTGGGGCTCTCGGGCTTTTCCAGCATCGACTTGGAGCAGGCGCTGAATTTTGGATTTGACCGTTGGCAGCCCATCACCACGTACGCGTCTCAGGGTTTTATCACTTCGTTCACCGAAATGGTCAACGAGTTGCCCATTGAGAAGCCCGAAGACTATACGCCCGATGAGGCGCAGAGCATCGAGCAGGAGCTCGCCGCCACCTACGACAGCACGTATGGCTCGAGCGAGCAGCGCACGGCGGCCGTTGCCCAGTTCAATGAAATCAAGCCGACGATTGTTGCCGTCATGAACGAGAGTTTTAGCGACCTTTCGTGCTTTGAGCAGCTCCAGGCGGCCGGGTACACCGGCCCCGCATTCTACAACTCGCTTCCCGACACACTTGTTCGCGGCACCATGCTCGCTTCGGTCACCGGTGGCGGAACGGCAAACTCCGAATTCGAATTTTTGACCGGAGCGACAACGGCCTTTGTCGGATTAGGCAAGATCCCCTATCAGCTGTATCAGATGAATGGCGTCAACAGCCTGGCAAGGGACCTTAAAGAGCTTGGGTATACCGCTACCGCCATGCACCCGCAAAACCCCGTCAACTACCATCGAGATAAAATCTATCAGCAGCTGGGCTTTGGAGACTTTCTTTCAATCGGCGATTTCGAAGGTGCGCCCTGTTACCATGCCGGCGTATGCGACTACGCCACCTATGACAAGATACTCGACCTGCTTAGAACCGACGAAGCCCCGCAGTTCATCTTTGACGTCACGATGCAAAATCACGGCGGCTACGACTACGGCACCGTTCCCGCCGAGGAGCTGACAAACTATTGGATCGAGGGAGCCAGCGAGGGTGCCAATAGCGCGCTCAACACCTATCTAACCTGCATCAACGCATCCGACCGGGACCTCGAGTACTTTATCAACGAGCTCCGCAATATCGGCAGACCGGTTGTCCTTGTCTTTTTTGGCGACCATCAGCCGAGCGCCGCAACGACTCTCAACGACGAGCTGTACCCTCAGGAAGATACGGCAAGCCACGCTTTCCGTATCTATCAGTCGACATATTTTGTCTGGGCTAACTATGAAATCGCCGGCAATACCGAGCTCAACGTCTACGACACCGTCGGGGCAAACGAGATTGCAGCCATTACCCTTAATAAGATCGGCGCCCCGCTCACCGACTATCAAAAGGCTCTGCTTGCAACAAGGTCAGATGTGCCCACCATCAATGTCGCCGGCTACCTTGGTGCCGACGGGCTGCGCTACGACTTGGAATCTGAAGACAGCCCATACGCCTCGACGATCGACAAGCTGCAGCGCATGCAATACCTCGAGTTCGCCAGCAAGGTTCAGTAAGCCCGCCCATTCGCTTGGACCCATCGTATTGCAAGCACGCTCGGCCCAAATGCATCGTAAATGACTCCCGCTCGCAAACGAGGGTACAATGACGCTCGTGTCACATCGTGGGGCCCTGGTCCCA
>URNI01000107.1 GCA_900549135.1 uncultured Collinsella sp.
GAGATCTTTTTGACAGATTTGATGAGTGCGCGCAACTCGTTGGGCAGCAGCTTAAGGCCGTCGTTATCGAGCCATTCCCGCAGCTCGCAATCTGCCCAGCCGGCGCTTAACGGTTGGGCCGCGGCATCGCGCTCGGCAATGCCGGCATCGAACATAAACGTTAACCCTGCCTTGCCCGTCCCGTCCAGAAGCTCGTCGTGACGGATGCCCACAAGCTGCGCGCCGATGTGCAGCCCGTTGGTGAGCCTCACGCGCTTGGTACACGGATAGGGGATATGCCCGTTGTCGTCGAGCAGATGATAGCGCTTGGCAATCTCGCGTGCCTCGCTACGGGTCTCGGCGGCCTTAATCTTGAGCGAAATCTCCTGCAGCTGATCCCAGGTGTAGTCGTCAAGCGAACCGCGGATGCCGTCCAGGTAGTCGGGGATGCCAAAGCCATGGGTCGCCGCCCCAACGACGCTGAGCCCCGCAACGGCTGCAACGACGCCACCGATAATAAACCGGCGGCGGGTCATGGCATCGTGCCGGGCCTGCTCCAGAATCTCTCGCGCGCGCTCGCCGGCGACGTCGACCTTAAGGTGCGTACCGGAGTCGATGTCGATTGCGGCGTCACTGCCCGCGCCCTCGCGGTCCTCGGATTCGGCGTCGGTGAGGTATGTCGAGAGCACCTCGAGCATCTGCTGCTCGGTAGGGCGATCGCACTGCTCGACTGAGAGACCCTTCATGATGATTTGGACGAGCGCCTCATCGCCCTCGCAGCGCGGCTCGAGCGGTGCCGGCTTGGTCTTGGTCTTTACGAGATAGAACGAGCCGGTTGCAGCGGCGTCCGTCGACTCAAAGTCAAACGGTTTGCGACCGCTGTAGAGCTGGTACAAAATGCTCGAAAGCGCATAGACGTCGATTGCCGGCGAACGGCGAAGGGCCGCGATGCCTTCGATATCCTGCGTGAGCATCTCGGGCGCGGCGTATACGGGCGTGGCAAAGCGCCAGATGTCGGCGCACCGGGTGATCGTGTCGTCGCCGAGAGCCATGGTCGCGGAGCCCATGTCGATGAGGCAGGGGTCAAAGGAGCAATCAGCAATCTGCTGCTCGAGCGTTCGGCTGGTGGTGCGGAACATGATATTGGCGGGCGACAGATCGCGATGGATGACCGGATTCACGAGGCCTTGGGTTATCAAGAGCGCACGAAGCACGGCGTTTCCGACGGCGGCGACCATCTGGGTGGTCAGCCCGCCCGAGGCGTCGTGCGGAAGCAGGGGCAGCGCCTGCTTGAGCGAGGTGCCCTCGACCCACTCCATGAGGATGAGCGGGTCATCCTCACACGAGCCGTAGCCATAGACGCGCGGAAATCCGCGCAGGTGCGAGACGGTACACAGATGACGGTACTCCTCGAACAGCGCGGCGGTGTTGGCCAGGTGCGCGGCCGATTGCTCGGCGGAGCGGTCGGGGGCTTGGTCGGAAAGGATGGTGTTGTCCTTGAGTAGCTTGACGGCAAAGACCTCACCGCTCGTGTTGGTCGCGCGCAGCACGTGCCCGATATTGCCGCCGTCGCGGTATGCCGTCTGAAGAATAAGCGTCATAAACCGTCGCTTGGCATCATCCTCGGCGCTGGGGTCGACTGCCACGGCGGTATCGAACGTGTCGAGACGGATGAGTTTGTCGCCATAGGCGCTATCGGTAGTATCCATGGCGTTCCTTTGTCTGGCATGGGTTGCCGCACGTATACGTGAGCAGTGCGGATATCGGTAAAGTACCATGATAGCCGCACTGCCCACGTATACCGCTGAGCATTGTCGTTTACGACGCAGAAGGTAGAAGACGAAAGACGGACGGCGACCGTCTTTCGATCGCCGTCCGCGCTAGTCCACAATGACAAGGAATGTCGTGCAGAGACCCAGATGGAGCCTGTCGCTGTTTTCGATTTCCACTGGGGGATAGATCTTGCCGGGCTCGCGTTGGTCGCGCGGCGGCTCAATCACAATATCGCCGTTGCCTGCACCCGATTCGAGTACCGTGCCGTTGGTCGATCCAAGGCCCTGGGCGTACCAGTGCTCACCCTCAAGCCAAATGCGAAGATGCTCGCGCGATGCGTCGGCGCCCACATCGGTGATGCTGGGCGAGGTTTTGGGCAAAGAACCAATTACGGTGCCGCGCGGATCGCGTGTGAGGGGATGGATTTGCATGTCGGCGCAGTTGTCGGCATGGGTTCTGAGCAGACCGAGGTTGGGGGCGACGGTGCGCGGCTGCTCCAGGCTGCTCATAAAGCCACGTCCGACGGTAGTTTCGGTGGTGCCAAAGTGCTCGCCCGTCTTGCTGTCGCAAAAGCGCTCGACGGTGGCCACGCCCTGAACGGGATCGGCGAGCGCCCCCGTTGCCACAAAGAGCATAAGGTAAAGCGTGCTTTTCTCGCGCACGGCATTGCCGTCAAAGTTGTCGATGCGATTGAGGGCATTTGCATATAGGCGGCTGTCCAGCTTGTAGCTGGCGAGAGCCGACATCATTTCGTTGGCGGCCGGACCGCGATAGTGCTCGGCGATTGCCCGATAGGCGGACTCGCCGCCGCCGAGCTTGCTGCAGATTGCCGAGGAAAGGTTGAGCGTGGTGACAGTAAAGTCGCTGTAGATGGAGGGCGCGCACTGGTCAGGCTTGCGATGGACGATGTAACGGGTGAGATACGAGCGGTTGGAAGAGCATTTCTCGAGCAGGGTACTGCCGAGATAAGAGTTTCCATTGATGAGCATTCGGGCGATCTCGAGATGTTTAAGACCGCCGAACGAGCGAATATCGTTATAGAGGACCGAGCAAGGCGTCTCTGCTGTCACGGATACCTCCTTTGATTGCTTCCTAGCCAATATGGCGATAGGAATTAATGGCCCCCGGTGGGCGACGTATTAAATGGCTGCGCAATATATAGCGTAACCAAAGCAACATTATAGGCCACATGTTCGAAATTGCAGGAAGAGCGAGAGATTTGGTTTGGATTGAACGGAAATCCCCCTCTGTCTTGATCTATAACAATTAGGGCCGATTTTACTCGATAACTGTTACAGATTGAGACGTTTGTGAACCGTGTCGACCGTTTGTCTCGATCTGTAACACGTAGAGGAAGATTTGCCCTGTAGATGTTACAGATTGAGACAATCAGCCGGGCCCACCTCGTCCGCCTCGTCATCTGTGATTTACGTGGGGGCATACGGAGTACGGGTATACTAACCGGCGGCGAATCTGCTCCATCGCTTAGAGCTGCTGCGTCTGGACGGCGCGTGATAGGGCTGCCAAAGCGATCGCCAGCGTGCTGAGCAACGTCCTCTCTGTGCGCACCCGTTTTTGTATGTATTAGCGCACTACCAAGCACGCCCGCGCGGCCGCATGCCGTGCCCATTGCGCGTGCAGATAAGGAACAACAACATATGCGTAATTCTGTATCTGACGTCACCGACGCCGAGATTCTGGACGAGACCCGCGAGGCCATGACCCAGGCTGCCTTCGATGCCGCCGATGAGGCCAATGCCGCCCAGGCCGTCGAGTCCGCTACCGAGAGCCTGCCCGCCTTTGACGAGCTGGGCCTTTCGGACGAGATGCTTCGTGCTATCGAGAACCTGGGCTACACGGCGCCCACGCCTGTCCAGGCTGGCTCGATTCCCGTGGTGCTCGAGGGCCGCGACCTGCTTGCCGCCGCTCAGACCGGCACCGGAAAGACGGCCGCCTTTTTGCTGCCGGCCATGAACAATCTGGAGCACATCGCTCCTCCCAAACCCGTGCGCGAGCGCGGCGGCCGCAACCGCCGTCGCGGTGCCAAGAAGCCCGAGGGCAACGGCCGTGGCCCCGTGATGCTCGTCATCACACCCACGCGCGAGCTTGCCCAGCAGATCGACGAGGTTGCGAGCAAAATCGCCGACGTCACCGGCCATGTCGCCGTGACCGTCGTGGGCGGCGTGAGCTACAAGCCGCAGACCGCTGCCCTCAAGTACGGCTGCGACATCCTGGTCGCAACGCCGGGCCGTCTGGTCGACCTGATCGAGCAGGGCGCCTGCCACCTGAACGAGGTCAAAGTGCTGGTACTCGACGAGGCCGACCGCATGCTCGACATGGGCTTTTTGCCCGCCGTCCGCCGCATTGTGCGCGAGACGCCGGCCGAGCGCCAGACGCTGCTGTTCTCAGCGACGCTCGACGAGGAGGCCGTGGGCGAGATCACCGACCTGGTGAGCGACCCGGCTCGCGTGGAGATCGCACCTGCCACGTCGACCGCCGACACCGTCGATCAGTTTGTGTTCCCGGTGTCCATCGAGGCCAAAAACAACCTGCTGCCTGAGTTCCTCAAGAAGGAGGGCCCGGAGCGCACCATCGTCTTTATGCGCACCAAGCACCGCGCCGACAGCTGCTGCCGTCGTCTGGAGCGCAAGGGCATCAAGGCCGCCGCGATTCACGGCAACCGCAGCCAAGCTCAGCGCGAGCGCGCGCTTTCGGCCTTCCGCGATGGCACCGTCGACGTGCTGGTGGCAACCGATGTTCTCGCCCGCGGCATCGACATTAGCGACGTGCGCTACGTCGTGAACTTTGACGTGCCGGCCGAGCCGACCGACTATATCCACCGCATTGGCCGTACGGGCCGCGCCGGCGAGCTGGGCTGGGCCATTACGTTTGTGACCGAGCAGGACGTCGACGAGTTCTACGAGATCGAGAAGCTTATGGACAAGACGGCCGACATCTACGAGGCCGGCGACCTGCATGTGGGTCCCAACCCGCCCGCGGTTGATCCCGAGCGTGACCCTGCGGCCTTTAAGGTGAAGAAGAAGACCAAGCGCGGCAAGTCCAAGAGCAAGAAGAAGCTTGAGCAGGCACGTCGCGACGGCAAGCGCAACGGCGATGACTACGGCGATGTGGCCGGTCGTTCCAACCGCGGTCGCGACGAGCGTCGCAGCGACGGCGAGCGTCCGAGCCGTCCCAAGCGCGGCGGCAAGACCCGCGTGCGCGAGGGCGTTCAGGCTCGCGTGGACGAGGCCGTGGAGAGCGTGGCCCGCGAGGTGGCTGCCGAGGAGCGCGGCGGTGCTGCTGCCGTCGAGCAGGCCCCGCGCGGCAACCGTGCCGAGCGCCGTGCCAAGCAGTTCCAGGGCGAGGCGCATCGCCGTCGCCGCGAGGACGAGGACCGCGGCGGTCGTCGCCGTGTTGAGCGCGAGGACGAGGGCCGTGGCTCGCGTGGCGGCAAGCGTGGTTCGGGCGATCGTCGTCGTTCCGGCCGCGATGACGAGCGCGGCGGCCGTGGCGAGCGTCGCGGCGGCGAGGGTCGCGGTGCGCGTGACACCCGCAGCGGTGAGTCCCGTGGCGGCAAGCGCTTTGAAGAGCGCGGTGGCCGCGGTGGCGAGCGTCGCGAGGGCGCTCGCAGCAATGGCGGGCGCAGTGGCGCCAGGCGTTCTGGTGAGTCGCGCGATCGTCGCGATCCGCGTGCCAGCCGCGATCGTCGCGATGACTGGCGCAACTACGACGATACCCGCGAGGAGCGTCGCGGCGGCTACCGTGGTGGTCGCGGCGGCAACCAGGCCGGCTCCCGTGGCGGCCGCGCCGGCGGTCGCGATAACCGTGGCAGCTATGGCAACAGCCGTGGCGGCAAGCGCGGCGGCAGCTCCCGTCGTCCCGGTGACGGCGGCGGCAAGCGCAAATAACATACGCGTCTCGCGGTAAGGCGAGACGAGTTTGGGCCCCGAGCAGACTATGCTCGGGGTCCTTTTTGGTGCAAAGGGGGACAGGTTCATATGCACCAACGTCTTGAAGTTGCGGTGGAATACGGACTGTTTTGGCCTTTTGAGCGGCTTTTCAGTCCCTATTTCACCGCAACTCATGATTGGTGCAAGGCGGCCTGACTCCTTTGTACCAAAAATGATCCGGTTTCCTTCGTCCCCTTCGGATCACATGACCCCTTGGGGACGGAGGAAAACGGATCAGATAGGAAAAATTGTAAGGCGTTATTTGCCCACATGGGTTATTGCTCTTTGGTAACGCGTTTTATCAAATATGGCATTTATCTGCGGTAATGTCCTTTTTCACCGCTGAGGACGACGTTTCATACCGCCTGCCGAACCGTGTTGCTGCCAAACAACTTTATAGGTCAGTGTGTTGCGTGTAGCAACTTCGCTCGGCTTCGCCTCCGGGCTGCCATGTGAGAGGGGATCTTATGGCTCGACTGCATGTAATGGAACGCAGCCACGCTCAGGCCGTCATGGACGACCTGCACGATGCGCTCGGACG
>URNI01000108.1 GCA_900549135.1 uncultured Collinsella sp.
TGAACCTCCAAAGTGTTCAAATGACTGGATACCGTGTGGTTTTACGGTGTGTGTAGCAGCGAAACCCACAAACCTTATGGGTTGTTCGTTTTGCTGTTGGCAAGCATAGTAGACAGTAAAGCCTAGTAACGCAATAGGAAATAGAAGATTATTACGAGTCGATTAACCATCTTGACCGGAACGGGTATTTTCAAAACAAATTATTCGGTTAGAATTTCTACGGACTAAATGACCGAAAGGCAGCACTATACATGTTGGTTTCTACTAAGGGCAGATATGCCCTGCGCGTTATGGTCGACCTGGCCGAGCACCAGGCGGCCGGTCGCATCCCGCTCAAAGAGATCGCGGCGCGCCAGGGGATTTCCGAGAAATATCTGGAGAACATCTTGGCTACGCTCGTGCGCGCCAACATGCTTTCGGGCATGCGTGGCAAGGGCGGCGGCTACGTGCTCACGCGCCCGCCCGAGCAGTACACGGTGGGCGAGATCTTGCGCCTGACCGAGGGCAGTCTGGCGCCTGTCGCCTGCCTGGATGGCGACTGCAAGGGCTGTTCGCGTTCGGATGAGTGCCCCACGCTCGACGTGTGGAAGAACCTGGACAAGCTCATCAACGACTACCTCGACGGTGTGACGCTCGATCAACTTGTCGCTCCCAACCATGGCTACGACTACGTCATCTAACCCACACCTGCATTTGGGGACGGGGTGGAAATGGTAGATTTTCTCGCCCTTTGAGACTTGGCAAATAAGAAGGCCGCCCATTTTTGCGATGGGCGGCCTTCGTTTTGGGCTGTTGAGACGGACACGGCCGGAATGGCCGTTTTAGTCCTCGGCGATGCTGTCGAGGATGCTGCGCGTGATGGACACCAGGATGCTGCCCATAAAGGCCGATCCAAAGCTGGCGATGGAGATGCCGACGCCCAGCAGGTTGACCGACAGGTAACTCGCGAGCTCAAGCATAAAGCTGTTGACGACAAGCTGGAAAATGCCCAGCGTAATGATCGTGAGCGGCAGCGAGATGACCGTGAGGAACGGTTTGACGAACGAATCGACAATGTTCAGGAACAGTCCCACAAAGGCAAAGCAGACCCAGGTCTCGGCAAAGCCGAAGGGTTGGATACCGGGGACGAGGAACGTGGCGATCGCGATGGCGATCGAGGTGAAGAGCCAGTTAAGCATAAAGCGCATGGCGTGAATCCTTTCTTGCGCCGGGATTGCTGGCGTCGCGTGAAGCGGCTTACGGCGGCGACCTGGATGGTTGCGCGGGCGCGCCGCGGTGTTTGGGTGCCCATTGTCTCAAATATTCGTGGAGCTTACGTGCGCATATGGTTTCTAAACGGCGTTCGTCCTGAAAAACGCGCCGCTGGCAGAGAGTCTTGTCGCTTTAGTTTGGTGGTGTGCTACACTGCTACGGGCAAAAGCCACAGGCGTTGCCCTATTGCATGGAACGGGCGAACGATGCCCGATGTCAGTATCAACTTCGATGCCTTTTGGCGGGTTTGGCGGTGATCGATGAATATCGAGAACATGTTTGACAAGCCTGATGTCAAGCAGCTGGTCCACGCATTTAGCCTTTTGGACGACGAGAAGGATATCCAAGCGTTTTTGACCGATATCTGCACGCCGCGCGAGATTTGCGACCTTTCTCAGCGTTTGCAGGTTGCGCGCTATTTGGACGAGGGCGAGCCTTATGTTGAGGTTCAGGCCCGTACCGGCGCTTCGTCCACCACGGTGAGCCGCGTTTCAAAGGCGCTGAACGGCGAGTACGGTGGCTACCGCAAGATCCTCATTAAGTTGGAGGATGGCGAGTAGGCCAGCGACAACATTGAATTACGAAGAACCGTCCCTCCGGGGGCGGTTTTTATATGCCTGCAATCGGCTGGTGCGTTGGGTTCAGGTTGCTTTGTACCAAAAGATGGAACTGCGGTGGCAATGTGTCCGCTTGGGCGGGTAGGATGGATGCATTGATTATTGCGAACGGTTTGAGCGGAGGACCATGCCTGTTCGAATCTATACCACCAATGCCGGCACGGATTTGAGCGATGCCGAGTCGGCGCTGCTTGCCGACCTTATTGCCCGTCACGGGCGTGCCGTGTTGCTGGCACCAACGTTTGCCGAGCTCGATCTGTGCCGTCATGATGCGGCGGAAGCCGGCATTTCGCTGGGTATCGACTACAAGACACCCGCATCGTGGCTTCGCTCGCTTTGGGAGCTTTTGGGCGACGGGCGCGGTTTCGTCGACAACCTGCAACGTCAGATGCTGTTTTCGGATATGATTGCCCGCCGCGACGATGCCGACCTGCAGCCGCTTTCGCGTAGCCAGGGCACGGTGCGCATGCTCGCGCGCATGGCCCGCGATGTGCTGCCGGGTGTGGCGGGGACGACGGCCGAGCGATGCGGTGGCAACAATTGCCAGCCTGAGCCAAAAAGCGATGCCGAGGCTCGTGTGTTCGAGCTTTTGCGCGCCTACGCGGACGGTTTGGACCGTCGAGATATGGTCGAGCCCTGCGAGGCGGCTGACATTATGGCCGGTGCCCTGGCCGATAACCTGCCGGCGTGCACCCGCGCCGTATGCGTGCGCGGTACCACGTCGTTTACGCACGGTCTACTCGAGCTGCTGTCTGCCGTGGCGAACAATGGGGGAGAGGTCGTCGTGCTGCTTGCCCGCGAGCAGGCGGCGATGCGCGAGGAGCTTGCCACGGCATTTGATGCCCGCGGTGTGCTGTTTGAGATCGCGCCGCTGGGGGAGGACGCCGTCGCGTCTGATGCCGCTTACGGGACCGCCGCTCAGCCTGCCTTTATTGAGGTCGCCGGCCCCCATGCCCGTGCTCATGTCTATGCGGACGCCATCGATAAGTTGGTGAAAGCGCACAAGGAGTCCAAGGCCGATAAAGCTACTGCAACGCCTGCCGACCCTGTGCGCGTGCTCGTTGTTTCTGCCCGGGCATCCCAGCTGTTCGGTGAGCTCGCCTCTCGTCTGGCGGCGCGTCACATTGCGTCCGAGACGACCGAGTTCACGGCGTTTTCCCAGTCCATCGCGGGCAGGCAGTTTACGGCGCTCGCCAACCTGATCGAGCGTATGAAAGCCGCCGACGAGGGCACCGCTTCCAAGACCGAGTGGTGGCCCGCTCCAGAGCTTACCGACTGGATTTATAGCCCGCTTTCGGGTACTGACGCCGCGAGCGCCCGCGGCTTCGACAAGAACATGCGCCTGTCGCGCAGCAAGACCACTGCGGGCGTCAAGAGCCTGCTGCAGAGCGTGCAGGGCCAGGTGAGGGGCGCCCGCAAGGCTGCCAGCGAAGATAACTGGTTTAAGAACGTGCCGTGCGTGGTCTCGGACGTGTTTCAGGCGCTGTGGCGCGACAAACCCGTGACGGCGCTCAAGGCCATGCTCGCCGTTGCCGAGGCGCTGCCCGATCGCGCTCTAGGTGGCCTTGACGGCCAGGCCCGTCGCCAGGCAGAGACGGCCTTGCTGCGCCATGCCATCGACATCCTTATGAACGATGCTCACGCGCTCGACGTGTCGCAGGCCGCGACCGTGCCGGTTCTCGACGGCGTTCGAACTAAGGTGGACAAGCGCAGTACCGCATACGATTACGAGACCTACGAGGTCGATCGCACGCCACGGGCGCAAGTGCGCTTCGTGTCGCTTGCCGATGCGTCGGTTTTGCGTCCTGGCGGCTACGATGCCGTGCTGTTTGCCGATGTCGACCTGGACAGCTATCCGCTTTCGCACGAAGAGGGCCCGCTTGCCACGTTGACGGCCGAGCTGCGCCGCGACGGCGTGTCTTTGGAGCCCGCTGCCCTGTTGCGTGTGCGCTTTGGCCGTGCAATGCAGGCGGCGAGCGGTCCGGTCGCGCTCGCCCGCGTGACACACGATCGCCAGGCGCGCGAGTGCTACCCGGCAGCCGTATGGACCGAGCTGCGGGCACATGCCGAGGCCGCTGGCGCTGCCAAGCCCACGTGCGTAGGCGAGGGCGATGTCATCGCCGACTTCGATCCCGCGGCAGGCGAAGGTCTCAAGCGCGAGCGCGTGACCTGTGAAGCCCCTCAGCATCTGAGTGCCGAGGCCGTGCCGTATTTGGTCCTGCGTCGCCGCGATGGCGAGGGCGAGAACGCGCCGCTCGTGCCGCGTCTGACGTCCGCCTCGCAGATTGAGGCGTACTCGACGTGCCCGCTGTGCTGGTTCGTGTCGTATCGCGTCAAGCCCCAGTCGATCGACGCGGGCTTTGGCAACATGGAGAAGGGCAACTTTGTCCACGACGTGCTGGAGCATCTGCATGCCCGTCTGCCCCAGGAGGGCATGAAGCGCGTGACGCCCGAGAATCTGTCGCGTGCACAGGGGCTGCTGCACGAGGTCTTTGACGAGACCTTGGCCGAGCACGCCGGCAAGCGCGGCACGGAGGGCCCGCTGGTGCCGCTCTCTGCGGTGGAGGAGCGCCAGGTGGCCGAGATCTTGCCGCAGCTGGAGGGTGTGCTTGCCTACGAGTCCGAGGCACTTGCCCCCTTTGCCCCGCACTACCTGGAGTTCGCCTTCAACGAGCTCAAGGTCGAGTATGCCGGTTGGCCGCTTGGCGGGCGCATCGACCGCGTGGACGTGGACGCCGAGAATCGTGCCGTGGTGATCGACTACAAGCATCGCACGGGCGTTGAGGAGTTTAAGCTCGCCGACCCTACGGTGCGCGACGAGGAATCGGGCACGGCGCCCATCGACGATCCGCGCTGGTTGCCACCACATACCCAAACGCTCATCTACGCCCAGGCCATGCGCCGGGCGCTGGATTTGGACACCCGCGCGGCGCTCTACTTTTCGACCAAGGGCGGCAAGCCCGCGCTGCGCGGTGCCGCGAGCGCCGAGCTGCTCGAGGAAGAGCGCAGCGACGGTCGCATCCCGGGCCTTAAGAAAGGTTTCCCCGGCGAGGGCGGCAGCATGGACTTCGACGCCCTGCTCGATCGCGTTGAGGCCGGCATCGCCGAGCGCCTGCGCGAGCTCGAGGCAGGCAACGTTGCCGCCGTCGACCCGACGTCGGCTCAGGCCGCGCATGCGCGCTGCTCGTATAACCACGAAGGAACGTTTGTAAGGAGGGACGTGTAGACCATGGATCTTTCGACTTTGATGCCGCAACAGCTGCAGATTGTCAAAACGCTCGACCGTCCGCTGTTTGTCTCGGCGGGCGCCGGTTCGGGCAAGACCTTTACCCTCACGCGCCGCATCGTCTACGCGCTCTCGCCCGAATCAGGTCCGTTCGTTGAACATCTTGACCAGGTGCTCGCCATTACCTTTACCAAAGATGCCGCGGCCGAGATCCGTGACCGCGTGCGCCGTGCGCTTATCGACGAGGGCATGGACGAGGAAGCACTGACCGTCGACGACGCGTGGATCTCGACCATTCACGGCATGTGCTCGCGTATCCTGCGCGCGCACGCGCTGGAGCTGGGCATCGATCCCGAGTTCACGGTGCTCACCGATACCGACGAGCTTATGGATCAGGCTGTTGAGCATGTGCTGGGGCGCGCGACGGCGCCCGATGCCGCGCCCGAGCTCGCCGCTTCGCTTAAGGCCCTCTATGCTTGGTATCCCATGGCGGGCGAGGGCGGGACGTTTGGCGCCGGTACCACCATCAAAGGCCTGGTGCGCGACCTGCTGGAGCTATCGAGCCAGCTGCCGGGCGGTATGGACGATGTGCGCGTGGCGCGCGGCCAGGCCGACACCTCGGCGCTTGCCGATGCTTATCGTGCGGCGCTGGGCACAAGCAAGGCCACGACCGAGAAAGCGCAGGTGGCACTCGACGCCATCGACGCGTTTGACGCGAGCGGCAAAACCATGGAGGATGCGGCGCGACTCATGATGTCGTGCAGCATGCCTCGGGCGAGCAAGGCGTTTCCTAAGGAGCAGGTGGAGCTACTCAAGGCCGAGGCGGCCGATGCGTTTATCAATATCGTGCTTGCCTGCGGTGGCCCGGCGCTCGATGCACTGGTGGGGCTTGCCCGTGCCGTAGAGGCGGAGTACCGTGCGCTCAAGGCCGACCAGTCCGCGCTCGACAATAACGATCTGTTGCGCATGGCATACGAGGCGCTGCGCGACTACCCGGCTATTCGAGCTGCCTATGAGGGCCGCTTTAAGATGGTCATGATCGACGAGTTCCAAGACACCGACCAGATGC
>URNI01000109.1 GCA_900549135.1 uncultured Collinsella sp.
AGCGCCTTCATGCCAAAGCGCGCATCGATCCATCCGCCCAGGATGTTCGAGATCAGGCAGAACACGCCGTAGGCCATGAGCGTGGTACTGGCTTCGACCGTGCCCATGCCCAGCACCTGCTCAAGATAAGGCGTCACGTAGCCGTAGAAAACGTAGACCGACCCCACGCCAAACAAAAAGATGAGCATGCCGGTGATGATGCTCGGCTCGCGTAGCAGACCCGCCTGCTCGCGAAAAGTGGCGGGCTCGTCGGTTTGCCCAGCGCGCGGCATAAACGCCACGAGCGCTCCGCAGATCAGAACGGCAAAGGCCAGCGTGCCGTACATGGCCACGTGCCAATCGAGCGTGTCGGCCACAAACTTGCCGATCGAAGTGACAAAGACCATTGCCACGGAAAACGCACCATATACCACCGAGATGGCAAGCGAAGTTTGCTGCGGAGACAGAAGCTCGGGGATGTACGTCACGCCCACGGCGAGCAGTGCACCCGAGACGGAGCCCAGGACAATGCGCGAGATAAAGAGAACCTGGAAGTTGGGTGCCAGTGCCATGACCAGGTTGCCGAGCACAAAGACGATGCTGTAGCACACGAGCAGCTGGTAGCGGCGAAAACGCCCCGTACTGAGCGCGAGCACCGGCGTCGAGATAGCGTAGATCAGTGCGAACACGCTAATAAGTTGGCCTGCGGTGGCAAGCGATACGCCGAGTTCCGTCGCTAGGTCGCTTTCGATGCCGATGACCACGAACTCGGAGCAGCCGAGCGAGAATCCCAACAGCACGAGCAGCGCCAGGCAAAGATTGGTGCGCGCGGGGGAGAGCGCGGCGGCGGTTGACTTACTTTTTGGCGTGGTTGCGGCGGTCAAGGTTGTCACTCCAATGTCGCGTGAATAAGCGGGATTCAATCCCTGCAACTCTAACAGAATGTGACAAAGGGACAGTCTCTTTGTCACATTCGCGGCGTGGCTGCCGCCTAAACCGTCACAACATTCGATGAAAATCTCGAAAACGAGGAAAAACGTCGAATGTTGTGACGGTTTTCGTGTCCGGCGCGGGTGAGCTTCGGTGCCGTCTGGGGGTATAAGACTAGCGAGTGTTTATTTGCGAGGCCTAAGGGGCGCCCCGTATGGATATCGATAACTTTGAATGGTGGTATAGCGAGGGCGAGGCTCCGGACGAGGAGTGGGACGAGCCCGCGTCGCGTGACGTGTCGAGCGACGAGGACGAGACCGGCAACGATGCCGCTGTCGAGCCTGATGCCGCCTCCGATGCCGCCGAGCCCCTGACCTTTGAGCAGGCTTGGGCCCAAGCCGAGGCCGATGAGGCTAAGGCCGATGCCACGGCCACACTCGGTGAGCCGGCGGACATGTCCATCTCGCCGGCAAAGATCCCGCAGCCGCGTCACACCATCGACCCCGACAGCACGGCATCCTTCAGCATTCTCGACGTGCCCGCGCAAGGCGCCCAGGCGCTTGCGCCCACACATCGCCCCGACCTGGCTCGTGAGGAAGACGCGGGCCGCCGTTCTCCGCTCGGCCCCATCCTTATCGCCTTCATGGCCGGCGTTATCGCATGCTCGGTAATTGGAAACGTCTGGAGCCATGTCGAGCAGCAGCGAAAAGACGCCGCCAAGGTCGAGATGTCTGTCGAGCAATCGCTCGGCCGCACGCGCTCGGTACATGTGTCGGTCGAGGTCAAGGACGGCGCGACGTGGGACACCGCGCGCGGCGACAGCCAAATGCTCATCTACATCGTGGGGCGCACGCTCAAAGGGCAGACGATTGACGAGTATCAATACGTCAATTCCGCTGGTGACGGCATCGAACTTAAGCCCGGCGACTACGAGCTCACCGTCGATGAACCGCCCGTCGCCACCGACGGCACGCGCTTCCGTGCCTCAAAGCGCATGGTCCCCGTGAGCTTTAACTCACAGGCGCCCGACACGGTCGACACCACACCGCAGGGCGGGTTCGACCTTTACGCTATTGCTCAATAACTGCGCCTGTCGCTCAACCCCGCCGCCAAGAGTGGGACAATAGCCCTCGACACTATTGTTTACTTTTGGAGGAAGCAGCATGTCTACCGTCACTACCATCAAGCGCGGCAGCCTCACCGCGGCCATCGATTCCATGGGCGCCCAGCTCACGAGCCTTGCCCTCAACGGCAACGAGTATCTGTGGCAGGGCGACCCCGCCTTTTGGGGCAAGCACGCGCCCATCCTGTTCCCCATTGTGGGCTCGCTGCGCAACAACACGGCGACGTCTGCGGCTGGCACCTGCGAGATGCCGCGCCACGGCCTCGCGCGCATCGTCGAGCACAAGCTGGTCGAGGTTTCGGAGGACGGCTCCTCGGTAACGTACGAGATCACCGATACGCCTGAGTCGCTCAAGGCGTTCCCGTTCCACTTTAAGCTCAACATGACCTATGCCTTGACCGGCGACGCCACCCTCACGCAGACCTTCGCCGTCACCAACACCGGCGACGTGGACCTGCCGTTCTCGGTGGGCGGCCACCCCGCATTTAACGTACCTGCTCCCGGTGCCGAGGACGAGGCGTTCGAGGATTACGAGCTGGCGTTTACCGAGGCTTGGACTAACGAGGCTCCTATCATCACGCCCGACGGTCTTATGACGTTTGAGGGCAGCTACAAGGCGCCCGATAACTCTGACGTGCTGCCCATCACGCACCGTAGCTTCGATAACGATGCCATCATGTTCACCGATACTCCGGGCTCCACGCTCACGCTGCGCGGCCGCAAGTCGGGCCACGGCGTCAAGATCGACTTTGAGGGCTTTAAGTACATCGGCGTGTGGTCTGCCGCCAACGACGCCCCGTTTGTGGCGCTCGAGCCCTGGACCGGTCATACCACCACGGACACCGAGGACGACGTCTTTGAGCACAAGGTCAACACCATCACCTTGGCTCCCGGCGCTACCGACAAGCGTACCTTCGAGGTAACGCTGCTGTAGGTGTTCCTCCGTTCTAACGAACGGCGGACCGGTCGACGCTGCGCGCCGCTCGCTGGCATTGCCAAAACATCGACGTTCCCAATGACTGCCGTGTGTCTATTAATTTTTCGAGCTTGTGCTGCGCTGCTGGTTGCTGACGTATATCCTGTTAAGTCGTCAGCATACGATTCAACAGGGAAGGCAGATTATGCATTCTCCCCAACAGTGCGATGCGCAGCGCCAGCCGGTATGCAGCCGTCGCATCTTTTTGGGTAGCGCTCTCGCTGCGAGTGCTACCGTTGTCGCCAGCGCGCTCGCCGGCTGTCAGCGCCCGTCTACGCTCAAGGTGGTTCAGCCCACGACGGGCGGTGGTCGCGACGACCTGTCCGATACCGTGATCGGCAAGGATAAGATCCGCATCGGCATGGAGGCGGCCTACGCCCCGTACAACTGGCAGGTTTCCGAAGCCAGCGAGTACACCATTCCCATCGACAACGTGCAGGGCGCCTATGCCGATGGCTACGACGTGCAGATCGCCAAGATCGTCTGCAAGGCCCTCGGCGGCGAGCCCGTTGCCGTCAAGCAGAGCTTCTCGGGCCTTATCGATTCGCTCAACAACGGCCAGATCGACCTCATCATTGCTGGCATGAGCGCCACGCCCGAGCGTGAGGAGTCGGTCGGCTTCTCCGATCCGTACTTCATTGGTTACTTTGGCCTGTTCGTAAAAGAGGGTTCCCCCTACCAAAACGCCACCAAGCTCAGCGACTTTAGCGGCGCCACGGTACTCGGCCAAAAGGACACCATGCTCGATACCGTCATTGACGAGATCCCGGGCGTTGTCCACAAGAATCCGGTCGATTCGGTTCCCACGGTGTTCTCGAACCTGCTGCAGGGCACCTGCGACGCCGTGACCTACAACACCGAGAACGAGAAGGGCTATATGGCCCAAAATCCGGGTATTGTCCCCATTCATTTTGCCGAGGGCGAGGGCTTTAAGCAGGAGGTCACGGCAAACGTCGGCTGCCGCAAGGGCTCGGACAAGCTGCTTAAGCTCATCGACAAGACACTCAAGGGCATTAGCCAAGAGGAGCGCGACCAAATGTGGGACGCGTGCCTCGACCGTCAGCCGGCATAGGGAGGCAGCATGAAAACCATTAATCGCCTGGCCTCCTTTATCAAGGCCGACCACCGTTATGTATACCTGGGCACGAGCGTTATCGCGGCGCTCGGCCTGGCGTTTAGCCAGCGCAACCCCACGCCGCTGAGCTTCTTGGCCCCCACGGGCGTGTTCCAAGATTGCCTTTGGGCGATTCTTTGGGCCTGGCTCGTCGTGTCGGCGGCGGCGCTGGTCACCAAGCTCATGCACTGGAACGACTATCGCGAAAAGTCGCCGTTCGCATCCGAGCGTTTCCGCCGCGGCGCACGCCTGGGCAGCCATGTCGTGGTCGCCATCGCGGCGATCTTTTTCGTGGACCGCTGCGTCATGTCGTTTATCGACCTGGTGCAGGTGAGCATTGTCTCGGATTCCAACCCCAGCGACTTTTTGTCGAGCCTGGTCTACATGACCTACAAGAGCGGCGACTTCTTCATTCGCGGTATCGAGATCACCATCGCGCTTGCCACCTTCGGCACCGTCATCGCATTCTTCCTGGCGCTGCTCTTCGTGTTCCTGCGCATTCAGACCTTCGATCGCGTGGACAACGACCTGGTGCGCTTCTTTAAGAGTATCGGCCGCGGCTTTGCGACCGTCTACTCCACCATCGTGCGCGGCACGCCCATGATGGTCCAGGGTCTGCTCATCTATTACGCGGGCTTCACCGTTTTGCGCGGCATGGGCTTCGAGACCGCTCAGGCCAACCAGATTTGGAGCACCTTCACCGCCGGCCTCGTCACCATCTCGCTCAACTCCACCGCCTACATGATGGAGGTCCTGCGCGGCGGCATCGAGTCCATCGATCCCGGCCAGGCCGAGGCGGCGCGCTCGCTGGGCCTGTCGCAGTGGCAAGCCATGCGCAAGGTCGTGTTCCCCCAGGGCATTAAAAACGCGATTCCGGCGCTCACCAACGAGCTCATCATCAACATCAAGGATTCGTCGGTGCTCTCGGTCATCGGCGTGTTCGACCTTATGTACGCTACTACCACGGTCGCCGGCGTGTACTACCGCCAGATGGAGGTCTACTGCGTGGCGCTCGTGGTTTACCTGATCCTGACGCTCGTGGCGAGCCGCCTGCTCGAGGCCTTTGGCAAAAAGCTCGGCGCCGAGGCCCCGGCAACGCTGCCCAGCTCCAACTAGGCTCAAGACGAGGAGAATCATCATGGCAGATATCGCCACTACCGGCACCGCGGCCGCCGCACAGACCAATGAGCCGCTCATCCGCGTCGAGGGCCTGCGCAAGAGCTTCGGCTCACTCGAGGTACTCAAGGGCATCGACCTGTCCGTCAAATCAGGCGAGGTCGTCACCATTATCGGCGCCTCGGGTTCGGGCAAGTCGACCTTCCTGCGCTGCCTCAACCTGCTCGAGACCCCGGACGCGGGCCACATCTGGTTCCACGGCCAGGACCTCACGGCCGAGCGCTGCAACATCAACAAGCTGCGCGAGGACATCGGTATGGTGTTCCAGGGCTTTAACCTGTTCAACAACATGGATGTGCTCGACAACTGCACGCTCGCGCCCGTCACGCTCAAAAAGATGAGCAAAGATCAGGCCGAGCAGGTCGCGATGGAGCATCTGGCGAGCGTGGGACTCGAAAAATTCGCCCATGCCGCGGTCGGTCGCCTGTCCGGTGGCCAAAAGCAGCGCGTTGCCATCGCCCGCGCCCTGTGCATGAGCCCGCAGATCATGCTGTTTGACGAGCCGACCTCCGCACTCGACCCCGAGATCGTGGGAGAGGTGCTCGAGGTCATGCGCAAGCTCGCTGCCGACGGCATGACCATGGTCGTCGTCACGCACGAGATGGCCTTTGCCCGCACGGTGTCCGACCGCGTGGTCTTTATGGACAAGGGCGTGGTCCTCGAGGACGCCGCGCCGGCGGAGCTCTTTGGCAACCCCAAGCACCAGCGTACCCGCGAGTTCCTCTCGCGTTATCTCGAGGACAAGTAAACGACCGCAAACGCTTATGTGGCAGGGCCGCTCCGGTGGGGCGGCCCTCGTCATCACAATCGAAAGGATGTCATGGCCGAGGTTTGGCGCTTCTTT
>URNI01000110.1 GCA_900549135.1 uncultured Collinsella sp.
TTCCGAGCGCGAGCGCGTCAACGGCATGTACGAGCTGATGCACGAGCTCGGTGGGGATGGCGTGGTCGTGGGCGTCGACGAGGTGGGTCGCGGCTCGGTGGCCGGTCCTTTGACGGTGTGCGCCGTGTGCCTTCCCATGGAGCCGCGCATCTGGGGCATCAACGATTCCAAAAAGCTCATGCCGGCGCGCCGCGAGCTGCTATCGGTGAAGATTGCCGAGGTGGCGACCGCTATCGGCTTTTGCCATATTGCTCCTGCGGATATCGACGAGATGGGCATGGCCCGCGCCATTCGAGCTGCTGTCGCGGGTGCGGTGGCCGATACGGGGCTCGAGCCCGATTGCGTGCTTATGGACGGTAACCCCCTGGGTGCCGTTCCCAACGAGCGCGACGTGGTCAAGGGCGATGCCAAAATTGCCTGTATCGCTGCGGCATCCATCATGGCTAAGGTCACGCGTGATGAGATGATGGTCGAGTACGATGCCGAGTACCCCGAGTACCATTTGGCCGAATCGAAAGGCTATGCGAGCCCCGAGCACATCGAGGCCATTCGCAAACATGGTCTTTCTCCGCTGCACCGTGTGAGCTTTTGCGGAAACTTTCTGCAGACCGAGCGCCTTTTTTAGGCCAATTGTGAAGACTGGGACCTTAAGGGTTTCATAAACCTGCTGGTAGGGGCCGTGTGCAACGCCATTGTTGCATGCGGCCCCTCATTTGTCGGCATTTGGTTGGTTTTTGGTTTGCTTCCGGTACTTACCCGCATGAAACCCGCCCTCATTATCGAGGCAATGCAGGGAGTGGGAAAGGAGACCCCATGTGTGCCGCAGGCAAACCGAGTAAGACGCAGCAGCTCAAGGAGCGTTGGGAAGAGGGGGAACTCGATTGCGGGTCGATCACGCCCGAGTTTATCAAGGGGCTCAGTCCTCGCGAGCTCGGTATGCTGGGCGAGCTTATCGCAATCGATTACTTTAACGAGCGCGGCTATGCATTGCTGGAACAAGGCTATCGATGCT
The DNA here is from genome assembly GCA_900549135.1 of uncultured Collinsella sp. Lineage (GTDB taxonomy): Bacteria > Actinomycetota > Coriobacteriia > Coriobacteriales > Coriobacteriaceae > Collinsella. The sequence goes on from URNI01000110.1 coordinate 1,013, forward strand.
CGGAGGGCGAGGCCGACCTGGTGCTGCTCGACGAGCTCGACGATGTGGTGGTGATGGCCGAGGTCAAGACCAGACGCGTTGCGCTGGATTGCAGCACGCGGGTCTTTCCCGAGGAGGCCGTGGACGCCCAAAAGCAACGTCGCTACCGCCGCATCGCAAGTTGCTATCTCATGGAGCATTATCCGCTCAAGGCGATTCGCTTCGATGCCGTGGGCGTTACCATTCGCGGCGGGCATATCGCCGAGATCGAGCACCAGTACAACGCGTTCGATTGGCAGGTGTCGTGATGGCGTTCGAGACGTTTGCCGTTCACGCGGCCTGCATTCGCGGCGTCGAGGCGATTCACGTCACGGTCGAGGTTTCGCTTGCCGGCGGCATTCCGGGCATCCAGATGCTTGGTATTCCGAGTATGGAGGTGATGGAGTCACGCGGTCGTATTCGCTGCGCGATGCGCTCCGCCGGGTTCGAGATCCCGCGCTCGGGCATTACGGTCAATCTGGCACCTGGCGATATCCGCAAGACCGGTAGCGGCTTTGACCTGCCCATCGCCATCGCGGTTCTAGCGGCCGATGGTCAGATTCCCCGCGACAACCTCGATCGTTGTCTTATCGCTGGTGAGCTTGGCTTGGACGGTACAGTGCTTCCTGTCAAGGGCGAGGTGGCGTTTCAGCTATTGGCTCGCGACATGGGGCTGTCTTTTATCGCCGGCAGGTCCGACCAGCATGTGCCACTCGCGGGCGTGGATTGCGGCTTTATCGACCATCTGTCTCAGCTTGCCCATGGCATGGGTGAGGCGGCTCGGCACTATCTGGATTCCGAGGGCGTCGAGGCGACCTTTGAGCCCGAGCTCGACTATGCCGACGTACTGGGGCAGGAAGTCGCTAAACGCGGCATGGCGCTTGCGGCGGCAGGAGAACTCGGCTTGCTCATGATCGGGTCCCCGGGATCGGGCAAGACCATGCTTGCGCGGCGCATGACGGGCATTTTGCCCGAGCTTTCTCTCGAGGATCAGCAAGAGGCGCTGTGCATCCATTCGGTCTTGGGCGAGAACATTGATGGCTTGTTGGCGGGGCACCGGCCCTTCCGCAGTCCCCATCACAGTATTTCGACCGCGGGCCTTATCGGCGGTGGGCGCCCGGTGCACCCGGGTGAGATCAGCCTTGCTCATGGCGGCGTGCTCTTTTTGGACGAGCTTGCCGAGTTTCCCACTGGCGTGCTGCAGACGCTGCGTCAGCCCATCGAGCGCGGCTACGTGAGGATCGTACGCGTCGACGGGGCTTTTACCTTCCCGTCGCGCTTTCAGCTGCTGGCTGCGAGCAATCCCTGCCCCTGCGGCTTTTTGGGCGATCGCGAGGTGCCGTGTCGCTGCTCGGCGGCGATGGTCGAGCGCTATCGGTCTAAACTGCGCGGTCCTTTGGCCGACCGTATCGACATGATGATCGATGTGACCCGTCCCGACCCTCAAGTGATTATCGAGGGTGCGGAGGGCATGTCGTCGGCCGAGTTACGTGACTACGTTGTGCGCGGTCGCGCCTTTCGCGCTTGGCGCGAATCCCGCATGGACGATGCGGATGCCGAGGCCGAGGATGACGAGACACGGTCCATTGACGGCGTCGTTTCGACCTTTGAGCTCGATGATGCGGCGGAGAAGTGTGTGCTCGGCCTGTCGAAGCGCACGCATCTCACAGGGCGTGGCATCGTGCGCCTTGTTCGCATTGCGCGCACGATCGCAGATGTCGCCGAGAGCGAGCAGGTGACGCAGGACCACGTGCTCGAGGCGGCGATGTACCAGGGAAGGAGGGACCAATGATGGCTGAGGGGACCTTCGAGCTGCATCCAGGTGACGCGTTGTATCCCGAGACCGTTTTGGAGCTTTCTGATGTACCTCAGACGCTCTATGTGCGCGGCAACCCCGAGGCGCTTTCGACGCCCGCGCTCTCCATCATCGGTGCGCGAAAGGCCTCGCCGTATGGTCTTGCCGTGGCAGAGCTTGCGGCGAAGGTGGCGGTTGAGGCGGGAGTAACGGTAGTTTCGGGCGGTGCGGTCGGTTGTGACCAGGCCTCGGGTTGGGCTGCGGTCAACGCCGGCGGCAAACACGTTGTGGTGCTGGGGACGGGCGCCGACGTGGTCTACCCGCGTTCGAGCGCGGGGCTTATTGCTCGCACGCTCGATACGGGTGGCGCGGTCGTGTCGATCTCTCCGTGGGGCATGGGTCCGCGCAAGTTCGCCTTTCCGCGTCGCAATCGCGTGATCGCGGCCCTGTCGCAAGCCCTCTTTGTATCCGAGGCGGGTATGCCTTCTGGGACGTTTTCTACAGCCGAGGCTGCTATGGATTTGGGGCGCGAACTTCTTGCCGTGCCGGGGTCGATCCTATCGCCCGAGTCGCGTGGCACGAATTACCTCATTGCGAACGGTGCCTGCTGCATCATCGACGAGGAATCTATCGAGATGGCTATCTCACGCATCTACGGCACCCTGCGCTACTCGCGCCCCGATGCTCCCGGCATTGCCGACCTGAATCCAACGCAGCAGACCGTGATGCATGCGCTCATCGCCTCTCCACTCAAGGTCGACGACATTGCGGCGCTCGTCTCGCTCGATGCTGTCGGCGTACTCAAACTCTTGGGTTCGCTTGAACTCGAGGGCCTTATCGAGCGCATGATGGATGGAAGGTATGCGCCCTCCAAGTTTGCCCTTCACGCCCAGACACCCTTCGGTCACAATGGAAAACGTGTCAATTAGAAAGGTGTTTGCAGATGCAGTTCGATCAGGTGACGGTTATCGGTGGCGGTCTGGCGGGTTCGGAGTGCGCGATCCAGCTTGCAGACCGCGGGTTTGCCGTAAAGCTGTGCGAGATGCGCCCCCAGGTGAGCTCCCCGGCCCACCATACCGATCATCTGGCAGAGCTCGTCTGCTCCAATTCGTTTAAGTCGACCCGTCCGGATTCCGCGGCTGGTTTGCTGAAAGCTGAGCTTGAGCGCATGGGTTCAGTCCTGCTCGATTGCGCCCATCGCGCGGCTGTTCCCGCCGGTGGCGCCTTGGCGGTCGACCGCGTCAAGTTTTCCGAGCTTGTCGAGGCCGAGGTTGCCGCCCGTCCCAATATCGAGGTCGTGCACGGCGAGGTCACGCAGATTCCCGAGGGTCACGTGGTCATTGCCGCGGGCCCGCTGTGTTCACCGGCGCTGAGCGAAGAGGTCATGAAGCTCGTCGGTGGCGACGCCCTTGCGTTCTTCGATGCCGCGGCGCCGATCGTCGATGCCTCCACGCTCGATATGGACGTGCTGTTCTCGCAGTCACGCTACGAGGAGCAGGGGAGCGGCGACTATCTCAACGCTCCGCTCAACAAGGAGGAGTACGAGGCCTTTATCGAGGCGCTTACCACGGCCGACCGCGTGGTGCTCAAAGACTTTGAGGGCGGCGATCTGTTCCAGGCCTGCCAGCCTGCCGAGGAAGTTGCGCGCACCGGCAAGGACGCCATTCGCTTTGGCGCCATGAAGCCCGTCGGCCTCACCGACCCGCGTACCGGACGTCGCCCCTGGGCGGCGATTCAGCTGCGTGCCGAGAACAAGGAGAAGACCGCCTATAACCTGGTGGGCTTCCAGACCAACTTGACCTTTGGCGAGCAGAAGCGCGTCTTCCATATGGTGCCGGGCCTGGAGAACGCTGAGTTCTTCCGCTACGGTGTCATGCACCGCAATACCTTTGTCGACGCCCCGCACGTGCTCGATGGCACCTTTGCCGTGCCCGGTACCGGCGTGCGTCTGGCCGGTCAGATCACCGGTACCGAGGGATACATGGAAGCCGTGGCGACAGGTCTGCTCGCGGCGCTCAACACCTATGCCGAGGCTATCGGTGCCGCGGGCGTCGAGTTGCCGCGTGTGGGTGCCCTGGGTGCGCTCGTGGGCTACGCGACCGATCCTGCCACCGTGGGCTATCAGCCTATGCATGTCAACTTTGGCCTGGTGCCGCCGCTCGAGGACGGTAAGCGCCGCAGCAAGCGCGACCGCTATCAGGCCTATGCGGACCGTGCGCTCGAGGCCCTCGATGCCTACTTGGCCACGCGTTCCGACTTGTTTGGAGGCGACCGGTCATAGCCTTTGACCTGTACGACACCGTCGACTCGTTTATCGCCTATATCGCACGCGTCGAGGGACTTTCTCCCAACACGGTGACGGCCTATGGCTCGAGGCTGGAGCGCTTCGCTGCCTGGTGCGAGCGCGAGGATATCGATGCTTTCGCTGCCGACGTGCGCACCATTCGTCGCTATCTTGCCGAGCTTTCGCGTGAGCAGGTGGCTCCCCGAACGCTTGCGGCGCACCTGTCGGCCATTCGATCTCTCTATCGCTGGATGGCTGCCGAGGGGATTGTCGAGGGCGATGCGGTCTCGGCGATCGCATCGCCCAAGCTGCCGCGTGACCTGCCGGGTGTCCTTACGACCCAGCAGGTTGAGGCGCTGCTCAAGACGCCTGATACCTCGACGCCCGCGGGACTGCGCGATGCGGCGATGCTTGAGTTGCTCTATGCCTCCGGCGCGCGAATTTCGGAGCTCGCGGCGCTCAACGTGGAGTCTATTGGTTGGTCCGAGCGAACGCTGCGACTTTGGGGCAAGGGGAGCAAGGAGCGTATCGTCCCTCTGTATCGTCGTGCGCTCGAGGTGACGCATCTCTATATTGAGGAGGGGAGGCCGGAGTTGCTCGCTCGGGCAAAGCGCCGCGACCTCGCTACCGGGCCGCATCCGCTGCTTATATCGGCGCGCGGCAATCGCATGAGCGCCGCGATGCTCCGGCGGCGGTTCCATACGCTGGCGACGCTCGCCGGCATTCCGGCCGACATCGCCCCGCATGCGATGCGCCATACCTTTGCGACCGACTTGCTCGAGGGCGGTGCGGACCTGCGCTCGGTTCAAGAGCTGCTAGGTCATGCGAGCCTGTCCACGACGCAGATCTACACGCATCTCACACCCGATCGGCTTAAGCGGGCTGTGGCTCAAGCCCATCCCCGCGGCGAATAGTGGCTGGGACGTCCCGCGCCGCACTCAGGTGTGTGGTTTTGATTGCGGGTTGGCAGGAAGAGGCATTCCTGCTATCATTCA
>URNI01000111.1 GCA_900549135.1 uncultured Collinsella sp.
CTGCGCAAGACGAAGGCCACATTAAGTGGCCTTCTTTGCGTGCGGAACTCGCGATCAATCAAATATATTGCGGGCGCGAGGCCCACTCGGGTCCAGAGTGCCACAATCCAGAGTGGTGTCTGAATAAAAGAAAGTGAAGGCCCCTTTCGGGGCCTTCTTTTTATAAAAATTCGCCGACTCGGTGGACTTCGGGTTGTAGGTCTACGCCGAATTGGTCTTTGACAGTTGCTTGGATGTGGCGGATGAGTTCGTCGACGTCGGCGGCGGTGGCGTGGTCGGCGTTGACGATGAAGCCGCAGTGTTTTTCGCTCACCTGGGCGCCGCCGACGGCGTGGCCGCGCAGGCCGGCGTCCATGATGAGCTTGCCGGCAAAGTAGCCCTCGGGGCGCTTGAAGGTGGAGCCGGCGCTCGGCATGTCGAGCGGCTGCTTGTCCTCGCGGCGCTGGCGGTAGTTGTCCATGTCGGCCTTGATCATCGCGGCGTTGCCCGGGGCGAGGTTGAAGGTTGCCGAGAGCACGATAAAGCCGTCGTCGGCAATGCGACTCTTGCGGTAACCCAGGTTGAGCTCATCGACATCGAACTCAATGATATTGCCGCTGCCGCGGGTGCCATCGTCGAGGACGCGTGCGGGCTTGTAGACCCGTACGGACTCCAGCACGTCGGCCATGCAGGCACCATAGGCACCGGCGTTCATGTAGCAGGCGCCGCCGACCGATCCGGGGATACCCGAGATGGGCTCCATACCGGTGAGACCGGCCTCGGCTGCCGCCGCGGCGACGTCAGAAAGCAAGGCGCCGGCTGCCGCCGTGACGTGCGTGCCGTTGACGGTGATGTTGGAGAGACCTTCGCCCAGCGCTACGACGACGCCGCGGATGCCCTTGTCGCCGACGAGTAGGTCGGAGCCGTTGCCCACGATGGTGAGGGGCAGGTCGCAGCGATAGCAGGTATCGAGCGTGGCGACGAGGCCCTGCTCGGTATCGGGCGTGACAAAGACGTCGGCCGGGCCGCCGATCTTAAACGTGGTGTGCTCGCGCATGGGCTCGCTCATCAGTACGTTGTCCTCGCCGGCAACGCCAGCAAGCGCGCACAGCAGGTCCTCGTTAAAAAAAACGTTTTCGTGCATACTAATAGCCGCCTTTTGGTGGTCGTTGTCATCAATCGATTGCAATATACCCCACCCGGACGGATTTGGTGCGCTGGCGGCGATAAAACAGCCGTCTACCGGATTGGTAAAGTGTTTATCACCGAGGTAGATGGGCAGTCGCTATACTTTCAAGAGATTGCGCGTAAACCCGGAAGGAGCGAGATGGCCAACAAAGTCACCCTCAAGCAGATCGCCCAGGAGGTGGGGCTTTCCCCCTCGTCGGTCTCGCTTGTTCTCAATAATCGGCCCTGTCGCATCTCGGAAGAAAACCGCAAGCGCATCAAGGAGGTCGCGGCGCGCAACCACTATGTTCCTAACCAGATCGCGCGCAGCCTGGTCATGCGCGAGTCGCGTACGCTGGGCCTTATCGTTCCCAATATCGAGAGCCGCTTTTTTGCCTCGCTCGCCGGCAGCTTGGAAAAGCGCTGCCGCGAGGACGGCTACGCGCTCTTTATTACCAGCTCGGGCGGAAGCGCCGATGACGATCTTGAGCTGCTGCGCCAGCTGGTGACGCGCGGCGTCGACGGCGTCTTTCTGGTGGTGGGTGACGAGTTCTCCGACGACCGCGCCCTGCGCGAAGAAGTCAGCCATCTGCCCATCCCGGCGGTAATGGTCGACCGTGCCATTGAGGGACTCGAGTGCGACAAGGTGATGTTCGACCACGAGATGGGCGGCTACATGGCTACGCGGTATCTGATTGAGCAGGGTCATCGCCGCATCGCCTGTCTGGTTAACGCGCGTCGCTCCAATACGGGCCGCAAGCGACTCGCCGGTTACGAGCGCGCGCTGCGCGAGGTGGGACTGCCCATCGACGCGCGCCTGGAGTTTGAGAGCGAATATTACATCCCGAGCGCCTACGAGGCCTCGGAGGCCGTGCTTGCAACCGATGCCACCGCCGTGTTTGCAAGCTCGGATAACATTGCCCTCGGTCTGCTCAAGCGCTTGCACGAGATGGGGAAGAGCATCCCAGGCGATATCTCGGTCGTAAGCTATGACAACTCGGCGGCCGACGTTCTCTTTGAGCCGGCGCTGACTGCGATTGAGCAGGATCCCGGCGTCCTTGCGGAGCATGCTTTTGCCTGCATGTCCAAGCGTCTTGCCGGTAGGGGCGGTAAGCGTGCCGAAGAGGTCGTTCTGGAACCGGCGCTTATCGTGAAGGGCAGTGTGCTTGATCTTACCGAATATAGCTAAGCGCACTTGTTTGTTTGCATAGATTGCATGCGGAGTGTCCGCTATTTGCCGGCGGGGCCGGGGTGCCTGCCTTGTTTTGAAAAGTGGGCTCCGCGAACTTCTCAAAACAAGGCAGGCACCCCGGCCCTCGTCCGTAAACTCTTCCGCTGGGCGAGCCATAGACGCCGCGTACCGATAGGGTAAGGCAGCGGCTTGAAATTGGTGCTATATTCAGCTTGAGTTGTTTAATGCTAGTACGGGAGGCTGATATGGGGCTGTTCAAGAAGAAAAACCCGCAGGATGCCTTTGATCCCGATGTGTTTACCATCACGGATACGATTTTGGACCCGCCGCGGTTTACGTTTTTGCCGGCTATCTACCAGGATGCCACGCGCCGCAAGTGGGCCGTGCATCAGCGCGGTGCAGAGCCTAAGATTTTTGACTATGCGGACGTGTTGCAGTGCGAAGTGGCCGAGGCGGGCGATCCGGAGGCCGAGGAAGTGGCCTCAAAACAGGAATTTGCCCAGCGTATCCTGGTAAATCCTGCCAAGGCGGCGAAAATAAACGCTGCCAAGCGTAATATGTGTCTTGGTATGGGCGTTGTTGTGGCGGTTCAGACGGGAAAAGACGAAGTTTCCAAATTAGAGATTCCCGTTATGACCGACGAAGTCAAACGCGATTCAAGTCTATATAAGTCGTATCGGAATGTCGCCGAGAAGATCAAGGCCGAATTTGATGCCATGGGAGGGCTGGCCTAATTATGGCGGCATACGTTTCTGAATGAGGAGTCTGTGCAATGGCAGGCGAATCTTATGCAATTCCCCCCAAGGATCGTGCTGTTGAGGGAATTCTTTGGTATATCCAGCACCACCAGCTTGCCGGCGGCGATCGACTGCCGGCCGAGCGTGTGCTGTGCGAAGAGATCGGCGTTTCGCGTACGGCGTTGCGCGCCGGTATCACGCGGCTCATCTCGTGTGGAACGCTCGAGAGCCGTCGCGGATCGGGTACGTATGTGTGTCCTCCCAAGCCGCTGAATATCTTCCAGGAAACGTATAACTTTTCCGATGCTGTGCGGACTGCCGGCCTGCACCCCTCTTCTCGTCTGGTTTCCACCGGGACCATCGAGGCGGATGAGGCGCTTGCCGACAAGCTTGGGGTGGCTGTGGGCGCTCCTTTACTCCGCATGCAGCGCATTCGACTTATAGAGGGCGAGCCGGCGTCAATCGAGACCGCTCACGTTAACCTGTCCCTGTGCCCCGCGCTTCCCGAGCACGATTTTGAGTGTGAGAGTCTTTACGATGTCTTGCTCAAAGAAGGTGGCGTGCGTGTTGAGCATGGACGTGAGCATATCTCCATCTCGCGTTTGAACGCCGAAGAGGCCGAGCTGCTCCAGCAAGAAGAGGGAACGCCGGTGTTCTATGAGAGCTCGATCGAATTTGATAAGGACATGCGCTTTGTGGAGCATTGCAAATCGGTGATTTTGCCCACAAAGTTCCGCTTTGCCGATAACGGCAAAGAGAACGGCATGAGGAGCGTGGCAGGTGAACAATGGCTGAAACAGTAGATGCCACCCCGGTTTATATGCGCATTCGACGCCGCATCGAGGAACGTATCGAGCGCGGTATATATCCCACGGGTTCCATGATTCCGTCCGAAAAAGACCTTGCCGAGGAATTTGGTACGACACGCTTGACCATCCGAAGCGCTGTCGATGAGCTGGTTCGGCGCGGGCAGATTCGCCGTGTTCGGGGAAAAGGTGCCTTTGTGGCGCAGAAAGTACCTGCTTTTTTTGAACGCACGGTCGGTTTCCGTGAATCGGTCCGTGCTTCGGGCGGCGAGCCGTCCGTCCGTATTCTCGCGCGTTCCAAGCGTTATGCGGGGCCATATTACGCCGACCTGTTTGGCATCGCCGAGGACGACCTGCTCTATTCCGTTCGACGCCTGAACTGCATAAACGGTAGCCCCGTATCGATTGAGACGGCGCTGATTCCCTGCCTGCTGTTCCCAACCATCGAAGATATTGACGTGTCGGTCTTCAGTTTGTACGAGACCTATGAGATGCTGGGCCGAAAGCCAGTCATGGCACAGGAAAAGCTCGATATCGAAGCGCTGGGCGCACGAGATGCCGGCCTCCTTGGACTGGGACAGGGCGATCTTGTTTTGCTTTTGGAATGCGTGAGCTATGACGCGAGCGGTCAGGCTATCGAGTATGTAAAGTCCTTCAATCGTGGCGATACGGGCGGCTACACCTATACGTACTAGCTGGTATTTTGTGAATAACGGCTGGGAAACTAACCAGTTTTGATCGTTGGGTCAGCTGTATATACAACCTTACAGGGCTCAAAATCGACCGTTTGCCGATGGGGATAAATTAATCGACAAAGAGGTATCAAAAAGCCGTAACCTGTAACTGTGATTGGTATCAAATACTAATGATTTGTTACGAGGTGAGACGATGAAGATGCTCGATTACGTTCAGCTTGCCCATGTGCGTATGGGGGAGAACCTCGAGCGTTCGTCTGAGCTGGTAGCGCAGCTCGTTGATATTTTCCAGTCCGGTTCTTTTGACGCGCTGCGCATCGTTGCTTCGGGTTCGTCGCGCCATGCCGCCGATTGCGCCCGCGATTACCTGCAAGATGCCCTGCAAATGCAGGTGTCCGTTGTGACGCCCGAGGCCTTCGTCGATTTTGAACACACCTATCCGCAGCATGTGCTCAACATTGCCGTTTCGCAGAGTGGCTATTCGACCAATACGATTGCGGCGCTCGATTACATGCGCGCACACGATATGGCTGCAGTTGCGCTCACGGCAAACGTCGAGGCACCCATCAAGGAACACGCTGACATCGTTCTTGACTACGGTGTGGGCGTCGAGTCGGTGGACTTTGTGACTCTGGGCGTCGAGGTGCTCGTTGAGTACCTGGTGCTCTTTGGTATTTACGGCGGTCAGGCGCGCGGAACGATTGACGCCAAGGGCGTTGCCCAGCGTCTTGACGACCTGCGTGAGGCTATCCAGGCCAATGCCGTGATGTGCAAGACCGCCGAGGCATATGTCCAAGACCACATGCTCGAGCTTTCTGAGCACACGCCCGCCATGGTCGTCGGCAACGGCCCCAACTATGGCGTTGCCGAAGAGGCGGCCCTCAAGCTGAGCGAGACCATCAAGATTCCTGCCATGCATCACGAAGGCGAGGAGTTCGTCCACGGTCCCGAGATGCAGATCGTTCCGGGCTATCTGGTGTTTATCGTCGACGATCCGCAGGGGTCGGAGCGTCTTGCGAATATCGCTGATGCGCTATCGAACGTTACGACAAAAACGGTGCTGCTCACGGCCCATCCCAAGGGTAGGGCTCACGAGGTTGCGGTGCCTCAGGTGGCTCCGCTGCTCAGCGCAATTCCCAATCTTGTGTTCTTCCAGACGATTGCGGCCATGATAGCCGAGCGTCTGAAGTCATGGGACGTGCACCCGTATCTTGATGCCGTCTCCAAGCAAATGGAGGTCAAGGCAGAGGGCTACGAAGAGTCAGTCAATGCGCTTAAGGCCAAAGCGGCCGAGTGTTACGGAATGTAAGCGGGTTTTGATGCCCGTTGGCATGGGGGATGTGGAAACAACCCCAGAAAGGAGAGACAAATGAAGGAAACCGAGAAGATCGAGATCATGCATTTCGACCAGGAGGGCTATCTCGAGGACGGCAAGGCGCTCTACGAGACCGGCAAGAAGATGACCGCGCTCGCCGACAAGGTCGCCGACGAGGGCTACG
>URNI01000112.1 GCA_900549135.1 uncultured Collinsella sp.
TCGCCGCCTTCAATCTCTCTCGCCGTATCAACCAGGGCGACACTGTTCTGCTCGACTTCTTTCCAGATTTCTCCAAAGACGAGCTGCTCGATACGCTCAATCGGCGCGTCAAAGTGCTCGGCGATTTTTCGCCCCGAAACTCCCACTGGCTTGACGGCATGCTCGCCTCGCAACTCTCACACGTCGTTTGTGCGGCATTCGAGCGGTGCCATCCCGGCTCGCGCGATGTCATCCATCTGGTCTCAATTCTCAAGCACTTTAAACTGTCCGTCGAAGGAACGGCAGATGAGCGCTCGGCACAGGTCACGCGTGGCGGCATATCTATCGAATGCGTCTCGGCACCCGATCTTTGCGTGAGCAACGCCACAGGCGCCCCGCTTTACGTCTGCGGCGAAGCGCTCGACATCGACGCCGACTGCGGCGGCTTCAACCTTGCATGGGCTTGGATATCGGGGGTTCGCGCTGCAAGCAGCCTGTAGCAACGCAGTCTATAATCAAAATGCAATCGGGCCGTCTGAACTTTCCGGGCGGCCCCTTTCTTGCATCTAAGGAGACCTCGATGATCGAAATCACCCAAGTCCATGCGTCACTTGATGACGCTCGCGACGAAAACGCCTGCCTTGCCGTTGGCAGACGCGCTGTCAAGCGAGCCCTTCGGTGCAAGGACTCCCAAATCAAGACTATCGAACTCCATCGCAAGTCAATCGATGCCCGCAAAAAACGAGACGTCCATTTTATCTTGAGCTTCCGCGTCGAGCTTTCGACCCCTTGTCTTGAACAAATCGCCATCGATGGTATTTCCGACCACGACCGCTCGCACATCCGCATGATAGAAGCCGAACCGCCCTCGTTCCCCTCTCCCGTTGTCGCAGCGCCTGACGAACGCCCCATCGTCGTTGGAGCCGGATGCGCCGGCCTTTTTGCAGCACTTGCCCTTGCCGAAGCAGGCCTCAAGCCCTTGCTCATCGAGCGCGGCGATCCGGCCCTTCGCCGCTCACGGGCCATCGATCTTTTTCTCAAAGAACGCATCCTAGATCCCGAGAGCAACATTCAATTTGGCTTAGGTGGCGCGGGTACGTTCTCGGATGGCAAGCTCAATACGGGAACCAAGAATCCAGCCCATCGGCTGGTCCTCGAGACCTTCGTCGAAGCGGGCTCACCTCGCGACATCCTGTGGGACGCCAAGCCGCACATTGGCTCCGACATCCTCCCCACCGTCGTCACCAACATTTCTCAGCGCATCGAGCAGCTCGGTGGAACCGTCCGCTATCGAACAAAGCTCGTCAATATTCGAACCGATGGTTCTGGCGCCATCACCGGCATCGATGTCCAACCGCCCCAAGAAACCACAAGCGAGACAATCGCCACAAAGCACCTCATTCTCGCCTGCGGCCATTCCGCCCGCGACGTATTCGAGCTTCTCAAAGAACATGACGTTGCCCTCGCGCAAAAGACCTTTGCCATGGGCGTGCGCATTGAGCATCCACAGCGCGACATCGACCGTGCCCAATATGGCCCCTCGGCGGGGCACCCGGCACTCGGAGCAGCCCCCTACAAGCTTGTCGCCCATCTCCCCAACGGCCGCAGCGTGTTCTCGTTTTGTATGTGCCCCGGCGGACAGGTTGTCGCGGCTTCTTCCGAGCAGGGCCATCTGTGCGTCAACGGTGCCAGCCTCAATGCCCGCGACGGGCGCAACGCAAATGCCGCCCTACTCGTTAACGTCACACCTGACGACCTTCCCGACGATGACCCGCTCGCAGGCATTGAACTCCAGCGCGCCTGCGAGCGAGCCGCCTATCGCCTGGGTGGCTCCAACTGGAACGCGCCGGCACAGCTCGTCGGGGATTTCCTTGCCAGGCGCGCCAGCAAGGCTCCCGGAGAGGTAAAACCAACCTATCCACTTGGCGTGACCTGGACGGCGATCGACGATGCCCTCCCGCGGCATATCGTCGAATCACTTCGTTTGGGAATCCCCCTGCTCGGTAAGAAACTGCGTGGCTATGACCGCCCCGATGCGGTCCTCACTGGCGTGGAGACGCGTTCGAGTTCCCCGGTCACTGTCACCCGCGATCGAACATGCCACGCCGCGTCGACTCCGGGCCTTTACCCTTGCGGCGAGGGTGCCGGATATGCCGGCGGCATCATGAGTGCCGCCACCGACGGCATCCGTTGCGCCGAGGCGCTGATAGCGGACCTCTAGTGCACGAACTCCCGCGTTCGAACGACACAGGCCCCGAGCTCCACGGGGAACTCGGGGCCTGTTCGCTACTTTCTGAATCGTGCACCCTGGCGTTTTCTGCCCGAAGCAAAGGTAGAGCCCTTGCGAGCCTGCGAACGTAAGCGCTCGATCGTCTCGTCCTCAGACGCACCCTCGAGCATCGCCCGAATCTGAACGACGGCATCGCGCAGGCGCGCCGCCTCCTCAAAGTCCATGGCGGCAGAAGCGTTACGCATATCCTCTTCCATGGTTTCGACAATCCGCACAAGCTCGTCATGCGGCAGTTCTTCCAACTGCTCCGCAAGTGTCTGCTCGGGCGCCACCGTTTCCGGCACGCCGCCCTCGCCCGACTCATCGGGCGTATAGAATGCACCATGGCCAAGAGAGTCGCCCTTCGAGCGTCCCTTGGAACCCACGGTTTTTTCGGCCTCGGCAATAAAACTTGAGATGTCGTTGATGGCCTTGCGCACCGTCTTGGGCACGATGCCATGCTCTTCGTTATATGCCATCTGAATCTCGCGACGGCGCTGCGTCTCTTCGATGGCCTCTTTCATCGAATCGGTCACAACGTCCGCATACATGATGACTTCGCCATCGGCGTTACGGGCCGCGCGGCCAATCGTCTGAATCAGCGAACGGCGGTTGCGCAAGAAGCCTTCCTTATCGGCATCGAGAATTGCCACCAGTGAGACCTCGGGGAGATCCAAGCCCTCGCGAAGCAGGTTGATGCCAACGAGGACATCGATCTTGCCCTCGCGCAGCGTTCGCAGGATCTCGACACGGTCCATTGTCGCCGTATCAGAATGCATGTAATTGACCTTAATGCCCGCGTCGAGCAGATGGTCGGTCAGGTCCTCGGCCATGCGCTTGGTCAACGTGGTCACCAGCACGCGCTCCTTGCGGGCAACGCGCTCGCGAATCTCGTCCTCAAGATCGTCAATCTGCCCACGAACCGGACGCACATCGATCTTGGGATCGAGCAGACCGGTCGGACGAATAATCTGCTCAACGTCGTTCTGGCTAACCCGCAGCTCATAGTCGCCCGGTGTTGCCGAAACGTAGATGAACTGGGGAATCCTCGCCTCAAACTCATCGAAACGAAGCGGGCGGTTATCGAGCGCCGAGGGCAGGCGAAAACCGTGTTCCACCAGCGTCACCTTACGCGAGCGGTCACCTTCGTGCATGCCGCGAATCTGCGGCACCGTCACATGGCTCTCATCGATGATGCAGAGCATATCCTTGGGAAAGTAATCGATTAGGGTAAACGGCGGCTCACCCGGTTTGCGACCGTCCAGATGACGCGAGTAGTTCTCGATGCCGTTGCAAAAGCCCATCGTCTCGAGCATCTCAAGATCATAATCGGTGCGCTGCTGCAGACGTTGCGCCTCGAGCAACTTGTCGGTCGCCTTGAGCTCCGCAACGCGCTTCTCGCACTCTTCGCTGATCGATTTCAGAGCCGCCTTGACCTTCGGCTTCTCGGTCACGTAGTGCGATGCCGGCCATACGGGGATGGCCTCGTACTCACGAAGCATCTCACCGGTGACCTCATCGATCTCGGCAATCAGCTCGACCTCGTCGCCAAAGAACTCAAACCGCAACGGATGCTCGGCATAAGGCGGATACACGTCGACAACATCGCCGCGCACGCGGAACGTGCCACGTGCCAGGTCATAGTCATTGCGATCATATTGAATGTCGATAAGCGCATGGATAAAGTCATCGCGCTCGAGCGGCACCTTCTTGTCGACGTTTGGAGCCAGACCCGCATAGTCCTCAGGAGAGCCAATGCCATAGATACACGAGACCGATGCGACAACGATCACATCACGTCGAGAGAGCAGTGACGCGGTCGCCTGATGGCGCAGCATCTCGACCTCTTCGTTAATCGAGGAGTCTTTCTCGATATATGTATCGCTTTGCGGCACATACGCCTCGGGCTGATAGTAGTCGTAGTACGAGACGAAGTAGACCACAGCGTTATTGGGAAAGAACTCTTTGAGCTCGCTCGCAAGCTGAGCGGCGAGCGTTTTATTCGGAGCCATGACAAGGGTCGGCTTACCCAAGGCCTCAATGGTTTTGGCCATCGTAAACGTCTTACCCGAACCAGTCACACCCAGCAAAACCTGATAGCGGTCTCCGTCCCTCACACCCTGCACAAGCGACTCAATGGCCTTAGGCTGGGAACCGGCAGGCTCATAGGGAGAGACGACTTCAAACGGCACCTCAGCGCCCTCAACGCCAAAGCGCTTAAGTTCACCACCAACACGCTCAACTTCAAATTCCGCCATGGATACTCCTAACTCATACATCTGCAGTATACGCAGGCGGTGGGCTTAGTCCTATACGAACCGATCGGGATAGAGAGTCTTATATCGAACCCAGGCATTATTGACGCGAATCAGATACGCCTGCGTCTCGGGAAAGGTGATTGCATTATGAAGCGACGTACTCTGCTGCGCCCATCCGTCGACATTGCCCATACCGGCGTTATAGGCAGCAATGGCACTGTCAGTCGACCCGTTAAAATACGCTAGAAGATACGAAAGATACGCACAGCCAAACTCGATATTCGTAGCCGGATCGTTAAGGTTGTCGGCCGAATACTCGCCACCGTCGACAAGGCCCTTGGCGATCATATCCTGGGCAGTCTCGGGCATCAGCTGCATCAATCCCTGAGCACCTTGATTCGACTCGGCCTCGGGATCCCAATTCGATTCCGACTTAATGACAGCGCATACCAGATACGGATCCAGATTATGCGAAATACTGGATTGCTTTACATACGCCTCGTAGTCAATCGGATACAACGGCTTAAAGAAAGCGGCAGGAGCACACGAGTAAACGAATGAGATTAGGCCGAAGACAAAAACGGCAGCCAGCGGCATAAGGCGATACCACGCAAAGAAACGTGTCTTAGGCATCGGCATCCTCCTTATCCGCAGTGTCTATAAACCCATGGCATGCAAGCCATGAGTCAAGCTGCTCAAAAAGCGAATTATCGCCTGAGGCATTATCAATCACCGTTGTAGCGAGATTGCACAGCGCAGACTCATCGGGCTGACAAGCAGAACGGGCATCGAAATCAGATGGCTCCATGCCACGTTGAATAGCGCGCTCGCGACGAACTGACAAAGGGGCGCTAATGACCAGAATTTCATCAGCCAAGCCAAATGCATCCTCAAAACCAGTCGGAGCAGAAACCTCGACCACCGCAAAGGGGTAACGGGGAGATGAAACCGTACAACAAACCGGATCGAGAATCCTAAGCGAAAGCTGTTCAATCAGAACGGGATGCACGATGCCATTGAGTCGTGCGACCGAATCAGGAGAAGCGAAAGCTCGAGAAGCGAGGATGCTGCGGCGAATGCCGCCCTCCTCATCCAAAATGTCCCAACCGAATTCATCCGCGAGAGTATTGACGATATCAGAGCCCGGCACATACAGAGATTTTGCAAGCTCATCCAGATCGATAAGCATAGCGCCACGAGATTCGAAATAGCGGCAGGCAGTCGACTTACCCGAAGCAATATTGCCCAAGACAAATACGGTAAACATCAAGCCCTCCCTAACGCCAATGCGAGTAATTATCGCTCAAATACACTGGAAGGACTCAAAATACAGCCAAACAGTAAGAGCGTATACGGGGGAGCTAGGTCCCAAAGTAAAACGTGTATATAACGCAAAAAGGGGGAGGCCGCGAGGCCTCCCCCTTCTCAGTTCAAGCGTACGGCTCGGTGCCGTCCACCGGTCAGCGGCGCCCTGGCCTCCCACGGGCTGACCC
>URNI01000113.1 GCA_900549135.1 uncultured Collinsella sp.
TGGCTGACGGTGAACTTCATCTTTTAATACCTTTCTATAGATATAAATATCTTAATAATAGTAATAGCACTGATGAAACTGTTGATTACTCCCAAAGACGCAGGTCAGACCCAGAAAGAGAATCGACAGCAGCCTGTGTGCAACAGGGGTGGTTTTCCACGTTCAAAACCTGCGCAAAACTTTTCATCACCGCGGGTTGGGTTTTAGACACCTTATGCCCGTGGTTTCGACAAGTTTTCAACAGGTGTCTCTATTTCCCTACGAGCGCAGTGTAATTTTATCGCGCAGCGACTTGAGGTCTTCGGTGACGGTGCGGTCTTCCTGGATCATCTTCTGGACCTTTTTGTAGCTCGTGCTGACGGTCGAGTGGTTGCGGTTGCCAAATTCGGCGCCCACCGCCGTGGTCGTCATCTCGCACATCTCGATGGCCAGGTAGATAGCGATATGGCGTGCTTTGGCGATATTGGCGTTGCGACGCGGGCCGATGAGCTCCTCGTGCGTTACGCCGTACTGCTCTTCGATGACGGACTGAACCGTCTGGACGTTGATCTTTTTGGCCGATGTGTCGAAGTACTGGCTGGCGATGGCGTCGATATCGTCAAAGGTGAGCTCCCCGCCCTCGCGCTCGCGGTCGCCCGCCTCGCCGGCGCAGCGCTCGCAAAAGCTCTCGAGTTCGCGGATGTTGGTGCCCGAGACCTCGGCCATGTGTTTAAAGTGCTCGTCGGTCAGGTGCCCGCCGTCGCCCCCATAGGCCGCCAGCAGTGAGTCGTCGCCCGCCTCGGGAGCGGCGACGATGGTGTTCTCGTAATAGCGCTGCAAGATCTTGTATTTCATCTCGTAGCTGGGCTCTGCCACCAAGCAGAGCATACCGGCGTTAAAGCGGCTGGTCAGGCGTTCGTCCATGCTCAGGTCTTTGGGTGCGCGGTCGGCTGCGATGACGACTTTTTTGTTATTGCGGATAAACTCGTCCATGAGCTGGAAAAAGTAGTCCACGCTCGCGCGCTTGCCGATGATGTTTTGGATGTCATCGATGATGAGCACGTCCACACCGTGGTACGCCTGCATGATGGGGGCGTTGCTCTTCTTTTGGCGGTCGAACTCGGTCATCAGGTCGTCCAGATATGCCTGGGAGTTGGCATACTTGACCTTGATCTCGGGCGACTTCTCGGCGAGCTCGTTTTTGATGGCAAGCAGCAGGTGCGTCTTGCCCAGGCCCGATTTGCCGTAGATGAACAGTGATGTGCATGTGCCGCGCTCGTCCGCGAGGGCGGCAAACTTGAGCGCCGAGCGATAGGCATGGCTGTTCTCGGGGCCGTAGACAAAGTTCTCAAAGGTAAATTTTGAGTTCGCGGCGAGCGGGGCTCCATCCGTATTCTGCTCGGCCGGCACGGTTGGTGCTGGCATGGGTGAAGCGGGGGTCGCAGCTTGCGTGGATTTGGTCGGCGCTCCGCCCTTCATCTGGTTCATCATGCGACGAAAATCGTCGGCCGAGAGCGTGTTCTTGATTGCAATGCCCGAATCCGCGCCCGCCGCTGCGTCGTGAGCGATGGGCATGTGCGTGACGGGTGCGCTCGTTGACGTCGCCGCCGCGGTCGGCAACGGTGCCATGGTTTCACGGGAAACATCGCTGTGCTGGTGCTCGATTGTCGGCACGTCGTCTGCGGAGGCCGGCACCGACGGGGAAGCGGCGGGAGCCGTGGCGGGCGCCGTCGCGGCAGTGGATTCCGTCGCGGCGCCTTGCGGTGCCACGATGTCGAGCGCAATCGGTGCAAAGGCGATTTCTTCCAGATAAGCCTCAATAGTCGGCTGATGCTTTTTGAGCTGCGCGATGGCAAAGCGCGAGGGGGCCTCGATCGTGAGCGTATCTTCGGTCAGGCTTATGGCGCGCGATTGCCCCAGCATGTTGATGAGGCGTGCATCTTGGCCGTCGCGCTGGCAAAAGGCGATGGCATCCCCCAGGATGATGCTTGCTTCCTCGTCCACTGTCTCTCCCGTTCTTTAGCTCTGAGCTCGCACGCGAGCGGCGCCGAGTTCGGTCAGATGGTATTTCTGGCCATGCTTGATGACCAAGCCAGCCTGCGCCAAGTCATTGAGCGTGCGTGACCAAGTGGGGGCCGAGTTTCCAAACGCCCTCGCCAGATCGGTTGCACCGCACGCTTGATTTTGCGCCAAATAGCCCAGTGCGGCGTTGCCGCGATCGCTTACGAACACGTCCGGTTGTGGCTGCGCATACTGATTTGCTGCATTAGGATACATCATTTGAGCTGCTGGTTGTTGAGAACTCTGCATCGGCGGCATTTGCTGTTGAAAACTTTGAGGCCACTGTTGGTAAGGCTGCGGAGGCATCTGCTGGGCCCAGGGGTTGTACTGCTGCTGCGGCATCTGCTGGTACGGCTGCTGATATCCCTGCTGGTACTGCTGCGGGAACTGCTGGCCGTACCCCAGCGGCGGCATCTGCTGATATGGATATCCCTGTTGGTACGGCTGATAGCCCATTTGCTGGCCACCCGGTGCGCCCGTCGCCTGCTGCATTGCTGCTGCATCCTGATCCGCCAGCGGCACGGCCTCTGGCATGTTTGGCGGCATCGACATCGATGTCGCCTGGGGCTCTTGTGTGGGAAGCATTCCGGGCTGCTGCATCTGCCTCACGGGGGGCTGCATCTGCTGCGTTGCCATGGGCTGCTGCGCAAAAGCTCCCGGCAGGGGATATGTGGGCTGCTCCGTCTCGGGGCGCACGGCGGCCCCTCGCCCTCCGGCACGCTCAATTTCCTGCACGCGCTTGGGGTTCAGACTTACCGTGACCACGGTCCCGTTGCCCATGTTGTCCTCGATGGATACGGCGCCGCCGGCGTTTTCCAAGTACTCCTGAACCATTGGAAACCCTGCTCCGGTTCCGCGGATGTATCGCTTCATGTTGCTGTTTGCGCTGGTAACGCCAAAGTCGAAGGCGCGCTCCTTGTCGTCAATTCCTGGTCCCTGATCTGCGAATCGGATAGTGTCGCCGCCGTCCAGGATCGAGATGATGGGCTCTGCAAAGTGAGCGTGGATAAAGTTTTCGACAATCTCGCGGATAACCATGAGCGAGATGTGCCCGCCCTGCTCTTTCATGCACTGGTAGACGGTGTTGGTTGTCTCTTCCAGATAGGTGCGCACGTCCTTCGGTTCGATGACGATGACGCGCGGCGTCGACAGCATGTCGTCATAGACTGCGATGCGTGCGGCATACATGGCACCCTGCGCTTTCGCAGCGGTTTGCTCTTCCTCGCCACGCTTTTCGCGCACGCCGGTGATGTGCTCGTTGTCGGGTGCCGGGTCTCCGGAATCGACCATGGTGTAAAAGTCGTCAGACATGCCGCTCGCAATCTTTCAAAAGGTTTCGAACAAATAGTAGCTCACCGTGCAATGTTTCTCATCTTTCGACAACTTTTCAAAACCTGTTGAAAACTTTGGAAAACGGGCGAAAAGTTCTCAACATTGCCAACATGACCTGTTGAAAACTCGATGAAATATCATGAAAAGTTGCCATGCGGCGCAAATTTCAGTTGGGCTTATGGGGGAACCGTGTGAACTACGCAACCTTTTACCTTTGATTTCTTGACATTCGAACGTTGATTTCCCTACAATCTTCAAGCTCACGTGTCTATATCTGCGTCCGCGCTCCCGCGGACACTCGAAATGCAGCAGGAGGAACTTAAGATGAAGCGTACGTATCAGCCTAATAAGCGTAAGCGTGCCAAGACCCATGGCTTCCGTGCCCGTATGGCTACCAAGGGTGGTCGTGCCGTGCTCGCCCGTCGCCGCGCCAAGGGCCGCAAGCGTCTCACTGTCTAGCAGCGATACACACATCTCGCATGAAGACTATTAAGTCTCGGCAAGATTTCGAGCATGTGTTCAGTCAGGGGCGTCGTTTCAATCACCCTCTGATTCGAATGACCATATGTGAATCGGTTGGCGAAGGCGACTCCGGAAGGGTCGCCTTCGTTGGTGCTAAACGGCTCGGTTGTGCAGTCGTGCGCAACCGTTCTAAGCGTGTGATGCGCGAGGCCGCTCGCAGCTGCGGATTTCCCGTTGCGGGTTATGACATCATCTTGTTCGCGACTCCCAAGACGAGGATCTCCTCGCCGCAGGAGATGGACAAGGCATTGCGTTCGCTTATGAAACGCGCCGGCGTTGCCGGGGAGGAGCGATGAGCAATCACGTTTTGCGACGTGTTGCCATCGCTCCTATTCGCATATATCAACAGGTTATTTCGCCCTTATTACCTGACGCCTGCATTTATTACCCAACGTGCTCGCAATATGCCGTTCAGGCGATTGAGAAGTACGGTGTTTTGAGAGGCTGCTGGCTTGCCGTGAGGCGCATCGCTCGCTGCAATCCCCTGCACGTCGGCGGTTATGACCCTGTGCCCTAGCGGGCACTCGCTATCGGAGGAAAACTTACATGTGGGATTGGATCGTTAACATCCTTTTCGAGCTGCTCAAGCTCATCCAGACCTTTGCGGTCGACTGGGGCCTGTCCATCATCATCCTGGTGGTCATCATCCGTCTGCTGCTGACGCCGCTTATGCTCAAGTCGACCAAGTCGACGGCTCGCATGCAGGTGCTGCAGCCCAAGATGCTCGAGATCCAGGAGCGCTATGCCGACGATCCCCAGCGCCAGGCCGAGGAGATGCAGAAGTTCTACAGCGAGAACAAGTTCAACCCCATGGCTGGTTGTCTGCCGCTGTTGATCCAGATGCCTGTCCTGTTCGCCCTGTTTACGCTGCTGCGTAACCTGCCGAACTACTTTAGCGACGGCACGTTCTCGTTCTTCAACATCCTGCCTGACCTTACCACCACGCCGAGCGCTTCCTTTGCCGATGGCTTTATGGTTGCGCTGCCTGCGCTGGTTTGCCTGATTCTGTTTGCCGTTCTCACTTTGATTCCGCAGCTTTACATGTCGCGCAATCAGACTGGCCAGCAGGCCCAGAGCATGCGTATGATGGCTGTTGTCATGACCGTCATGATGCTTTGGATGGGTTGGAGCCTGCCCGTCGGCGTTCTGCTGTACTACGATGTGTCTTCTGCCTGGCAGGTTGTCCAGCAGATCTTCGTGACGCAGAAGGTTATCGATAAGGCTAAGGCCGATGAGGAGGAGCGTCTCAAGAACGCTCCGCTTCAGGTCGAGGTTACTCGTCGCGAGAAAAAACCGCGCCCGCACAAGAAGAAGTAGTCGGGATATCAATCTTATTTAGGTACCTAACTTTTGGAGTTCGTTATGTCTGAAGAGATCGTCGAGGATATGCTTGAGGAGGTTGCCCCGCAGGTCGCGGGCGATTATCCCGAGATTGCACAGCGCTACAAGGCTGGTGAAGAGCTGACCGATGAGGAGCTCGACACCATTGCCGATGTGGCTATTTCCATTCTGCGTTCCATCCTTTCGCACTTCGATGCGGCGAACTCTCCCATCGATGAGTATGAGGGTGATGAGGGTGAGCTGATTCTGGATGTAACCGCTCCGGATCTTGCTGTTCTCATTGGTCGTCACGGACGTACCCTCGATGCTCTTCAGGTTATGTTCTCCCTGTTGGTGAGTCGCAAGCTTGGTTTTAGGTATCCGGTTGTCGTCGACGTTGAGGGTTACAAGAGTCGTCGTCAGGACAAGGTTGCTTCTATGGCCCAGTCTGCCGCCGAGCGCGCTATTCGCACTCATAAGAGTGTTTCCCTGCCGCCCATGAATGCCTATGAGCGCCGACTGGTTCACATTGCACTTCGTGGTAACGATGCCGTTGACACCCATTCTGAGGGCTCTGATCCCGATCGCCATGTTGTGATTGTTGCTCGATAATCTTCTCGAGTCTATGCTAAGGGGACGTGGTTTCCACGTCCCCTTTTTTTGTCAAAAGTTCTTGATACACTGATTTTTGTCAGAAAGGAG
>URNI01000114.1 GCA_900549135.1 uncultured Collinsella sp.
CCCAAGATCTCGAATGCCGAGGTCGTAGCTAGTGTTTGCGGCTTGCCTGCCATGGTTGCTCCTTTACGTGGCTCG
This sequence comes from uncultured Collinsella sp., assembly GCA_900549135.1. GTDB lineage: Bacteria > Actinomycetota > Coriobacteriia > Coriobacteriales > Coriobacteriaceae > Collinsella. The sequence continues at coordinate 76 of URNI01000114.1, forward strand.
TCGTCCCGAGGGCTTTGGTATTTGGTCGCCTGCTCTACAGTCCTGGCTCGCACGGAGGCCACATTAAGTGGCCTCCGGCTCGTGCGGAACTCGCGACCGACCAAATACCAAAGCCCTCGGAACTTAGGATACATGGTAGAGGCACGCTTGCTGCAAAATTCATCAGCTGGGGACCTATTCTGCGTCCCATGTCGGCTCATCTTCACTACCGGTTAATAAAAAAGAGGTACCGGTTGTTTCGGTACCTCTTTTGGTGCATCGATATTTGGCTGTGGCTTTTCTTGTTAGCTTACAGGCCGCAGGCCGCTTTGAGTTCTTTGACTCGATCGGTTTTCTCCCAGGTGAAGTCGGGATCTTCGCGGCCAAAGTGACCGTAGGCTGCCGTCTTCTCGTAGATGGGGCGGCGCAGGTCCAGGTCGCGGATGATGGCGCCCGGGCGCAGGTCGAAGGTCTTTTCCACGGCCTCGACGATTTTGTCTTCGGCAACATGTGCGGTGCCAAAGGTGTCTACCATGATCGACAGCGGCTTGGACACGCCGATGGCGTAGGCCAGCTCGACCTCGCAGCGATCTGCCAGGCCGGCGGCGACCACGTTTTTGGCGACCCAGCGCGCGGCATACGCGGCGGAGCGGTCGACCTTGGTGCAGTCCTTGCCGCTAAAGGCACCGCCGCCGTGACGGCCGTAGCCGCCGTAGGTGTCGACGATGATCTTACGGCCGGTGAGGCCCGTGTCGCCCATGGGGCCGCCAACGACAAAGCGACCGGTGGGGTTCACGTAGATGTCCGCGTTGTCCCACGGCATGTTCTCGGCAGCCATCACGGGGGTGATGACGTGCTCGATGAGATCGGCCTTGATCTTACCCATGTCTTCGATCTCGGCGGCGTGCTGCGTGGAGATGACGATGGTCGTGACCTCGACGGGCTTGCCGTCCTCGTAGCGCACCGTGACCTGGGTCTTGCCGTCGGGACGCAGATAGGCGAGGGTACCGTCGTGACGCACGGCGGCCAGGCGCTCGGCTAGGCGGCTCGCCAAGTAGTGCGGCATGGGCATGAGGGTTTTGGTCTCGTTGGAGGCATAACCGAACATCATGCCCTGGTCGCCGGCACCGATCAGGTCGATCGGGTCGGTGGTAGCGCCGGTCTGGGTCTCGAAGGACTCGTCGACGCCCTGGGCGATATCGGGCGACTGCTCGTGGATGAGGCTCATAACGCCGCAGGTATCGCAGTCAAAACCGAACTTGGCACGGTTGTAGCCAATGCGGCGGATAACGCCGCGAGCGATTTCCTGCACGTCGACGTAGGCCTGGGTGCGAATCTCGCCGGCGACGATGACGGTGCCGGTGGTCACGAGGGTCTCGCAGGCGCAGCGGACGTTCTCCACGTTGGCAGGCACGCCGTTGGGGGCGATGTAACCCTGCTCCTGGAGCTCTATTTCTTTGGCGAGGATTGCGTCGAGGACGGCGTCGCTGATCTGGTCAGCGATCTTATCGGGATGACCTTCGGTCACCGACTCCGACGTAAAAACAAAGGACCCGTGTTGGGGCGGGATGGAACGAAGTTCTTCTGACATGATTGTCCTTTCAAAAACGTGTCCCGGCGACCGTTACCATTCCGCCGGGCTCTGTATGCAAGGGCACATCATAGCGCGTTAAATGAATATTCACACCCTTTCCGCACCTACTCATTGGGGACAGGCTTAAATGACCAGCCTTAAGCTAAGAACGTCCCATACGACTGGTCATTTAAGCCTGTCCCCAATGAGTAGGTCGATGCCCTTTGTGCGGAGGTGGGCATTGTTGCTTTATACTGGTGCGGTTAGACATCCATCCTGCAATCGAGGAGATTTCCATGGCATCAGACGTTCGCGTCCGCTTTGCACCCTCACCGACGGGCAAGCTGCACATCGGCGGCGCCCGCACCGCTATCTATAACTGGGCTTTCGCCCGCGCAAACGGCGGCACGTTCATCCTGCGCATCGACGACACCGACCCCACCCGCTCCACCGACGAGAACACGCAGATCATCCTGCGCGCCATGCGTTGGCTGGGCCTGGACTGGGACGAGGGTCCCGAGGTGGGCGGCGATTTTGGCCCCTACGCCCAGACCGAGCGCCTGGACCTGTACAAGCAGGCCGCCCAGAAGCTTTGGGACGAGGGCAAGGCTTATCCCTGCTTCTGCACCAAGGAGCAGCTCGACGCCGACCGCAAGGCCGCGCAGGAGCGCAAGGACCCCTTCCAGGGCTATCAGCGCCGTTGCCGCGATCTTGATCCCGAGGAGGCCCGCCGCCGCATCGAGGCCGGCGAGTCCTACGTCCTGCGCATCAAGGTGCCCGAGGACCGCGGCGACGTCGTTATCCACGACGCCGTCCACGGCGAGGTAACCTTTGACGCCAAGGAGCTCGACGACTTTGTCATCTTCCGCTCTGACGGCACGCCCACGTATAACTTTGCGACCGTCGTCGACGACGCCATGATGAAGATCACCCATGTCATCCGTGGCGACGACCACCTGTCCAACACCCCGCGTCAGGTCATGGTGTACGAGGCCCTCGGCGCTCCCGTGCCCACGTTCGCTCACATCTCCATGATCCTGGGCGCCGACGGCAAGAAGCTCTCCAAGCGCCACGGCGCCACCTCGGTGGAGGAGTACCGCGACGCCGGCTACCTGTCCGACGCCTTTGTCAACTACCTGGCGTTGCTCGGCTGGTCGCTCGACGGCGAGACTACGATCATTCCGCGTGATGTCCTTGCCAGCAAGTTTTCGCTCGACCGCATCTCCAAGAACCCGGCGACCTTCGACCCCAAGAAGCTCGACTGGGTCAATGCCGAGTACATCAACGGCATGTCCGACGCCCAGTTTGCCGACGAGATCATGGTCCCCGAGCTGCACGAGGCGGGCCTCATCGAGGGCAACGTCGAGTACGGCGAGGACTGGATCGACGCGCTTGCCGCTATCGTCAAGCCGCGCACTAAGATGCCGACCGACGCCGTGACCGTCGCCGCTCCCATCTTTGCCACGGCCGAGACGCTCGAGTATGACGAGAAGTCCGTTAACAAGGGCCTAGCCAAGGAAGGCATGGGTGCCATCCTGGACGCCGCCAAGGCCGCGCTCGAGGGTGTCACCGAGTGGACCGCCGCGAACATCGACGCCACGCTTGAGCCGCTGCCCGAGCAGATGGACCTTAAGAAGCGCGTGGTGTTCCAGGCCGTGCGCGTCGCCGTCTGCGGCAACATGGTGAGCCCCCCGCTGGGCGAGACCATGGCTCTCGTCGGCCGCGACGACTGCCTGGCGCGCATCGACCGCGCCCGCACGATGGCGCTGTAGCAGCCGTGTAAACGCATGTATCCGAGCCCCGTTCACCCGAGCGGGGCTCTTGTTTCCGTAGACGTATGGGATAGGAGGTGCTGGAGCCGTGGCCGAGCAACTGTCACTGTTTGGTTCGCCGGAACCGGAGGAGGTTCCGGTGAAGCCAGTGTCTGCCGCTGCCTCGGCTCAGCCTAAGCCTGCACCTGAGCCCATCGCCGCCTATGCGAGCGTGGTTCTCGACATCCCGACGCGTGCGCTGTCCGAGCCGTTTGCCTATGGCATTCCTCAACCCCTTGCTAGCGACGCGCAGATCGGATCCACGGTCCTGGTCCATTTTGGCAACCGTGCTGCCGCAGGCTACATCGTCGACATTGCGCCCGAGCTGGGCGATCTGCAGGGCAACAGCGCGCTCGACCCCGCGCGCATTAAAGCCGTCGAAGCCATCCTCAGCAAACCGCTCTTTACCGCCGAGGCTGCCCGTATCGCGCGCTGGATGAGCCGCGAGTATGTCGCGACGCTTTCCGAGTGCCTGCGCCTGTTTTTGCCCCCGGGTGGAAGCCCGCGCGTGGTCAAGGGCGACGACGGCGTGTGGACGGTTGAACGTCCCGCCGTCAAGCCTATCCAAAACCGCTGGGTCATGCTCACGCCCGAGGGCTTTGACTATACGCCGCCCAAGACCGCGGTCCGCCAGCGCCAGCTCATCGAGGCACTGCGGTGCGGCCCGGTCACGACGCGCGACCTCAACCTGCTCTATAACAGCATGTCGGCGACCATCAAGGCGCTTGAAAAACGCGGTGTCGTGGTGGTGGAAGAGCGCCGTGCGTGGCGTGGCTGCAGCGAGCAGACCACGCTGTCCTCGGCGAGCGGTAAGGCGCCGGTGGCACTCACCAACGGCCAGCAGCAGGCGCTCGCGCAGATTGAGCGAGCTCGCCTGGATGCACACGGCGACGTGGTGCTCGTCGATGGCGTCACCGGTTCCGGCAAAACCGAGGTCTACCTCTCCGCCATCGAGCGCGTGCTGGCAGCCGGCCGTTCGGCCTGCGTGCTCGTGCCCGAGATCTCGCTGACGGCCCAGACCGTCGGCCGTTTTCGCTCGCGCTTTGGCGAAACGGTTGCGGTCTTCCACTCGCGCCTTTCGGCCGGTGAGCGCTTGGACCAATGGGATATGGTCGCCAGCGGTGCCGCGCGCGTGGTCGTGGGCGCCCGCTCGGCGCTCTTTTGCCCGCTCAGCGACTTGGGCCTTATCATCATCGACGAGGAGCACGAGACCAGTTACAAGCAGGGTTCCAGCCCGCGCTACCATGCGCGCGAAGTGGCGGCCGAGATGGCGCGTCGCTATCGCTGCCCGCTCGTGCTGGGCTCGGCCACGCCTTCTGCTGAGGCCCTCGACCGCTGCCTCCGTGGCACGTATAACGGTGCCACCTGGACGCGCGTCGAGATGCCCGAGCGCCCGGGACACGCCGTGCTGCCGACAGTCCGCATTGCCGACCTGCGCCGCGAGTTCTCGCACGGCAGCCGCTCTATGTTCTCAAAACCGCTGATGGAAGGCCTGGAGCGTGTGGTCGAGCGCCGCGAGAAGGCCGTGTTGCTGCATAACCGCCGTGGCTTTGCGCCGTTCCTTATGTGCCGCGAGTGCGGCTGCGTCCCCACCTGCAACCACTGCTCCACCGCGCTTACGTATCACGAGCGCACGCACACGCTGCAGTGTCACACATGCGGTTCGTCTTGGCGCGTGCAGCCGTATCCCGCGCCCACGAGCCGTTGCCCCAAATGTGGCAGTCGCTACCTGGCAAAAATGGGCCTGGGTACGCAGCAGATCGAGGACGCACTGCACCAGATGTTGCCCAAGGACGTCGCCATTATTCGTATGGATGCCGATTCCACGCGCGGCAAGGATGCGCACAAAAAGCTGCTTGAGCAGTTCGATGCGGCGGATTGCGCCGTGTTGCTGGGCACCCAAATGATCGCAAAAGGTCTCGACTTTCCCGAGGTCACGCTCGTGGGCGTGGTCAATGCCGACTTCGCCCTCAAGCTGCCGGACTTCCGCGCAGGGGAGCGCGCCTACGATCTGCTGGAGCAAGTCGCCGGCCGTGCCGGTCGTGGTGATCGCCCCGGCGAGGTCATCGTCCAGACCTACCTGCCCGAGGACCCGGTCATTCGCGCCGTCGCTGAGCATGACCGTTCGATCTTTACCGACTACGACCTGGACCAGCGCCGCGACGCCCTGTACCCGCCGTTTGTTCGCCTGGTCAACATCTTGGTGTGGTCGGCGAACCGAGACGAAGCGCAGGACTACATCGGGCGCATTGCAAAGCTCCTCAAGCGCCGTTGGCATGCTGCCGCGCCCGACTTTTTGCGGGCGGGGAGTGCCGTGCCGCAGGTGCTGGGCCCGGCTTCGTGTGTAATCGAGAGAGCCAAGGACCGCTACCGCTTCCATCTGCTTGTGAAGTCGCCCGTGGGGTACCATGTCTCTGATGATATCGACGCCTGCCTCAAAGAGGCGGGCTTCGTGC
>URNI01000115.1 GCA_900549135.1 uncultured Collinsella sp.
AGACCTTTACCGAGGAGCAGGTGCGCGCCGAGACCGCCCGCTGCCTGGGCTGCGGCGCCTCGATCGTCGACCCTAACAAGTGCATCGGCTGCGGCCTGTGCACCACCAAGTGCGCGTTCGACGCCATCCATCTGGATCGCGACCGTCCCGAGTGCTCAACGATGGTCAAATACGAGCAAAAGCTCCCGAGCCTCGGCAAGTATGCTTTAAAGCGCGCCATCAAGATTAAGTTCGGTCGCAAGTAGTAAGTAGTCATAACGGGAACGGCGGAGGAAAAAGTGCACGAGCTCGGAATCGTCTATCACATCATTCGCGATGTCGAGAATGTGGCGCGCGCTCATGGCGTGCGTCGCGTTTCGAGCGTGACGTTGCTGCTGGGCGAGGTCTCGGGCGTCGTTCCCGACTTGCTGCTCGACGCTTGGCGCTGGGCAGCAGATAAAAAGCCTATCGCGCAGGGCGCGGAGCTTATCGTGGAGTCCGTCGAGGCCGTGACACATTGCGAGGCGTGTGGCTGCGACTACGCGACGGTCGAGCACGGCAAGACCTGTCCCCATTGCGGTAGCGGCGAGACATACCTGCTGCAGGGCCAGGAGGTCATGATCAAGCGGATCGAGACCCCCGACGAGGATCCGGCAGACGCTGCTCCTGACGGCCTCTCCGACGCCCCCGATGCCGTCGACGCCGCCAACCCACTCCACATCGTCTAGGATCCCCTATAAGTTGCGGTGAAATAGTTCCTAAATCCAGCCTTCTGGCTCTTAAACAAGAACTATTCCACCGCAACTATTTTGAGTGGTTTCATAAATCATAAGTCACGAAAATAGTCAAGCCATGTCTGTTTAAACAAAATAGCGGCAGTACAAGCGCATTCGCGCTTGCCTAAAATCGATATTAATGAACAGCCTGCTTGTATCTGTAAAATGCATGGCTTGATGAGCGACGCCTTGTCGTGTAATGAGTCAAAAAGCAGTAACGTAATCAACTTGTAACAAACCTAGACGTTTAAACAAATAATCCAACCTTTTGCGGATTTAGCTATAATTCCACAAACCAAACAGCTATACTCCTTTTATGTCGTGTAGGAAATACGTAGACAAAAAGGAGGTTATGTGATGGTAAGTATTGTTCTTGCTAGCCACGGGGACTTGGCAGCTGGAATCAAGCAGACGGGCTCGATGGTCTTTGGCGATCAGCCGTCTGTTGCCGTGGTCTCGCTCGAGCCGAGCATGGGGCCCGACGACTTCCGTGCCAAGGTCGAGGAAGCAATCGCTTCCTTCGAAGACCAGGAGCAGGTGCTCTTCCTCGTTGATCTGTGGGGCGGCACGCCGTTCAACCAGATTAGCGGGCTCATCGAGGGCCACGATTCCTGGGCTATCGTCACCGGTGTCAACCTGCCTATGCTCATCGAGGCATATTCGCAGCGCTTTGACGCAAAGAACACTGCACATGCGATCGCAAAACATCTCGTGACTGAGGCTAAGGCTGGCGTGCGTGTCAAGCCCGAGTCTCTGGAGCCCGAGGAGAAGAAGCCGGCTGCGGCCGCCGCTGCTCCTGCAGGCGCCATCCCTCCGGGAACGGTCATCGGCGACGGGCACATCAAGATCGCCCACGTCCGTATCGACACCCGTCTGCTTCATGGTCAGGTGGCCACCACGTGGACCAAGCAGATCAACCCCAACCGCATCATCGTGGTTTCCGACGGCGTTGCTCACGACGAGCTCCGCAAGACCATGATCGAGCAGGCTGCCCCTCCGGGAGTCCATGCCAACGTCGTGCCCATCAAGAAGATGGCCGAGGTCGTCAAGGACACGCGCTTTGGTGACACCAAGGCCATGCTGCTCTTTGAGAACCCGCAGGATCTGCTCAAGGCCATCGAGGCCGGTGTCGACATCAAGGAAGTCAACATCGGTTCCATGGCTCACTCCAAGGGCAAGGTCGTCGTCACCAACGCCGTCGCTATGGGCGATGACGACGTCAAGACTCTCGAGGCCCTCAAGGCCAAGGGCGTCAAGTTCGAGGTCCGCAAGGTTCCTTCGGATTCCTCCGAGGATCTCGACGCCATGTTGAAGAAAGCTAAGGCCGAACTGGCCGCTCAAGCATAGTAAAGGAGGGTCCGATACATGTCTGCAATCACTATTCTGCTTGTTGCGATTGTCGCGTTGCTTGCCGGTATGGAAGGCATTCTGGATGAGTTCCAGTTCCATCAGCCGCTCGTGGCATGCACGCTTATCGGTCTCGTAACCGGTCACCTTCAGGAGGGTATCCTCCTGGGCGGTTCGCTCCAGATGATGGCCCTTGGCTGGGCTAACGTCGGCGCCGCTGTCGCGCCTGACGCCGCTCTGGCCTCGGTCGCTTCTTCGATCATCATGGTGCTCGCCCTCAACGGTGGCGCCACCGATTCGGCCAAGGCCGTTACCACCGCTATCGCCGTCGCCGTCCCGCTGTCGGTCGCTGGTCTGTTCCTGACCATGATCTGCCGTACCATTGCTACCGCTATCGCTCACGCCATGGACGGTTGCGCCGAGAAGGGCGACTTCTCCGGCATCGAGCGCTGGCAGTATGCTGCCATCCTCATGCAGGGCCTTCGTATCGCCATCCCGGCAGTGCTTCTGTGCGTCATCCCGGCCGAGGCCGTTACCAACGCGCTTAACGCTATGCCCGACTGGCTGTCCGGCGGCATGGCTGTCGGCGGCGGCATGGTCGCTTCCGTCGGTTACGCCATGGTCATCAACATGATGGCCACCAAGGAGACCTGGCCGTTCTTCGTCCTCGGCTTTGTCCTTGCTGCCATCCCTCAGCTCACGCTGATCGCCCTTGGTCTCATCGGCATCTCCCTTGCCCTCATCTACCTTGGCCTTAAGGATCTGGCCAAGCAGGGTGGCGGCATGGGCGGTGGCTCCGGCGACCCGCTCGGCGACATTCTGAACGATTACGAGTAGGAGGGGAGTGATACATATGGCAGAGAACAAGATTCAGCTCACCAAGGCTGACCGCAAGAAGGTTTGCTTCCGTCATCAGTTCCTTCAGGGCTCGTGGAACTACGAGCGTATGCAGAACGGCGGCTGGTGCTTCGCAATGATCCCTGCGATCAAGAAGCTCTACACCAGCAAGGATGACCAGATTGCCGCTCTTAAGCGCCACCTGGAGTTCTATAACACCCACCCCTATGTTTCCGCCCCCGTCATTGGCGTTACCCTCGCCCTCGAGGAGGAGCGCGCCAACGGTGCTCCGATCGATGATGTCGCCATCCAGGGCGTCAAGGTCGGTATGATGGGCCCGCTCGCCGGCGTCGGTGACCCCGTCTTCTGGTTCACCCTTCGCCCGATTCTGGGCGCTCTGGGCGCTTCCCTGGCCATGTCCGGCAGCATCGTCGGTCCGCTGCTGTTCTTCTTCGCGTGGAACATCATCCGTTACGCTTTCCTGTGGTACACGCAGGAGTTTGGCTACAAGGTCGGCTCCTCCATCGCCAAGGACCTCTCCGGTGGTCTGATGGGCAAGGTCACCGAGGGCGCTTCCATCCTGGGTATGTTCATCATCGGCGCCCTGGTCGAGCGCTGGGTGTCCATTTCCTTCACCCCGATCGTCTCCACGGTCAAGCAGTCTGCTGGCGCCTTTATCGACTGGGCTAGCCTGCCCTCCGGTTCCGAGGGTATCAAGGAAGCGCTGACGATGTACAACTCCGTCGGTGCTACCGCCCTTGATCAGATGAAGGTCACCACGCTTCAGGCCAACCTCGATCAGCTCATCCCCGGCCTTGCCGCCGTGTGCCTGACCCTGCTGGTCTGCAAGCTCCTCAAGAAGAAGGTCAGCCCGATCGTCATCATCCTGGCTCTCTTCGCCGTCGGCATCATCGGTCGCTTCTGCGGCTTCATGTAAGCACGCTTCGGCTTAAGACCGAGAGTTGCTAGGTAAGGGCTTTTGAGCCATTGAAACGGACCGCACCCGGTGGGTACACTGGATGCGGTCCGATTGTTTTATTTGGAGGGCGAGGCGCGCATGGCGCAATCTCAGAACAGCACGGTCGATCTGGCAACGCCGGCAACCTGCCTGATGGGGCTTACCAGCCACGGTAACGTGATGGTGGGCAATAAGGCGTTTGAGTACTATAACGAGCGCAATCCCGAGGATTATATTCAAATCCCGTGGGACGAGGTCGACTATATTGCCGCCGAGGTTTTGCGCGGCACCAAGAAGATTACGCGTTTTGCCATCTTCACCAAGGACAACGGTCACTTTACGTTTTCGACGCGCGACGACAAAGAGACGCTTCGCGCGGTCCGCAAGTACGTCGACGAGGATAAGCTCGTGCGTTCGCCCGACTTTATCGATGTGACGGCCAAGGGCGCCAAGAGCATCCCCTCCGTTATCAAAAACCTCTTCCACAAAGGTAACTAGCTCCTCATAAGTTGCGGTGAAATAGTTCCTAAATACGGCTTTAGATGCTTCAAACAGGAACTATTCCACCGCAACTTCGAAGTCTAGTCATGCGACGTATTGCGATGCAGTAAATCTGCTACACTAGTACAACATGCCTCCGTAGCTCAGGGGATAGAGCACCGCTCTCCTAAAGCGGGTGTCGACGGTTCGAATCCGCCCGGGGGCACCAGAGAAATATCGAGCCTGGTACCGCTACGGTGCCGGGCTCTTCTGGTTTAAGGCATGCCGGAGTATTCGCTGCTTCAGATAAAGAAAGCGCCCGCTTGCTGGGGAAGCAAGCGGGCGCCTGTGAGCGAATATGTTTGCGGCGAGAGCCGTGATGGGCGGTGGGGTGGCGACTAGTTGGTCGTACCGGAATCGTCACCCGTGCCCGAGCCAGAGCCCGAACCCGAGCCAGAAAGTGCGACCGTTAGCGTGATCGTGCTGTCGGTGGACTGCTTGCCGGTGGGGGAGACGCCCGTAACGGTGGCATCCTCGTTACCGCTCACGGGATTGCCGTTCTGGTCACAGAAGCCAATGTTATAGAAACCGGCGTTGTTGAGCGCGGTAACAGCGGCGGAAATGCTCTTACCGTACAGGTTGCCCGGGACAGTGGCCTTGCCGGACTTCTTGGCAATGACGACGGTAATCGTGGCGCCGGGCTTCTGCTTGCCGCTGGGGTTCCAGCTGATCACGGTGCCCTCGGTAACCGAGTCGTTCTCCTGGTAGCTCACGTCGACGCCAAAGCCTGCCATATCGAGGGCGTTGCGCGCCTGGGCCTCGGTCATGTCGGTCAGGTCGGGGACGGACGTGGTATCCGGGCCGCTCGAGACCTTGTACGAGATGGTCGTGCCCTTCGCGACTTCCTTACCGGCTCCGGTGCCCTGCTCAAAGACCTGGCCCTCATCGGCCTCGTTGGCCTCCTCGGAGGCGTTGCCCTTCAGGCCAACGCTTGCCAGCGCGGCCTCGGCCTGGTCCTTGGTCAGGCCGACAAGCTGGGGAACCTCAACCTTCTCGGAGGGCTTGGGACCCTTGGAGATTACCAGGTTCACCTTGGTGCCCTTGGCCTTCTTGGTGTTGCCGTTGGGCGTCTGCTCGGCGACCTTGCCCTCGTCGACATCGTCGTTGTAGCTTTGGTCGATGGTGCCGACCTCGAGGCCGGCTTCCTTGATCAGCTCGACGGCAGTCTGCTGGTCCTTGCCCAGCACATCGGGCACGGTGACCTGCTCGCCGCCAAAGAGTCCTGTGGCAAAGGCCACCACGATGCCGATGACGGCAACGGCTGCCACCACGGCGGCGATGATCTTGTTCTTGTTGGATTTGGGCTCTTCGACCTCGTACGAGCCGGTGGAGCCCGAAACCGAGCTACGGGCGGTATTCTGGCCGCTCACGCCCGAGACGGGACGCACCATGGCGCGCGTCTGATCGGAAAGCTCGCGAGTC
>URNI01000116.1 GCA_900549135.1 uncultured Collinsella sp.
CCGGCAAGACCGTGCGCGTGCTCGATGCTGCGCCGGCTGATGTGTCGCTTGGCGAGGGTCAGGTTCTCCTTAAGGCCAAGCGTGTTTACCTTGGCCTTTCCGATGGCTCGGTTGAGTTGCTCGAGGTTAAGCCAGATGGCAAGCGTGCTATGGTCGCTTCCGCCTGGGCTGCTGGCCTGCAGGGCGCCGATCTTTCGTGGGGTGTTTTGTCATGAGCAAGTTGTCTCCCGCGCGCAAGCTTGCGCTCGATGTGCTGATGGAGGCCGATCGCCGCGGCATGTATGCGCGTGACGTGCTGTCCTCTCGCGCATCGGCCAAGGCTATTGACCAGCGCGATTCCGCTTTTGCCGCCCGCTTGGCGCTGGGTGTTGCCGCCACGCAGGGTATTTTGGACGAGTTGCTCGATCAGTTTCTCGATAAGCCAAAAAAGGTTGCGCCGCGTGTTCGCATGGCGCTTCGTATCTCGACCTTCGAGATGCTCTATCTGCATACGCCTGGCCGCGTTGCGGTGAGTCAGGGCGTTGAGCTGGTGCGCAGCGGAGCTAAGTCTGCCGCCGGTTTGGCCAATGCCGTGCTCCATAAGGTCGCGGACAACGTTGAGGACTTTGCCACTGCGTCCGATGTAGATGAGTCTGAGCGACGCTTGGTTCGTCTGTCGCGCCTGATGGGTCTGCCGCGTTGGCTTTGCGCTCGTATTATGGCCTCGTTCGATACGCCAGAGGGTGCGCTCAACTTTGCTGGCAATCTGGCCCCCGCGCCTCTGGCCCTGCATGAGAACGCCTTTGCGAACAAGCCCGATCCGTTTATCTCCCAGCTTGTGGCACCAGTGTTCCCGGGTTGTCATGCGCCTGTCGATGCTCAGGTTACGGTTGCGTCTGGCGTATTTGAACGCGCTGCTGCCGTGGCCTCGGATCTTAACGCACAGCTTATCGCCACAGCTGCCACGCGCCCTGGTAGCTGCCTTGAGATTGGTGCCGGTCGTGGCACCAAGACCTATGTGATGATGTGCCAGGCCAAGCGTGCGGGCTATGAGCGTCAGCATACGGCGCTCGATCTGCATGATCGCAAGTGCGATCTGAATCTCGCTCGCCTGCATAAGGCGGGTATTCGGGGCGTTCGTACGGTTTCGGGTGATGCCTGCGAGCTTGATGAGGTGCTCACATCGTTTGATGCCATGCTTGGCGAGCCGGTTAAGTTCGACACGGTCTTTATCGATGCGCCGTGCTCAGGCACCGGAACCATGCGTCGTCATCCCGAGATCCCGTGGCGCCTGACCGAAAGGGACGTGACGGTTGATCTGCCCAAACTGCAGTTGACGATACTCAAAGAGGCTGCTGCGCGCGTAGCAGCCGGCGGCGAGCTGATCTATGCGACGTGCTCGGTCTTCGATGAGGAGAACACGCAGGTGGTGGATGCTTTCCTGAACTCTCCCGAGGGTGCCGGCTTTAGCGTCGCACCGCTCTCCGAGGCGCAGATCCTGCAACTTCCCGAGTTCGAACAGGCTAAGAAGCTCGTCTCTGTACGCCAGAACGATCGAGGCCTCTTCCAAAGCGTGCCGGTAAACGCCGACTCCTACGACGGCCACTTCTGCGCCAGACTGGTCCGCAAGTAACTACTAAGTTGCGGTGAAATAGGGATTGAAAAGCCGCTTCTGCCCGCCAAACAGTCCTTATTTCACCGCAACTCATAAGGAAACCTGGGTAGCTAAAGAAATAGCCCCGCGATCGGCGTTGATCGCGGGGCTGCTTGGTTTCTAGTGGTTATGCGGGCAGTTGGCGCAGCAGCCGCTGGTGGCGCTGGTGCTGGCGCCGCCGCTTCGCTGGTCCGTGTTGTAGAAACCGCTGCCCTCAAATTTAATGCCGCTGGCCGAGAACGTCTTGGCCGCCGGGGCACCGCAGCTCGGGCACACGACCTCGGGAGTCTCGGACATGGGATGCTCAACCTCAAACACGTTGCCGCAGCTCGAGCACTTGTAATCGTAGCGCGCCATAATACTTCCTTTTCAGCACAAAGCGGGCAGATTACTCTGCCCGCAAAAATTCAAACGTCTGTAACTGTACCCTATATCGGGGGTTTTATCACGCTTCGCCCCAGAATCTATGGTTGTTGCGCAGGAGCTGTGCGGTTTTATTTTCGGCGGCTGCAATGTCCGCCTCGTCAGCCTGCCAGGTCCAGTTGCCCGTGGCAACGCCCGGAACGTTCATGCGCGCGTCGTCGCCAAGCCCCAGGACATCCTGCAGCGGCATCATCACCAGGGGAGCGTCGCTTGCCAGCGCGTCGCTCATCAGCTTGGCCGCCACCTCAACACCGCTCGGTTCATCGCCGCCCGCAAAGGAACGCGTACACCAGCCGGCCAGCGTCGACGTATCGTGCGTCGAGGTGTAGAGAATCTTGCCAGGCGTGGGATGCACACCGCAGCGAACGTCGTAGTCGCTAAACTCCAGCACGTCCATGCCGGGGAAGCCGCAGGTCGAAGCCATGGCTCGAACACCGGGCGTCAAATAGCCCAGGTCCTCGGCGATAAAGTTGAGCGGACCCAGCTCGTCATAGGCGGTCTGAAATAGGTCCTTGCCCGGTCCCGCCAGCCAACGACCTTCGGCGCAAGCCTTGCCTGCGGGGATACTGAAGTAGCTGTGGAAGCCCAGGAAGTGATCCAGGCGTACGCGATCATAGAGCGAAAACGCACGACGCAGGCGATCCATCCACCAGCTATAGCCGTTCTGCTTCATGTGGTCCCAGCGGAACGTCGGGTTGCCCCACAACTGGCCCTCGGGAGCAAAGTTGTCGGGCGGCGCACCGGAAATCTCAATCGCCTTGCCGGTATCGGACAGCCAGAAGTTCTCGGGCTCGCTCCACGCGTCGGCCGAATCGTCGGACACGTACATGGGAATATCGCCGATAACCTCGATTCCTTTCTTGTGCGCATAGTTCATGAGCTCACACCAAGCCAGGTCAAAGCGGTACTGCATGTACGCCTGAAGCTCGGCCTCGTCGTGGAAGCGTTTGTCGTCGATCAGATGCTCGTTGTAGCGCGCGACATCTGCCGGCCAATCATGGCGCGACTCGCCCTCAAAGTACTTCTTAACGGCCATGTAGACGCAGTATTTCTCGAGCCAATCGGCATTGCGATGTTTAAACGCGGTGTACAGCGGATCGGCATCCTCGCCTCCGCGGGCCTTCCAGGTCTCAAAGTCGGCTGCCAGCTCCTCGTGGCTTTCGGGCAGCAGGTCGATATTGCCTGCAAAGGCCGAAGGACCAGCGTAAGGGGAGCGGAAGAAGTCCGTGGGGTTGACGGGGAGAACCTGCCAGTAGCGCATGCCCATGGCGGCCAGATGGTCGATAAAACGACACGTGGGCGCGCCGATCGTACCGGGCTTGACGTCGTCGGTCGGCACCGATGTGATATGGCATACAACACCCGCACCGTGATCGAGCGGCTCCTGCAGGCGCTGCTCGGCGTGGTGATAGATGATCGCCGACCCCAGCGGATACAGATCGAGCGTGACCGTGCCGTTGTGAATCTCGCACTCGTGACCGCTGATCACGTCACTCGCACATTCGTCGAGAGCCGGAATCGTCACGCGGTGTGAATTGCGCAGGCTGCGGTTGATGATGACGGTCGCGGACTCGCCGTCTTTACCGGTGCGCGTATAAGCGAGTACTTCGTCATTGAGTGCGAAGGCCTTGATTTCCCCGTCGATCATAAACGGCAGCGCGCGGCGCACAGCAGATGCGTTCTTGACGATCGCAAACGTATCGAAGTCGTGCAGGTTTTCCTTGGTCGGCATGGTGCGACGATTGCCCGGATCGGTGAGACCCTCCAAACCGTACTCGTCACCGTAATAGATTGAGGGAACGCCCGGGAACGTCATCTGCATGAGCGTCGCGAGCCAAAAACGACTCTTGGCCAGGCCCATCGCGTTCTCATCCAGACGCCATTTGCTGCGCTCGCACTCGGGCAGCTGCGACTCGTCGGGGCCGCCGCCGAGCACCGAGATGATGCGCGGACGGTCGTGGCTCGAAAGCAGATTAAGTGCGCAAGACAGGGCCTCACGCGGATAGTTCTCGCGGAGGGTCTCGATATCCTCGGCTGCTTGGTAAGCGTTTTTGTAGCCCATCAAAAAGCCGATGACCATGTCGCGGAAGGGGTAATCCATGGCCGAGTCGAGCTCGAAGCCTTGCAGATAGCGACGCAGATGGCCGTAGCTGATCTTGTTGGAGGCGTCTTCCCAGACTTCGCCGAGCAGCAGTGCGTCAGGCTTCTCGGCGAGCACGGCCTTTTTGATCTCGGCCAGGAAGTCATCGGAAAGCTCGTCGGCCACGTCCAGGCGCCAGCCGTGGGCTCCGGCGCGCAGCCATTTGCGGATCACGCCGTCCTTGCCCAGGAGCCGCTCGCGCACCAGATCGGAGCTCTCATTGATGGCGGGCATATTGCCCACGCCCCACCAGCAGTCGTACGAGCCGTCCTCGTGGAAATAAAACGCATCGCGCCACGGCGAATCCTCGCTCTGCCACGCGCCCACGCCGGGGTAGTTGCCGTAGCGGTTGAAGTAGATCGAATCGTCGCCCGTGTGGTTGAACACGCCGTCCAGAATGATGGAAATGCCGAGCTTTTCGGCCGCCTCGCACAGCTCAGTAAAGTCCTGCTCTGTGCCCAGAATCGGATCGATCTTGGTGTAATCGGCGGTGTCGTAGCGGTGATTGCTTGCGGCTTCGAAAATGGGGTTGAGGTAGATGGCTGTAAAGCCCAGCTCGGCGATGCGAGGCAGGTCTTCCTGGATGCCCTTGAGCGAGCCGCCGTAGAAGTCCCAAGTCTTGATGGAGCCGTCCTCGGCGCGCTCGTACACAGGCGGCTCGTTCCAGTCCTCGACCATGCGGCGCTGAATGCCCTTACGCGGTTTTTCGACCTCGGCCAGCGTGCGCTCGCGCCAGTTTTCGTCGCGGGCGTAGCGATCGGGGAAGATCTGGTAGACCATACCGCGCTCGTACCAGGTGGGACGGTTCTCGCGGTGCTTGTAGACGGTAATCTGGAACGACGGCACCTCGGCGTAGTTGTAAGTTACGCCCTCGCCACCGGTGCGACCTTGCGGTGCACCCAAGCGGACCTCGGGCTGGCCCTCGATGTTGCAGATAAAGCTGTACCAGATAAGACAGGGCTCGGTGCACTCAAGCTCTGCAGTAAATATGCCGTCGCCCTCGTGCGTCATGGGATACCGAGACTCACCGATTTCATCGACCCAGGTACGCAGGGTAAGCGTTGCCTGGTTGGGGTCGGCATCCTCCAAAATCACCGAGAGCGAAACGGAAGTTCCAGTGGTCACAGCGCCAAACGGAATGCGAAACTGCGGCAGACGACTGTTGTGAATCAATCTCATAATACGGTCCAGTTCAATAGAATCACGGCCTGCGGGCCATGGGCTTTACGCACAGGAAGTAAGTATATCTGTTGTACACAGGCTGTATAAACAACATCCGTTTACCATCGGCGAACGGTTGTCCTAGAAAATCGTTTTACCAACTACCTACAGAGAAGGGGCGCCCGGTTGGAGCGCCCCTTACATAGGGTTTGATTAGGTTTTGGATCGTCTGTGGGCTAGCGGCGCTTGCGGGTGGCCGTGGCCTTGCGGACGGACGTCTTCTTGGATGGGGCCTTTTTCTCTGCCGGAGCGGCGGGGGAGACCGGAGTCTCCTTGGCGGGCTCGGGCTTGGCCTCGTCCTTCGGGGCAGCCTTTACCTCGGCGGCCTTCGGAGCCGGCTTGGCCTTTACCTCGGGCTTGGGCTCCACTTTGGCAGCAGCAGGCTTAGCCTCTGCCTTGGTAGCTGCGGCCTTTGTCGTGGTCTT
>URNI01000117.1 GCA_900549135.1 uncultured Collinsella sp.
GACTAGTGGCGGCGGGCGTTGAGTTCGCCGGCCAACTCGTCGAGGGTGATGCCGTAGCGCTCAAGCGTCACGAGCAAGTGGTAGACCAGGTCGCCGGCCTCATAGCGAATGTGATCGTGGTCGTTATCCTTGCAGGCCATGATGACCTCGCTCGCCTCCTCGGCAAGCTTCTTGAGCAGCTCGTCCTCGACGTCGGTCAACAGACGAGCGGTGTAGCTCTCCTGTGGCGACGCATCGCGACGACCGTGAATCACCTCGGCCAGACCTGTCAGCGTCTCACCGATATTTCCATCCTGAACGTTTGCGGTGCGCACACCCATGGTTCAATCCTTTCTGGTGGCCGAGCGTCTAATCGAGCGCCCGCCCTACGCGAGTTTTTTAAAGAAGCAGGTACGGTTGCCGGTATGGCAGGCCGGACCCGGCGAGTCGACCTTGACCAGCAGCGTATCGCTATCGCAGTCGGCCCAGAGCTCCTTGACCTCCTGCATGTTGCCGCTCGTCGCGCCCTTGTTCCAGAGCTCCTGGCGGCTGCGGCTCCAAAACCACGTGGTACCGGTCTTGAGCGTCAGCCCCACCGACTCCTCGTTCATCCAAGCAACCATAAGCACCTCGCCGGTGTCATACTGCTGAACAACACAAGGAATCAGCCCCTTGGCGTCGTATGTAAGCTTTGAAGGATCGGTTATCTCTTCCATTTCTCTCCCCAAATTCAAACTTCGCAGGTCGGCGAGGGTTGTCCAGGTGCCCGAGATTCCGAGCGACAAGCCCGACGACGCGTACTTAAGTACGCGAGGAGGGTTGGAGCCGGAAGGTCGGGTGCCTGGGCAAGCCGCAGCATTAGAAGTCCAGCCTCACAGGAATACCTTGAGAGGCCATATACTCTTTGACTTCGCGAATGCTGAACGTCCCAAAGTGAAAGACGCTGGCCGCCAGCACGGCATCGGCTTCGCCCTCGATCACACCCTCGGCAAAATGCTCGAGCGTGCCCACGCCACCACTCGCGATGACGGGGATTGGCACCGCGCGCGCCACGGCACGGGTGAGTGCCAGGTCAAAGCCGGCCTTGGTGCCGTCGCGATCCATGCTGGTGAGCAGGATCTCGCCGGCGCCGCGACGAGCCACTTCCTCGGCCCACGCCACCGCGTCGATACCCGTGGCGTTGCGGCCTCCTGCGGTAAAGACCTCCCACTTATCGGCGCCCGGCTCCCCGGGCAGCCCCACGCGCTTGGCATCGATCGCCACGACCACGGCCTGGCTGCCAAACGCCGCGGCAGCTTGGCTGATCAGCGACGGGTCGCGCACGGCGGCAGAGTTGAGCGATACCTTGTCGGCACCGGCAGCCACCATGGTCCGCATGCCCGCCAGGTCGCGAAAGCCGCCGCCCACGGTGTAGGGAATGGCCAGCTCCTCGGCCGCGTGCGCCGCCATCTCGATGGTCGTCACACGGTTGTCACTCGTCGCGGTAATGTCCAAAAATACGACCTCGTCCGCACCTTCGCGGTCGTAGGCGCGCGCCAGCTCCACCGGATCGCCCGCATCGCGCAAGCTCACAAAGTTGACGCCCTTGACCACACGGCCGTCCTTGACGTCCAGGCAGGGAATCACACGTTTGGTAAGCATGGACTACTCCTCCCCTCGGGCGGCGGCCAGCGCCTGTACCAGCGTAAAGTTGCCCTCGTAGAGCGCGCGACCGGTAATAGCACCTTCAATCGCGCCCTCACCCACTGCGGCCAGCGCACGGATGTCGTCGAGCGTCGAGATGCCACCCGATGCCACGACGGGAAAGCCCGCGACCTCGGCCACATGGCGATACGCCGCCACATCGATGCCCGTCTGCATGCCGTCACGCGCGATGTCGGTGTAGACCAGGTGCTTAAAACCCAGCTCGGTGAGCTGTGCCACGGCATCGTCGAGTGCCACGCCCGCGCCATCACGCCAGCCGTTCACCTTGACCTGGCCGTCGTATGCGGCAATGTCGGCCACCAACAGCTCGCCAAAACCCTTGGCTGCCACCTCGGCAAAACCCGGCTCGGTCACCAGCACGGTGCCCAGCGCAATGCGGCGCGCACCGTAGGCGGCCAACTCGTCGATGCGCGCGAGCGAGCGGACGCCGCCGCCCACGTCCACGGACAGACCGTTGACGCCGCAGATGGCCTTAATCGCCGCCGAGTTGGCAGCGCATGTGTCCTCGTCCTCGCCAAAGGCAGCGGACAGGTCGACGACGTGCACCCAGCTTGCGCCCTGCTCGGCAAACGAGCGAGCAACGGCCACGGGGTCGTCGGAATATACCTTGCAGCGGCTGCGGTCGCCACGCTCCAGGCGCACGACCTTGCCGCCGATCAGATCGATTGCGGGAAACAGGATCATCGGCCAGCCTCCTCGACGATGTTGACGAAGTTCTTAAGGATGCGCTGACCCAGCGCGGAGGATTTCTCGGGATGGAACTGGCAGCCCCACACGTTGCCATGGCACACGATGCACGGGAAGCTCCGCGTATAGTGCGTGCACGCCAGCACATCGGCGGCATCGGCGTCGTCGGCCACCGCGTAGCTGTGGGTAAAGTACATGTTGGCACCCTCGGCAAAACCAGCAAGCAGCGGATCGGCCGCGCCGGCGGGCGTCATGTGCACCTGGTCCCAGCCCACGTGCGGCACCTTCAGGCGGCTCGACTCCAAGCGTGTGCACGAGCCGCGCATAATACCCAGGCCATCGACCCAGGGACCACCAGCCTGCTCGGAGGCATCGTCGTCCGCGTCCGCGCCTTCGTCCGCCGGCACGCCCTCGTTGCCGCGCTCAAAAAATAGCTGAAGGCCCAGGCAGATGCCGAGCAGCGGAGTTCCGGCGGCAACGGCGTCGAGCACGGCCGCCGCCTCGCCGCTTTGGCGCATAAAGACAATCGCGTCATAGAACGCGCCCACGCCCGGGATGACCAGGCCGTCGGCGTTGCGGATCTGCTCCGGATCGTCCGATGTGCAGGCGGCGGCACCGGCGCGCGCAAGCCCGCGCACAACGCTCGACAAGTTGCCCTTGTGGTAGTCGACCACCACAATCTTCGGTTCGCCCACGCGACCCTCCCTTTTCCCATCATCCAAAACCACCACAAAGGGGACAGGCACCTTCGTGGTGGTTTTTACCCTTGTGGCGGTTACAGTGAACCCTTGGTGCTGGGGATGCCCTGCACGCGAGGGTCCAGCTCACAGGCTTGGCGCATCGTGCGGCCCACGGCCTTAAAGGCGGCCTCGATAATGTGATGCGAGTTGCCGCCCGCCAGTTCGCGCACGTGCAGAGTGAGCTTGGCGTCGCGCGCAAAGGCGTAGAAGAACTCGACGGCCAGCTCGGTATCGAAGCTGCCCACGCGCTCAGTCGGTACGGGCAGCTCGCAGTAGGCCTGCCCACGGCCCGAAATATCAACGGCAGCCATCACAAGCGTCTCGTCCATGGCGATCGCCGCGTCGGCAAAGCGCGTAATGCCCACCTTGTCGCCCAGCGCCTGGCGAAACGCCTCGCCCAGCACAATACCCGTGTCCTCGACGGTGTGATGCGCATCGACCTCGACGTCGCCCACCGCGTGCACCGTCAGATCGAACAGACCATGGCGGCCAAAAGCGTTGAGCATGTGGTCGAAAAACGGCACGCCGGTCGAGATATCGCACACGCCAGATCCGTCCAGGTCGAGCTTTACGACAATGTCGGTCTCGCCCGTCTTGCGGGTTACCTCGGCATAGCGGTCCATCTACATCTCCTCCTTCACCAGCGCGGCAAACGCTGCCAGCACCTCGTCGTTTTCCTGCGGGGTGCCCACGGTAATGCGCAGGCAGTCCGCGAGCCCCGGCGCGTAGCTAAAGTCGCGCACCAAAATCGAATACTCGTCGCGCAGACGCTCGCGCACGCGCGTGGCATGCGGCGTGCGCACGAGCACAAAGTTCGCCGCGCTCGGCCACGCCTCCACGGGCAGACCCTCGGCAGCCATTGCGCGTAGGGCGCACAGCTCGCGCTCGCGCTCAGATGCAACCTGTGCCACCACGGGTGCGTACGCATCGCGGGCACGTACGCAGGCAAGCGCGGCGGCCTGGCTTAGCACGTTAACCGAGTAGATCTGCCGAATCGCCGCAAACACATCGATGACCTCGGGCGCCGCGATCACATAGCCCAGACGCGTGCCGGCGGTGCCAAACGCCTTGGACAGCGTATGCAGAATCACCAAGTTGGGATGCTCGGCGATAAGCCCCTGCGCCGTGGTAGCCGCGCCAAACGAATCGTCCGCAAACTCAACGTAGGCCTCGTCGACCATGACCATACCGGGGCACGCATCGCACAGGGCCGCGACAAAGTCGAGCGGCGCCATGTCACCCGTGGGATTGTTGGGCGAGGTCACGATCGCCAGATTGCACTCGGGAGCCGCTGCAAGCACCGCTGCCTGGTCGAGCTCAAAGGTCGCCGGGTCGCGCCATACGTCGCGCACCTCGGTCTGGCACAGCGATGCAAAGAACGCATACTCGCTAAAGCACGGCGGGCAGTTGAGCAGAGTCCGTCCCGCGCCGCCAAACGCCAGCAGGTAGTTATAGAGCAGCTCGTCGCCGCCGTTTCCCACGCAGATGTTCTCGCGCGTCACGCCATGCCAGGCAGCCAGCTCGTCGCGCAGCACGTTGGACATGGGATCGGGGTAGCGGTTGAGCGGCGTGGCAGCCAAGGCCGCGTCGACCGCCTCGCGCACGCCAGTGGGCACGGGATAGGTGTTCTCGTTGGCCGAAAGATTGATGCGCGTGGGCGTAAAGTTAGGATCGTAGGGCTCAATACCGGCCAAGTAGGGCTGAACGAGCTCCTTCATGCGCGGCGTGAGTTCGGCCATGTTAGGCCTCCTCGCCGGTCGCGCCAACGCCATCCGCGCCCGCAGCCGCCAGGTCAACGCCCTCGGCAACCGTCGCCACGGCGTCACCCGGCCAAGCGACCTTGGTCAGGTCGGCCGCGGCCAGAGACTCGGCACTCACGGCATCCTCGCCCTGTTCCAGCACACGGCGACGCAGAGCGGCGGATAGCGCGTGCGCCCACAGGCCCTCAGCCTCGGCCAGACGCTGTGTGGCGGGAGCGTCGGAGAGCAGGCCCTCGGGTGTATAGCAAATGATGCTCGAGCGCTTAACGAACTCTTCGACCGAAAGCGGGTTGGAGAACATGGCCGTGCCGCCGGTCGGCAGCGTGTGATTGGGGCCGGCAACGTAATCGCCGAGCGGCTCGGAGCTCCAAGCGCCCACAAAGATGGCGCCGGCGTTGCGAATGCCGCCGAGCAGGCCCATCGCGTCCTTGCAGTGCAGCTCCAGGTGCTCGGGCGCCACGGTGTTCACCGCCTCGACGGCGGCAGCCATGTCGGCGGCCACCACGATGGTGCCCTCATTGTCGAGCGAGGCACGTGTGATCTCGGCACGCGGGGACTGCGCCACCAGGATGTCGATGCCCGCCTCGACCTCGCGCGCAAACTGCTCGTCGCAGGTCACCAGATAGCAGGCTGCCAGCGGGTCGTGCTCGGCCTGAGCCATCAGGTCTGCCGCGACCACCATGGGCTTGGCCGTAGCATCAGCCAGCACGCAGACCTCGGACGGGCCGGCGACCATGTCGATGCCCACGTCGCCCGAGACAATCTGCTTGGCAGCGGCAACAAAGGCGTTGCCCGGGCCGGTGATTTTGTCGACGCGCGGAATGGTCTCGGT
>URNI01000118.1 GCA_900549135.1 uncultured Collinsella sp.
TCTCCACCCGAGCATTGAATGAGGCTCCAACGCAAGTTGGGGCCTTTTTTCATATAGGCACACAAGGTCAAAGGCGGCACCATGATCCTCCTGGTCGACAAGATCGAAAAAAGCTTCGGCGCGCGCGTCCTCTTTAGCGGCGCGTCCTTCCAGATCAACCCCGGCGAGCGCTTCGCGCTCGTGGGCCCCAACGGCGCCGGCAAAACCACCATGCTCAAGATCATCATGGGCATCGACAGCCCCGACGCCGGCCAGGTCCAGTACGCCAAGGACTGCCAGGTGGGCTACCTAGAGCAGGAAACCAACCTGGAGCACAAGGACACCACCATCCTCGCCGAGGTCATGGCCGCCGCCAAGGAAATCCGCCGCATGGGCGAGCGCGCCAACGAGCTGCAAGCCCAGATCGCCGAGCTCTCCGAGCAGGGTAAGGACGTCGATGCACTCCTTAACGAGTATGGCCAGGTCCAGGACCGCTTTGAGCACCTGGGCGGCTACGAGCTCGAGAGCAACGCGCGCAAAATCCTGTCCGGCCTGGGCTTTAAGGTCACCGACTTTGAGCGCCCGTGCTCCGAGTTCTCGGGCGGCTGGCAAATGCGCATCGCGCTGGCCAAGCTCTTCCTGCGCCACCCCGACCTGCTGCTTCTAGACGAGCCCACCAACCACCTGGACCTCGAGAGCGTCCAGTGGCTGCGCGGCTTTATCGCCAACTACGACGGCGCCGTCCTCATCGTCAGCCACGACCGCGCCTTCATGGACGCCTGCGTCGACCACGTCGCTGCTCTCGAAAACCGTCGCGTGACCACCTACACCGGCAACTACAGCAGCTACCTTAAGCAGCGCGAGGACAACCTGGAGCAGATGCGCGCCAAGCGCGCCGCCCAGGAGCGCGACATCGCCCACATGCAGGTCTTCGTCGACAAGTTCCGCTACAAGCCCACCAAGGCCGCCCAGGCCCAGGAGCGCATCCGTAAGATCGAGCAAATCAAAAAGGAGCTCGTCATTCTGCCCGAAGGCCACAAGCACATCGATTTCAAGTTCCCTGACCCGCCACGCTCGGGCGACATGGTCGTGGGCCTGGAGGGCGTGTCCAAGTCCTACGGCAACAAGCACATCTACAGCGATATTGACCTTAAGCTCTACCGCGGCGAGCACGTGGCGCTCGTCGGCCCTAACGGCGCCGGCAAGTCCACCCTCATGAAGATCCTCGCCGGCCTGGAGCCGCCCACCACCGGCACCCGGGACCTGGGCACCAACGTGGGTGTGGCCTACTACGCCCAGCACGCACTCGAGGGCATGACCGAGTCCAATACCGTCCTGCAAGAGATCGACACCGTCACGCCCAAGTGGACCGTGCCGCAGCAGCGCAGCCTGCTGGGCGCCTTCCTGTTTAGCGACAACGACGCAATCGAAAAGCAGGTCCGCGTCCTCTCCGGCGGCGAAAAGGCTCGTCTGGCCCTGGCAAAGATGCTCGTGGCACCCGAGGCGCTCCTGTGCCTGGACGAGCCCACCAACCACTTGGACATCGACTCGGTGGACATGCTCGAGAACGCCCTGCAAAACTTCCCCGGCACCATCGTGCTGATTAGCCACGACGAGCACCTGGTACGCGCCGTGGCCAACCGCATCATCGACATCCGCGACGGCAAGGTCACGGTCTACGATGGCGACTACGACTACTACCTCTACAAACGTGAGGATCTCGCAGCCCGCGCCGCCGCCGAGGCGGCAGGGGAGAGCGCGCCGGCGGCGGGCAAGAGCACCAAGCCCGCCAACGCCGCTCAGACCAACAGCCCCGCTGCGGCCCCCAAGCCTGCCGAGGGCAAAAAAACCAAGGAGCAAAAGCGCGCCGAGGCCCAGGCCCGTGCCGCGCTCAACAAAAAGCTCAAGGGCGTGCGCAACCAGCTCAAGAAGATCGAGGCAGAGCTCGACAAAAAGCGCGCCCGCTATGACGAGCTTATGGAATTGATGGCAAGTGAAGAGCTTTATGCCGATCAGGACAAGTTCAACGCCGCGCTGGGGGAATATAACGGCCTTAAGCAAGAGCTGCCCAAGCTCGAGGACGAATGGCTGGAGCTTTCCACCCAGATCGAAGAGGAGACCGCGCGTGAACTCTCGTAAGGCCACTGCCGTGGCGATGAGCATCATCGCCATCGCCTGTCGCATCTGCGGCATCTTTATGAGCGCGATGACCGTGCTGCTGTGCTTTAGCGGCCTCACCGCCAAAATGCAGATCGTGGGCTTTGTCGTTGAGCTTTCGCGCGCGCTGCCGAGCGCCATCGCCGGCTACGGCGTCATCACATCGCCCTTTGGTGGCGTGTTCCGCCTGGATTACGCCATCGTGGCCATCATCCTGTTTGTGATCGACTACCTGCTCACGCGTGCCTCGCGCCGCGTCCGCTAGGGGAGCGCCATGTCCAGCAGCTACCTGATGAACTTGCTTGCCAGCGCCGTCGCCGTCATCGTCGGCATCGTGATCCACGAGAGCGCACACGCCGCCGCGGCCTGGGTGCTCGGCGACAAGACGGCCCGTTCGCGCGGACGCGTCTCGCTCAACCCGCTCAACCACATCGACCCGTTTGGCACCATCATCTTGCCGCTGCTTATGCTTGCCGCCGGCGGCCCGGTGTTCGCCTTCGCCAAGCCCGTGCCCGTCTACCTCAACAACCTCAAGCACCCCAAGCGCGACGAGGTCCTGGTGAGCGTTGCCGGCCCCGCATCGAACATCGCGCTCGCGTGTCTTGCCGCGGTCCTCATGCACGCAACGTACGGCAAACTCTACACCAGCATGTCCTTTGCCCTGGCGTCACAGATCATGAACTTCGGCGCCACGTTTATCGTGGTCAACCTGTCGCTCGCGTTCTTCAACCTCATCCCGATTCCGCCGCTCGATGGCTCATCGATCATCGTGCCCTTCCTCAAGGGCAAGGCGCTCGCCAACTATTACCGTCTGCAGCAATACGCTATGCCCATCCTCATCCTGGTGCTGTACCTGCTGCCCATGTGGACCGGCATCGACGTGATCGGACGGTATTTCGACGTTACCGTGTATCCGCTGGCCGAGTGGCTGCTCAACTTCGCAATCGCCGGCATCTAAGGTAAACTTACAGGTCGACCGTGCAAAACGGTCGCAACATGCACCCAAACCGCGCCGCGAAGGCGCCGTCAAAGGAGGTCGAAGATGTCGTATCGCGTGTCGACGCAGGTCTACATCGGACCGTTCGACCTGCTGCTACAGCTGGTAACCCGCCAAAAAGTTGATATCGGCGCCATCTCGATCAGCGAGGTGGCCGAGCAATACCTGGCCGAGGCCGAGCGCATCGAGGCGCTGGACCTAGACGTGGCGAGCGACTTTTTGCTGGTCGCGGCAACCCTTTTGGACATCAAGGCCGCCTCTCTGGTACCGCAGGAGGCCCCGCGCAAAGTCGATGACGACGATGACGAGTTCGAAGATGACCTCGAGGAGCTCAGCACGCTCGACGGCGACGCCTTGCGCGAGGTCCTGATCCAGCGCCTGATTGCCTACAAGCAGTTTAAAGGCGCGGCTGCGGCCCTCGGTGCCCGCATGCAGGCCGAAAGCCGCATGCACCCGCGTGTGGCCGGCCCCGATCCCGAGTTCTTGGGCCTCATGCCAGACTATCTGGCCGGCATTACCCTGCGCGGCCTGGCCGTCATCTGTGCCGACCTGGACGGCAAGCGCCAGACCTTCCTGCTGGAAGCCGAGCATGTGGCGCCGCATCGCGTGCCGCTCGACCTGACCGTGGCCTCAGTCGACCGCTTTACCATGGCGCACCAATCTTGCACCTTTCGCGAACTGCTGGACGGTGATGCCACCACCGAGCAACTCGTCGTCACCTTCCTGGCCATGCTTGAGCTCGCCAAGCGCGGCTCGCTCACGCTGAGCCAGGACGAGATCTTTGGAACCATCTGCATCAACCGAGTCGAGGGAGCCGAGGCATACGTGCCCGGCGAGGGCCCCGAGCTCACCGAATAGGAGCCGCAACCATGTCAACCCTTTCCACGCTGGAGGCAAACAGCCTCAAAGGCGCCCTCGAGGCGCTGCTGCTGGTGTCGAGCGACCCGGTGAGTGCGCCCGCGCTGGCCGGCGCACTGGATATCGCCCCCGGTGAGTGCGCGTCGCTGCTCGCCGAGCTCAAGGTTGAGTACGAGGAGGCCAACCGCGGCTTTCAGCTGCGCGAGGTCGCCGGCGGCTGGCGCCTGTTTACGCACCCCGCATACCACGACGTGGTCGAGGCCTACGTGCTGAGCTGGGACACGCAAAAGCTGTCGCAGGCGGCGCTTGAGACCCTTGCCGTCATCGCATACCACCAACCCGTGACGCGCGAGGTAGTCAAGGGCATCCGTGGCGTCAATTCCGACGGCGTCATCGCCTCGCTCGTGGACAAGGGTCTGGTGCGCGAGCTCGGCCGCGACCCCCAGCGCGGTCAGGCCATCATCTACGGCACGACCAACGCCTTCTTGGAAAAGTTCGGTCTGCGCTCCACCCGCGATCTGCCCGATCTGGAGCAGTTTGCCCCCGACGAGCAGTCGCGACAGTTTATCCGCGAGCGCCTGAGCGGCCGCAGCATTCAGTCCACACTCGAGGAGCAGGCCGAGGACCTGGACGAAGAGCGCGAACTGCTCGATACCGATGTTGAGGATGTTGAGGCAGCCGAGGACTTGGAGACCCTGGCCATCGACGAGACCTCGGAGGATATGCATGACGAGGATTAACGACGCAGGGGAGACGCGCATCGTAAGCGCCACGGACAGCGCAACGCCCGCAGGCGACGCCCAGTCCGTCTACCCGCACACCATGCGTCTGCAGCGCTTTCTGGCACGCGCGGGCGTGGCGAGCCGCCGCGGCTCGGAGGACCTGATGACTGCCGGCCGCGTGACAGTCAACGGCCAGATCGCGACCGAACTGGGCACCAAGGTCGACGTCGACCGCGACCATATCGAGGTCGACGGCATGCCCGTCAAGCTCAACCAGGGCGCCGTGTACCTGATGCTCTACAAGCCGACCGGCTACCTTACCACCATGAGCGATCCGCAGGAGCGCCCTTGCGTGGCTGATCTGGTCCCGCGCGACCGCTTTCCGGGACTATTCCCGGTTGGTCGCCTGGACCGCGACACCACAGGCCTTTTGCTCTTTACCACCGACGGCGACCTGTCACAGGACCTGCTGCACCCCAGCAAGCATGTCTATAAGACCTACCAGGCACTCGTGGACGGGCAACTGACCGACCGCGATCTAGACCAGCTCCGCCGTGGCATCGAGCTCGACGACGGCCTGTGCCAGCCGGCAATCTGCCGTGTCATTACCGCGCGCGAGGCCGAGGCCGTGGCTCCGCAAGGTATCAAGCCCGGTACCACCGCCGTGGAGGTCATCATCCGCGAGGGCCGCAAGAACCAGGTCAAGCGTATGCTGAGCAAGATCCACCACCCGGTGATCCGCCTGCATCGCTGCAACTTTGCCGGCCTGGAGCTCAAGGACGTGGCCAAGGGCTCGTGGCGCGAGCTCACCGACCACGAAGTACAGATCCTGAAGGCCGGCGGTATCCCGCCCAAGCAGGCCGGCTCCAAGCGCGGCGCCGCGCCGGCAACCAACACCGCAAGCCGCACGCGTCACCACGGCAGTCAC
>URNI01000119.1 GCA_900549135.1 uncultured Collinsella sp.
CTCGGCCGTGAAGCGCTTCATGTAATAGAACTGCTGCGAACGGTCGTAGTAGCAGACGCTGTAAACGCGGTCGGGCTCATAGCGGCTCACGCGCACGGTCTCGTCGGGGAAATGCTGCCCGAGGTCGTAACCCGTGATATAGTACTGGTTCTTCGACGTCCAGACGATGATCCGGTCGTCGCCCTTGAACTCGCCCAGCAGCTTGCCGCGACGGCGGCGAGCCGGCTTCTCGGCCTCGCGCGCAGCCTCGGCGGCCGCCTCGCGCGCCTTCTCGGCAACAAACGCCGCAGCAGAGGTATCGAGCTGCACCGTCGCATGCGTGCGTGTGGGCGCCGCGACCTCGCCGGCGTGCATCACGATGACGCCGCAGGTGCTCGTCGCGACAAACTCGATCATCTTGGGGTCGGTGAAGCCCGTCACGTCGTTGACAATCGAGGCGCCGCAACGCACGGCAGCCTTGGCAACCGCCACGTGGCGCGTGTCGATCGAGACGATGGCGCCCTCTTTGGCCAGCGCGCGCACCACGGGCAGCACGCGGCGAGCCTCCTCGTCGGGGTTGACCGGGGTAAAGCCGGGGCGCGTGGACTCGCCGCCCACGTCGATGATGTCGGCACCGGCGTCGAGCATCGCCAGGCCGTACTCGATGGCGGCATCCGGGTCGAAGTGCTCCCCGCCGTCGCTAAACGAATCGGGCGTCACGTTGAGGACGCCCATGATGCGCGGACGGTCAAAGCTGAGCTCATACTTTCCGCACCGCCATGTCTTGCTGTCGTTCGCCATGAACATCCTCCTAAAATGCCCACGCCGCCGAGCTTGGGGAGCTGGCGGCGGGGTCGCTTTGCACTCAGTCTTTCTATTGTATCCGCGCACACGGACTAGAACGCAAACGCGGCAGCGATGTCGCAAGAAATCAGCAGGTCGGCATTTGCATCCTGATCGGTGGGAGCAAGATTGCAAATGGCCAGCGTATCGCCGGCAAAGTAACGCGTAAGGCCCGCCGCCGGATACACCACGAGCGAGGTCCCGCCCACAATGAGGGCATCGGCCGCGGCGATGGCGGCAACGGCGCCGGTCAGCACATGCTCATCGAGCGGCTCCTCGTAGAGCACCACATCGGGCTTAATGCGCCCGCCGCACGCGGGGCACACGGGCACGCCCGCGGCGTCCTCGTGCTCGCGCGAGCAAATCCACTCGGCGCTATAGACCGCGCCGCACGACTGGCAAATGTTGCGATGGACCGATCCGTGCAGCTCGAACACGCGCTGTGAGCCGGCCATCTGATGCAGGTCGTCGATGTTTTGCGTCACCACGGCGTCGAGCTTGCCGGCGCGCTCCAGCTCGGCCAGCTTGGTGTGGCAGCGGTTGGGCTTAGCGTTAAGCGCGATCATCTTGGTGCGGTAAAAGTCGAAGAACTCCGCAGGATGCGCCTCGTAAAAGCTATGCGACAGCATGGTCTCGGGCGGATAGACAAACTGCTGGTGATACAGGCCGTCCACGCTGCGGAAATCGGGGATGCCACTTGCCGTGGAAACACCAGCGCCGCCAAAGAAGACCACGCGCTTGTGGGTGTCAAACAGATCCGCCAGCGCGGCGGAGGCCTGCCTGGGGTCCGATATTGCCTGCGTCATATGAGTCCTCCGTCCGTGTCTCCGGGACGGCGGCGTTCGCACTATCACTCGCGGACTCCGCCCCGCTCTTGTTGCGTTAATCTTAAGCCTGCCAACCCCGTCGAAAGGACACCATGCCTCAGACTTACACTTTCGCCTCGTGGAACGTCAACGGCCTGCGCGCCGTGCTCAAAAAGGACCCGAGCTTTATCCAGATCGCGCAAGAACTCGACGTCGATATCCTGGCGCTGCAAGAGACCAAGCTGCAAGAAGGCCAGGTTGATATTGACCTGCCCGGCTATCGCCAAACCTGGAGCTACGCCGAGCGTAAAGGCTACTCGGGCACTGCGGTCTTTAGCCGCCAGGAACCGCTGCGCGTGCTGCACGCCGATGCGCTGTTACCCTACGCCGGCGAGGGCGAGGCGGCCGAGCTCGTCGCCCAAGCCGCAACCGAGGGCCGCGTCTGCGCGCTGGAGTTCGACAAGTTCTGGTTTGTGGATGTCTACACTCCCAACGCGCAAAACGAACTCGCCCGCATCGACGTGCGCATGGCCTGGGACGATGCCTACCGCGACTTTTTGAGCGCGCTCGAGCGCGAGACCGGCAAACCCGTCGTGACCTGCGGCGACTTTAACGTTGCGCACGAGGAGATCGACCTTAAGAACCCCAAGTCCAACCGCGGCAACGCAGGCTTTTCGGACGAGGAGCGCGGCAAGTTTACCGAACTGCTCAACGCCGGCTTTACCGATACCTGGCGCGCGGCAAACCCCGACGTCGAGGGCGTTTACAGCTGGTGGAGCTACCGCTTTAATGCCCGCAAGAACAACGCCGGCTGGCGCATCGACTACTTCCTGGTAAGCGACGCAATCGCCGACAACGTACGCGACACCGGCATCCGCGGCGACATCTTTGGCAGCGACCACTGCCCCGTTACCCTCACGCTAGAGCTCTAGCGCCAAGTAATTCCTGGGGGACAGAGGAAAACAGATCATGTGACCCCTCTCCCCCTATAAGTTGCGGTGGAATAGTTCCTGTTTGGGCAGCAAATAGCCAAAAACAAGAACTATTCCACCGCAAGTTCGTGAGGGAACGCGAAATGCCCTACAGCCCGTATTTCACGACGACACGGTTAATGCGACGGCACCAAGGCTTGTACAAGGCGGCCAAGAACACGCAGGTCGCGAGGCCGTGTGTGATATCGAACGGCACTGCCGTGACAAGACGCGCCACGGCTCCCGCCCACGTGAGCGGCTGCACAAAACCAATGATGTCATACGCGTTGATCACAACGCCATAGAGCAGGCCCGACGCAAAGCCGTACGCCACCAGCGCCGGCATGCGCACGGTTCCATCCGCGCGGTCGAACGCGCCCGCATGCGCCAGCGCGCCGCCAACATAGCCAACCAGACCCCAGGCATACATCTGCCATGGCGTCCACATGCCCTGTCCAAAAAAGAAATTGCTGGTCAGCGCTGCCAGCGCACCAACCATGAAGCCGTTGCGTCGACCCAACGTCGCCCCCGCGATAATGGCGATGGCACTCACCGGTTTAAAGTCGGGAATGGGCCCAAACAGGATGCGCCCCGCCGCCGCCAGCGCCGCCAGCACCAACGTGGGCATAATCTGGCGCAAACCCGGACGAGATGCCTCGTAACCCGCAAAGAACAGCGCGAGCACGAGCGCCACCACAACCAGCATGGCAAGCGCTGCCTGCTCAATGCCTGCCAGCAATGCTGCGGCCATTACCGCCGGCACCGCCAACAACAGCGGAATCTCAAGTTTTGTGAGTAGGCGCGAGGCGCGAAAATCCGCCATCCCATCACGCCCTATAGAACACGTTGTCGGCAAAGAAGTCGGCCGGGGACTCCATGCAGGCAATCTCACCGTCAAACATCATGGCAACGTCATCGGCAACCTGCTCGGCAAAATCCAGATCGTGCGTGGCCATGATGACGGTGCCGCCAACCTTCGCATGGTCACGCAGGGCGCGGGCGATGATGCGGCGGCTCTCCAGGTCCAAGCCCTTCGTGGGCTCGTCAAGCAGCAGCAGCTCGGGGCCGATCAGCAGCAGCTTTGCCAGTGCGAGCAGCTGGCGCTGTCCGCCCGAGAGGTCGTAGGGGTGGCGCGTCTCCAGGCCGTCCAGCCCCAAGCTCGCCGCGCGCTCCCGCGCCACGGTCTCGTCATATCCGCAGGCTGAAGCCCATTCCATCAGCTCGTCGCACACCGTCTCGGCAACCAGCAATGCTTTGGGATTCTGAGGCAGCAACGCCGCCGAGGCCGCTCCGCGCACCATGCGGCCGCGCTGCAGCTTGGCGGTCTTCGCCAGCACCGAGAGCATCGTCGACTTACCGCATCCGTTGCCGCCCACGATCGCATGCACCGCACCGGCCGAAAACGACGCATCGAGCCCACGCAACACCCAGCCGGACGCTCGATCGTAGCGAAACCAACCTTCCGACAGGGTGGTAGCCGACCCAGCGTGCATTTTTTGGAGTATTCTGCTTCCATCCGTGCGCGGGAAGGCTTCCGAGCCGTTCTCGAGCGACGTTTGCGCCATAAATTCGGACGATTTGTCCAATTCCGAACTTTTTTTCGCGCTCGATACGTCCCCGGGCGGCTCCAGAGAGCCTAAATTGTCCTCACGCCTGCTGAATACTCCGTTTTTTGCACATCGGATGGCACCCCACCCCAACGTGTCATCGGAAAACAGCGATTCTCGGCGTCCCAAAGATGCCATATCCGCCGCCTCGTGCACGCGGCCATCCTCAATCCGGTACGCACACGTCGCGTATTCGAGCATTGGGCGCGGCTGATGCGTCGCCACAACAACCGTGCAGCCCAGCTCGCGATTTACACGAAACAGCGCGTGCAGGAAATTCTTCTCGGCAACGGGATCGAGCTGAGACGTGGGCTCGTCGAGCAGCAGCACGTGCGGGCGCAGCGCCAGAACGGCCGCCAACGACAGCAGCTGCTTGCGGCCACCCGAAAGCGTATCGGTATCACGATGAAGCCAGTCCTCCAGACCAAAGAAATAGCTGGTCTCGGCAACACGGCGGCGCACCTCGTCGCGCGACACACCCAGATTCTCTAGGCCAAACGCCATCTCGTGCCACACGGTCTCGCACACAATCTGGTTCTCGGGATCCTGAAACACATAACCCACGCGCTCTGCCGATGCCCGCACGTCCATGTCGGCAACGTTCTCGCCCAGCACGCGCGCATCGCCAGTGCGCTCGCCCGCTGGAGCGATCTCGGGCTTGAGCAGCGACAGCAGCGTCGACTTGCCCGAACCGGTACCGCCAACAAGCAGTGCAAACGCACCTTGGGAAACATGCCAATCAAGCCCCTCGAGCACCGGTGCCTTGACCCCGGGATAGGCAAAACTAAGGCCTCGCACCTCAATCGCCGGCGCGGCCGAGCCATATGCCACACCCGCCGCCGAGCTCCTATCAAACCGAGCCATCAGCCAAACCTCTTCTCATCAATCGCGTGCAACGCGCAAGGCAACACCATCCAGGCGGCGTACACGACATAGCCTGGCCACGGCGCCGGCACCGAGAGCTGCGGATAAAACGAATACTGCGTCGTCGCGGTCCACGCCACCGCCACCGCGGCAGCGCCAAACAGTACGAGCCCGACCAGCGCGGCAACGTCGCTGCGCCCCAGTCGATACCGCGCATACGTCATACGACGTGTCGCGGCACCCCACCCGCGCGAGCGCATCGCGTCCGCGCGCTCCAGCGAATCTTCCATGCCCCAGCCCATCAACACGCTCGACGCCCGCAGGCGCGATCGCACGGGATCGGTGGGCGCGCGGCCCGGCACATCAATCGCATCCTGCACCGCCAGCACCGTACGACCGCGGCGCAAAAACTGCGGGATAAGCCTCATGCACATCGAGATCATGAGCGCAATCACCGGTGCGGCATTACCCAGCAGCGCGAGCACCTTGTCGTATTCGAGCATCGACGCCGCGGCCTCAAACCACAGCACGCTCGCCACAAACAGCCCGCCCATGCACAGGC
>URNI01000120.1 GCA_900549135.1 uncultured Collinsella sp.
GTGCGCGATCCTTCGCGATACCCAGACGGCTCAACGAGTCTCCACAACTGGGACAGATGGCCCATTTTTGACTAGTCGTTGGGGACACTATCCGGCCATTCATTGGGGACGCACTTAAATGAGTGGCAGTTGGGGACGCTCCATGCCGAATGTGGCGGTTGCCGAATGTGGGCGCCGTCCTTGCTATGCCACGGTTACGGCAATCTGGGCGTAGCGGCTGCAGGGGCGCTCAGCGCGTGTCTGCACGGTAAGGGTGAGCACGAAGCGGTCGCCGGGCTGCGCGTCGGCGGGCACGACAAAAGCGGTGCTCACCGTACATTCCTGCCACAGCGAAAGATCCTGCGTGCCTACATAGCTCGACGGGTCCACGGCGACATCCCAATGTGCATCAAAGCCCTTGTCGTCGGGGTCGACGATGGTCGCTGCAAGGGTGACGCGCTCGCCGGCTGTAGCGCTGCGGTCGGCCGTGACCTCGACAACATGTGTCGGATGCGAACAAGCTGCCGGATCATGGGCGCACCATTGCGCGCGGGCGGCAAAGTCTTCCTGATAGGCGCGCAGGTAGGGATTGGGGTTGCCGTCTACGGGCGTGCCGATGGCGGCAAAACCGGCGGGTGCGTCCGTATCGGGATGCCCATCAAGAAACATGCGGCCGAGCAGTGTGTCGAAGCCGCGGTCGTCGATGCCGCGCAGGCCAAACGGCAGCAGCGGAATATAGGTCATGCTGTCGCCTTCCGCCATAAAGTCGCCGCGCTCAAACTGCATCGCGGGCATGCCTTCTAGACCCCAGTCCAGACGGGCATGCTTGCCAAACTGAAAGCGCTCGGGCTCGTTTTCGTAGACCTTGCCATCGCCATAGAGCATATAGCGCGCCATGAGGGGGCCGTTGCCCTGCGTGAGATTCTGCTCGGGCCAAGGAGCCTTAAACAGCGGCAGCGTATCGGGCTGAGCCGCCTTGGCGTCGACATAGCCGCCATACATATAGGGCACGCACCAAAAGACGAGCTCGGGAAAGAGTTCGCGCCCATGGTCGAGCCATGAGTTGTCCTGCCCTACGCCGTCCGCGACACCCATCACGCGCACCTTCTGATAGACCCGCTGCTGCACGGCAGGCCATTCGGGCGTGGCGCGATAGCGCTCGGCGATGCTCATGAGGGCGCGAACGATGGTGTTCATGCCACCCCAGCTGAGCAGCCATAACGTACGCGGATCATCATCCAAAATCGCCTGCGCAATTACGCGAGACCCCTCGGTTTCCTCAGTTACATCACCCTCAAAGGCAACATTTCCCACAAAGGTGCGTTCGATCATCTGGGCAGGCGTGGGAAACGGCTGCTCACCGGCAGCGTCCGCATTTGCCTGCAACTGCGGCCAAGCTTGGGCATATTCATTACTCCAGAGACTCTCAATCCAATGCTCGGGAAACGGACGATACTCACGAAGCTCGCCGGCCAGCGGATCGGGCTCACGAGGCACAACATCCCACTCATAAGAGCGACGCCCTTTGGTCCGCCAATGCGAATTCACCTCGCCGAGCGTATGGACCCCATCCCCAAGAAAGTGATACTGCGAAGCCGTATACACCACAGCCTGAACATCAAGCACATTAAGATACAGAGCCAAATGAATAAGTGAGTTCATATCATCGACTTCCATATCAGTGGTAACAATCACCCGAGTCAAATTCTGGGACATAGGAACAGCTCCAATCAAAATCAATTCAGCCAGTTACGCGCAAGGCAAGACGGGACCCACGCCCCCATCGCCACCGACCCGGCGTGCTGCCGGAAGCGCCCGGCCAGCGTTTCGAACAACGTTAACTTAGGGGGCCCTGACCTTTAGTTTTGTAAACATTCCGCAGCGCGGGCCCCGCTTATCCAATGCTCCGAAGGAGCAGGATAAGCGGGGCTCAGGCGCGAGGACGTTTACAAAACTAAAGGTCAGGGCCCCCGATGGGATGGTTACCTCGAAACTCTGGCCGACCACTCCCAGCAGCCCACCGGCTCGCCGTCGATGAGTACGTTGCCTCCGTCGAAGTCTTGATAACACAGGTCGTTGAATTGGTGGATCCACACGCCGTGGTTGAACGTCTTCTTAGGCGAGCCATCGGCCTCGCGATAGCGACCGGTCAGGTCCTCGACATGACTAAAGTAGGTAAGGTGCACGTTGGCTCCGGCGTCACGCAGGCGTGCCGTGAGCGGCAGCGCGGTCTGCTGCGGCGACACGAGCTCGTCGCCCTTGGAGTGCGTAAACCACAGCGGCGTCTTGGCGAGCGCGGCTACGTCCTCGTCCGTGGCGTTGTACCACGGGGCACAGCAGGGAAGGCCGGCGGCGAAGAAATCGGGGTAGTCGGCGCACAGGCGCAGGGTCATAAAGCCGCCGTTGGAAAGGCCGGCGACCACGATGCGGTCGGTGTCGATACGCTCGGCATGCTCGGAGACAAACTCGTCAATGAGCGCCTTGAGCACGGGGGAGTAGATGCTCTGGTTGGAGCGGCCGAGCTGCTCGACGCCGTTGTCCATCCAAAACGTCGGCGACTGCGGCACGAGCACCCAGGCAAAGCCGCCAAAGTAGCGCTGGATTTGCGCCTGGCTAATGGCTGTCACGCGGTTGCCGATATAGGCGCGCGTGGCGCCTTCGCCCTGCGTGGCACCCTTGCCTTCGCCGGCGCCGTGCAGGTACACCACGAGCGGGGCCTTTTGGGGCACGACCGTGGCCTCGGGCGCGAAGGGATTGAAGCAGGCCGAGTCCTCTGCCTTAAAGCTGGGCTCAAAGAAGCCGTACTCGAGCGCAATACCATTGACGGCGGTCTTTTGTACGGCATTGCTCCAGCCCTTGAGCGCGGGGCAGATGTCGCCGCGACAGGTATCGAAGACCAGGCCGCAGGTGGGGTCGTCGCCGTCGTCGCCGGGAAGAGCCGCGAGCTGCGTGATGTGCAGCTGGTCATCGAGCATGCGCGAGCCCATGACGCCGCCTTCGATCTTTTTGGTCAGGCGCTGCTCGGCGACCTCGAGTGCCACATGGGCGCCCACGGCGAGCTTGCGGCCGTTCTCGTCACACGGATACGCGGCGAGAACGTCGATGTAACCCACGGAGGGCGCGGCATGGTCGGCGCCGTGCTCCTTGCGCATCAGGACCTCGCCCGTGCGCTCGTGACGCTCTACATATATATGGAAAGTGTTCGCATCGACATCGTTGGCGCGCACGGTGCAGGGTAGGTCGAGAACGACCTTGCTGATCCAGGGGCCAAAGTCACCCAAGGTGGTGACGGTTGCGTAGGTGCACGATTTGAGTTCCATGAGCTGCCTCCCTTGTGCCGCGAGAGCTAAACGTGTGCGGCAATACAATCTAAACATGTTTAGTGTAAAGCAGAATTGCAGAACAGGCAGATGAACTCGGTAAACGGCATAATTGAACACGCAGTGAACTTCTAAACATATGTTTAGAAGTTTCTATCTGGGGTTTTCTTGATGAGCTAACAGGCTATTGAGAGGTCTGTAAAAGTAAAATCCCACGTAAATAGCCATATATCAATACATAGATAAAGAGATGATTTACTGCCGTTCAAATACGTTCACCCCCGATTTCCTACCGTTCACCGGACTACAAACGGTAAAACTGCCACAAATTCAATGCTGCGTGTAAACTAAGCGCTGTAAACGTTCAGTAAACAGATTGTTTACGACAGCGTATCCAAGGGCTTGGCAGCCGTAAGGGGTTATAGCCGCCGGGCCAAAGGCGTGCCTACGTCCAAACGGGTAGACACACGATGATATGGGGAGGGGTCCCATGGCAGTAGATAACAAACAGATTGCCACCGATGTCCTCGAGCTCGTGGGCGGTGCGGAGAATGTTACCGTCGCCACCAACTGCATGACGCGCCTGCGTCTGACGCTCAAGGATAACAGCAAGGCCGACGTGGAGAAGATCAAGAAGGTCAAGGGTGTACTGGGTTGCCAGTTCGCCGGCAGCCAGCTCCAGGTCATCATCGGCCAGAACGTGCCCAAGGTGCTCGCCGAGTTCGTCGCCATGTCCGGCGTCAAGCAGGGTGCCGCGGTCGACGAGAACCTCGACGCTCCTAAGGAGAAGTTCGAGCTCAAGAACCTGCCCAATATCATCCTCGACTATCTGTCGGGCTCCATGACCCAGCTGATTCCGCTGCTCATGGCCGGCGGTCTGTTCCGCACCATCGCTGCGGTCCTTGGTCCCACCATGCTCGGCGTTCTCTCCGATACCGATCCGACCTACACGTTCCTCTACACCACCCTGTACGAGGCCACGTTTACCTTTATCCCCATCTATCTGGGCTATGCCGCTGCTAAGAAGCTCGGCGCCTCTCCGGTTCTGGGCATGCTCCTCGGCGGCGCTCTCATGGCCCCGTCCGTCGTGAGTGTCGCGACTCAGGAGGGTGGCGGAATCATCTCCGTCTACGGCATCCAGATTGCCGCTGCCAACTACCAGCAGTCCGTCCTGCCGATCATCCTCTCGGTGCCCGTCCTGTACTTTGTCGAGAAGTTCTTTAAGAAGGTCATGCCCGACGTGCTGTCCACGGTCTTCACGCCGTTCTGCACCATGATCGTTACCATCCCCATCGTCTTCATCGTCCTTGCACCGATCGGCAACGAGATCGGCAGCCTCATCGCCAACGCCCTCTTTGGTCTTGCCGACCTTGGCGGCATCGGTATCCTGATCGTCATGGCCATCCTCGGCGCCTTCTGGCAGCTCTTCGTGGTCTGCGGCATGCACATGCCCGTCATCCTGCTCGCTCAGGTTCAGATCATCGCCGCCGGCTACGATCCCTTCGTCTTCGTTTCCACCAACTGCGCTATGGCCGCTGTCTGGGGCTGCGCCTTCGGTGCCTTCCTCAAGATGAGGAACCCCGACGAGAAGGGTCTTGCCCTGGGTTACGTCATCTCCGCCATCGCCGGCGGCGTCACCGAGCCCGCACTCTTCGGTATCCTCATGCGCTTCCGTCGCACCATGCTCGGTATGTTCATCGGCGCTGTGTTCTCCGGCCTCATGGGTGTTACCTACTACCTGGCCGGCGGTGCCTCCAACTTCCTGGTCTTCACCAACTACCTGCAGGGTGGCCAGATGAACACCGTCTGGGCTATCGTCGGTATGGCGATCTCCTTTGTCATCGCCGCTGCCGTCGTCTTTGCCACTGGCTTCTCCAAGGAGGAGCTCGCCGAGATGGAGGCCTAAGGCCAAGCCATTCGGTCGTCTATGACCTTACCTACACGACAGGGCCCCGTCAGGCGCAAGCCCGGCGGGGCCCTTCTTACAAGGTAGACTGATTGGGGCGCGTGGCGTCTGCTCGCCGGGGCTTGCTAAGCGCCAGGGGCTTTCGCGCAGGGTTACCGCGAAAGAATCTGCCGGTTCGCAACTCCTTTATCAAACGAAAGGACATGCAGATGAGTTTGGGAAAGCTGACCGTTAACGGTCGTCAGGACGGCTTTTTGTGCGAGGGCAAACCGTTCTTTTGGTTTGCCGATACGTGCTG
>URNI01000121.1 GCA_900549135.1 uncultured Collinsella sp.
GCCGAGGAGCACCTGTCCAAAACCTTTGCCGTCGCTTCGAACGATTTGGTTATCGAGCGCGACATCACGTTCTACTCGCTGTGCGAGCACCATCTGCTGCCGTTTTATGGCAAGGCCGCCATTGGCTATATCCCTAACGGTCGGGTGGCTGGGCTTTCCAAACTCGCCCGCACGGTTGAGGTTTATGCCCGCCGTCTGCAGCTGCAGGAGCAGCTGTGTGCGCAGGCTGCCGACGCTCTCATGGATTATCTCGCTCCCCAGGGAGCGATTGTGCTCATGGAAGCCGAGCATATGTGCATGACCATGCGCGGCGTGCAAAAGCCCGGCACCAAGACCGTGACGCTCGCTCGCCGCGGCGTCTTTGAGACCGATCCCGCGCTCGAGGAGCGGTTCTTTAGGATGCTGGGCCGTTAGCATGAGGGTCGTCAACGACTTTACATCGAAGACCGATGAGGGGACGCCGCGTCGCGGCTTTTTGGCTTCGGGCCTGACTCCCTTTGGCGCCATGCCTCGCATTGATTACATTTGCGCCAACGGGCTGTTCCGGCGGCACCTGGGTAACATTGCACAGTTGGAATCGGGGCGCATCTTCTGCCGCCACGGTATTGACCATCTTCTCGATGTCGCTCGCATTATGTGGATCAAGAATCTCGAGGAACAGCTCGAATTTGACCGTGAGGTCATCTACGCCACGGCACTTCTTCACGATATCGGCAAAGATGAACAGTATGAATCGGGTATATCCCATGATGTTGCAAGCGAACGCGTCGCTGATGCGATTCTCGGCGGCATGCCCGATGATGTGGCGTTTGAGCCGGCCGATGCCGCAGCCATTAAGACGGCCATTCTGGGCCATCGAAAGCTGCGTGTGAACAGCCAACCGCTTGAGCGTCTGCTCTATGCAGCCGACAAAGCGTCGCGCGCCTGCTTTGCATGCCCC
This sequence comes from uncultured Collinsella sp., assembly GCA_900549135.1. Classification (GTDB taxonomy): domain Bacteria; phylum Actinomycetota; class Coriobacteriia; order Coriobacteriales; family Coriobacteriaceae; genus Collinsella. The sequence goes on from URNI01000121.1 coordinate 941, forward strand.
GCGCGCAATGCTTGCAACTGGAGCGATGATAAAAAGAACCTGTCGATTCGCGTGTAGTTAGTTTGCGCGGTCGGGGTTCTAAACGAAGGAGACGATCGCGATGAGCAACAAGAAACTGCCCGAGAATGCAACCAAGACTGAAGGCGCCGAGCTCGCCCGCCGTGGAAGGGGCGAAATATCCACCGCAACGGCGGTGCCCCACGTGAGTTATGACGATCTGCGCCATGCTGACCGCATTACTATCGACGGTCTCGAGGTCTTTGCCAACCACGGCGTGTATCCCGAAGAGAATGCGCTGGGCCAGAAGTTCATCGTGTCCTTGGTGCTCTATGCCGACCTGCGTGCAGCGGGGGAGCACGATAACCTGGACGCTTCGATTGACTACGGCTCGGTGTGCCACGATGTCGATGGCTATCTGCGCGAGCATACGTTTAAACTCATCGAGGCGGCAGCCGAGGGTGTGGCCCAGATGCTGCTGCGTCGTTACCCCTTGCTGCTTGGCGTGCGTGTTAAGCTCGATAAGCCTTGGGCGCCCGTCGGTCTTCCCCTGGCAAGCTGCGGCGTCGAGATCGAGCGCGTGCGCTAACCGGTTCTAATACGTCTCTATGGGCGGCTGCTTGAGCCGCTGCGATAGAGCTCTATTGTTGGGACAGTACGTGTCGAGCAGGGCGTGAAACCGCTGATTGTGGCTTGGCTCGAGCAGGTGGACGAGCTCGTGGGCGACAACCATGCCGAGACACTCGATGGGATAGGCGGCAAGTTCGCGTGCGATGCGAATGGCGCCGGTTTTGGGCGTGCACGAGCCCCAGCGCGTTTTCATGCTGCGTACGGAAACGCGGGAAACGGCGACACCCATTGCGATTTCGTACGCGCGTACCATATCGCGCAGCGCCGTGGTGACCTCGGATGCATAGAGTTGGTCGATGCGGGTCTGGAGCTCATCGGACGTCAGGCCGTCGAGGGTTGCGCGCCGCTTGGCCTGTGGGCGTTCGTTCGATTTGTCGGCACCTATAAAACTTGCGAAGGTGGCCTGCTTGGGCCGCGGTGCGGGTGACTTAAAGTTGTGATCGAGCGCGTCTTGTACCGTGATGGGCTTGCCCCAAAGTGCAATGATGGACGAGGGGCTGAGCGGCTCTCGCGCCGTCGCCTGACGTTGCTCGCGCTGGGCAAGCCGGCTGATAATCCAGGCACTGTTGCGCTTCACAAACGCTTCGATACGCTCGCGGCTGGCGCCGAGCGGTGCACTGGCGTGGACCTCGCCGCTCGATGTGACGCGTAGGTTGAAGTTCTTGACGCGCTTTTTGGTAACGACGACGGGGACGGGCGTCCCATCCGGTCGGGGTAGGAAAATCGTAAATCGCTGCGTCAAAAGTTATCCTTCAGATTGGGGACGGGCCGGCATGTCGATCGCTCGGCATGCCGGCCCGCTCAAGGGATGTGAAATTAATAACGCTCAAAGAAGGCAAGGGCGTTATCGCTGCAGAGCTTTTGCATCACGGTCTTGCCAAAATGCTTGGAAAGCATGTTCTGGAACTCGGGCATCTTGCTGGCATCGGAGAGGAAAGCGGGCACCGTGGCGCCGTCCCAGTCGCCGCCGAGCGCGATGACGTCCTCGCCGCCCAGGTCGAGCCAGTGCTCGATATGTGCCGCCAGCTGGTCGAAGGTGACGTCTGCGGCGGTCTTGTCGGTTGCGTCGTTGGAAAGGAACTCGCTGCAGTAGTTGAGGCCGACGATGCCACCCATGTCGCGGATGGTGCGGAACTGGTCGTCGGTAAGGTTGCGTTTGGCGCCACAAACCGCACGGGAGTTGGAGTGGCTGGCGACGAAGGGACGCGTGGCGCGGGCGGCGACCTCGTCAAAGCACTCATCGTTGAGGTGGGAGACGTCGAGCACCATGCCAGCGTGCTCCATCTGCGTAAGCGCCTCGATGCCGGCGGCGGTGAGGCCGGCGTGGGTGTCGTGGCCGCTCGCGAGCGGTCCCTGCGCGTTCCAGCTGAGCGATGACATGAGTACGCCCAGGCTCTTGAGCACCTCGATCAGCGCGGGGTCCTCGGCAAAGAACGTGGCGTTTTCGATGGTGTGGATGCAGGCGACCTTGCCGTCTTTGAGCGCGGGGCGAATGTCTGCCGCGCTGCGTACGTTGACCATGCGGTCGTGGTTGAGCATTGCCTGGCCGCTCATATGCGCCATGATCTGCGCCTGGAAGCGCGCGGCGTGGGCGGTGGGAATCTCATCGGGGACAAACGTGGCGAAGCACTGTGCCCATGGAGTGTTGCCGATCTTTGCGAGCGAGATGGCGCAGGCGTTGCCCTCGATGAGGTCGAAATCTTGCGGATGCGTTTCGTCGCCGGGGAAATAACCGTCGGTGCCGGCGGTAAAGCGCAGGTCGAGATCGAGCGTGGCCCAGCCGATGCGGTCGGCGGTGTCGCAGTGTAGGTCAAATACGGGATATGCCATGGTTCCTCCGGTTGCAGCGTTTCTTTGCAAACTGCCTTTGAATTGTATGACTAGGGTATAGTTAGCGCCATATGTTCATGGCGGCTCGCGTTGTGTGCCGCCCTTATTACGGAGGTTACCATGTCCAACCAGGGCAAGAAGGTTAAGACCCATTATCGTGGCACGCTCGACGACGGCACGCAGTTCGATAGCTCTTACGATCGCGGCGAGCCGCTGGAGTTCACCTGCGGTGCCGGTCAGATGATCAAGGGTTTCGACGCCGCCGTTATCGATATGCAGGTGGGCGAGAAGAAGTCTGTACACATTCCTGCTGCCGATGCCTACGGTGAGCACAATCCCGAGATGGTTATTACCTTCCCGGCCGAGCAGGTTCCCAACATCGAGCAGATCGAGAAGGGCATGAAGCTCTTCCTGTCCACGCCGAGCGGCATGCCTGTCCCCGCCGTCGTCATTGACGTGACGCCCGAGGCCGTGACGCTCGATGCCAACCACGAGCTTGCCGGCAAGGACCTCAACTTTGATATCGAGCTCGTCGAGGTCGAGGGTTAGAGCATGCCTGAGCGCTTGGTTTCGACGACATGCTTGGGAAATCTCAACGATCCGTCCTATGAACTTCTGCTTCGCCGGAAGCTGGGCGGCGTCTTTGAAGTTGACGAGCTACTGCTCGATTGGGACCAGGCTGATGTATGCGCGTTTGTGGGCGTGACGGAGCTGGGGCGCACGGTGAATGCCCGGCTGGATGCCACTGATGGCGAGCGTCTTGCCGATGGCGACGTGCTCGTCATTGACCGTTCGGGCATGGTGCCCGTGGCGGTTGTCGTGCGCCTGCGCAGCGCCGAAGTCTATTTGGTCGAAGTCGACCGCATGGATCCGATTGCGCTCGCGCATGCGTGCTGGGAGATCGGCAACATGCATGCACCGCTCTTCCGGGGAGACTCGGACGAGCATACCGTGCGTATGTATACGCCGGTGCAACCGGTTTTGGGTCGTATGCTCCGGGGTATCGGGGGCGTTCGGCTTTCGGTGGTCACACGCGAGCTCGATGCCAGTCGACGCTTTGCATCGAGCGCGGCGGATGTCGTTGTGAGTATGGCTCCAGACTTTACGATCGTAAAGAAGGCGCGCGGTTAACGTGCGTATGAGTAAGACGGACTTTGAGAGGCAGCTATTCAAAGTCCGTCTTACTGTTGATGAGGTGCTTTGGGGGGAAAGCATATGGGTCTTGAGGGAATCAAGCTGATTGCATGCGATTTGGACGGCACGTTGCTGCATCCGGGGGAGCGCGAGCCGCGTTCCGAGGCCTTTGAGCTCATCGATGAACTGCATCGTCGCGGTATCGTGTTTATGCCGGCGAGCGGTCGTCAATATGCGAGCTTGCGCTATCTGTTTACCCCGGTGGCCGATGAGCTCGCCTATGTATGCGAAAACGGAGCCCTGGTGATGAGCGAGGGGCGTGCCGTGGTCAAGCGTTCCATGGAGCGTAGCCTTGCTATGGATATCGCGAATGCCGTGGTTGCGTATCCCCATGCCGACGTGACCCTTTCGTGTGAGGGACACCTCTACACCATGAGCGGCAACGATGCGTTCGTCGACCATTTGCGCTATGAGGTCCACTGCGACGTGGCGGTGGTCGACCGTCCCGAGGACATCGACGAGGACGTCATTAAGATTGCCTTCCAGACGCCCGAGGTGGATCAGCCGGCGGCCCTGGAGTATTTCGAGCGCCTCTTTAGCGACCGTGTTGACGTGATGACGTCGGGAACCGAGTGGACGGACTTTATCGGTTTCGGTTCGGGCAAGGGCTCCGCGCTTGCCGATTACGGTCGTGCCCTGGGTATTTCGCCCGATGAGATGATGGCGTTTGGCGATAACGAAAACGACCGCGACATGCTCAACGTCGTGGGCCATCCTTATCTAATGGAGAGCTGCAATCCCTCTATGCGCGGCATCAACGACCGCGTCCGTTACGTGCGCACGGTCGAAGAAGAATTGCGTCGCCTGCTTGCCGAGTAGGCATGTCCCAAAATCTACCTACAGTTGGGGCAGAGACCCTCGAAGATGGTGTAGTGCGA
>URNI01000122.1 GCA_900549135.1 uncultured Collinsella sp.
CTTAACGGCCGCACGACGGTGCGCGACGATATGTGCCATCTGGACACTAACCTCAACGGCATTCGCGCGCTTCCGATGCTGCTCGAGGCCCATAAGCCGCTGGACGCCATTGTGATCATGCTGGGCACCAACGACTGTAAGACGGTCTTTAACGTGACAGCTTCCGATATCGCCCGTGGCGCCATGGCACTGATTCGCGCCGTCCGCGCGTTTCCGTGGACCGACGCTGCGCCTTGTCCGCGCATTCTGTTGATGGCTCCTATCAAGATCAAGCCGCAGATCGCCGATGTGTATATGACCGACTTTGACGAGCATTCCGTTGAGGCATCTGAACATTTTGGCGAGTACTATGCGCACGTGGCCGAGCAGTTTGGCTGCGACTTTTTGAATGCCGCCGAGTTTGCCGAGCCGGGCGATATCGACTATCTGCATATGATGCCCGAAAGTCACGAGAGCCTGGGCCACGCCGTGGCAACCAAGCTCCAGGACATGCTCGGTGAGTAGCGCGAGCCCAAGCCACCACAAAAGTTCCCTTTGCGGTGGCTTGTTTCGTTTGTCTCGATCTGTAACAGGTGGGCCGCAAAATGGGCTCTAACTGTTACAGATCGAGACGTTTGTGGGAACCACCGCAAAGGTGCCTGTCCCCTTTGCGGTGGTTTTGGGCTGCGAATCTTAATATTGCCACATGTGATTGACGGGGCCGGAGCCTTTGCCCATATCAAAGCCTGCGGCGAGAGCGCCCGTTAGGTAGGCCTTACCGGCGTTGACGGCATCGGCAAGATCCATGCCCTGGGCCAGCGCGCAGGCGATGGCGGACGAAAGCGTGCAGCCGGTACCATGCGTGTTGCCGGTCTCGATGCGCTTGTGGCGGAACCACGTGGTGAGCGGATCGCCCAGATGGTTGCCCTCGTCATCGAGCGGCGCGGGCTCTGCTAGCACATCGTTGGCCTCGTTGACAAAATGCCCGCCCTTAACGAGGGACGCGCACCCAAAGCGGCGGGTGAGGAGTATGGCGGCATTTTGCTGCGTGCGCTCGGAATCGACCTCGTAATCGAGCAGCGCCATGGCCTCGGGAATATTGGGCGTGATGACGGTCGCCAGTGGGAACAGGCGGCGTGTAAGCGCTTCGGCGGCGTCCTCTGCGATCAGGCGAGCGCCCGAGGTGGCGACCATGACGGGGTCGACGACGATATTTTGTGCGTCCCAGGCGCTCAAGCGGTCGGCGATAACCTCGATAATCTCGACAGAGGAAACCGTGCCGATCTTGACGGCACTGGGGCGGATATCGTCAAAAACGGCATCGATTTGCGCCGCGACAATATCCGGGGAGATGTTTTGCACAACGGTGACACCGAGCGTGTTTTGTGCGGTTATGGCCGTGATGGCCGTCTCGGCATACAGGCGGTGCGCCGTGATGGTCTTGATGTCGGCCTGAATGCCGGCACCACCGCTGGAATCTGATCCTGCGATGGATAGAACGGCGGGTACCTTACTGCGATCCATGTTCGCTCCCTTGTTCGGTCGGATTCAAATGGGTCTTCTGCCTGCATTATAAAGTTGCCCGGGCCAGCTGTATGCCGATCCCGGGCGGGCGGTGCAATCTTTACGTAAATGTAAGAAAATGTTCACATGTCAACAATGGACGAACACCTTGTGGCCGTTTGTGTCCCCGGTGACGAGTTAGTCCTCCATGCCGAGGTCGATCGTCGTGCCTTCGAACACCTTGTTGACGGTGCGGACGGCGCACATCTTGCCGCACATGGTGCAGGTGCCCTCGGTGGCGGCAGGGGACTCCTCGTAGCGCTTTTTGCCCGTAACTGGGTCGAGAGCACACTTCCACATGGCATCCCAGTCGAGCTTGCGGCGTGCCTGGCCCATCTTGTCGTCCATGTCGCGGGCGTGCGGCACCTTCTTGGCGATATCGGCGGCATGTGCGGCGATCTTAGTGGCCATGAGGCCGTCGAGCACATCCTGGGCGTTAGGCAGGCATAGGTGCTCTGCCGGCGTCACGTAGCACAGGAAGTCGGCGCCGGAGCTCGCGGAGATGGCGCCACCGATGGCGGCGGTGATGTGGTCGTAGCCCACACCGATATCGGTCACCAGCGGCCCCAGCACATAGAACGGGGCGTTGTGGCACAGGCGCTTCTGCAGCTTCATATTGGCGGCGATCTCGTCGAGCGCCATGTGGCCCGGTCCCTCGACCATAACCTGGACGCCCGCGGCCCATGCGCGCTTGCACAGCTTGCCCAGCTCGATCATCTCGGCGGTCTCGGTGGCATCGTTGGAGTCGTAGAGGCAGCCCGGGCGGCAGGAGTCGCCGAGCGAAATCGTCACGTCGTACTCGTGGCAAATCTCGAGCAACTCGTCGTAGAACTCATAGAACGGGTTCTCGTTATCGGTGACCTCCATCCAGCCAAACAGCAGTGAGCCGCCGCGGCTCACGATGTTCATCAGGCGGCCGGTCTCCTTAAAGGTCTTGGTGACCGACTTGTTGATGCCGCAGTGAATGGTCATAAAGTCCACGCCGTCCTCGGCATGCGCGCGCACGACTTCGAACAGGTCGTCCTTGGTGAGCTTGACCAGCGGCTTTTCCATGTAGCCGATGGCGTCGTACATGGGGACGGTGCCTACCATGAGCGGCGTCTCGTCGATGAGCTGCTGGCGGAACTGGCGCGTCTTGCCCGAGTTGGAGAGGTCCATGATGGCGTCGGCGCCAAAATCCTCGGCAATCTTGACCTTCTTCCATTCCTCGGCGGCATCGGCCTTGTCGCCCGAGATGCCCAAGTTCACGTTGACCTTGGTGGACAGGCCTTCACCGACGCCAAAGGCGCGCATGCCCTTTTTGATGTGCACAATATTGGCGGGAATGGCGATGCGGCCGTCGGCCACGCGCTCGCGGATGTACTCGGGGTCGCGATGCTCGCGCTCGGCGACTTCCTTCATCTGCGGCGTGATCTGCCCGGCACGGGCGAAGTCGATTTGCGTGACGAGCTTGGGCTCGGTCTGTGTGCTCATTGGCACGGCTCCCTTCGTTGGCATTACCCATATCAGGTTTGCGGGTCAGGGCGGGCGCGCCCAGTCTCAGCCTGCCGTCTTATCCTGCAAGCTCCCCGTTTATGTGGTGGGCTCAAGTATAGCTCGAATGGGTACGATTGACGCGATGAGCATGCCCGTGAGGAGGCGAACATGGAAGACAAGCATCTATATCGAGAGGCACAGTGGGACGTGTCGGCCGAGGAGGGTCGTGCCCATCATGGACTGGTCGCAATTGGTTTTGCGATGCTTGCCGTGCTTGTGATTGCCGTTTGTATCTGGACGTTTGGTGGTCGCGGTGGCACTGCCTGGGAGTTTGAGGCCGATGATAGCCTACCGATTATGACGGTGAGGAGTACTGGCGGTAATGCCAATACGCTCGCCATTCCGGGCGATTATTGGTACCCGCGCGATGAGTTTGTGCAGTTGCAGCTGAGTGGTGGGTCCATTCCAGGCGAAGAAATCGAACGCGTGACGTTTGACGCGGCGCTCAAAACGCTGACGGTGAAGCTCAAAGATCAAGGAGATGTGCCCACGACCATGGATATCGCCCTGACGGAATGGCGTCTGGAGCCTCCGACGGGTGTTGCGGTGTCCGAGGTTGAGCACGTCAAGATTGTCTATCAGGACGGTTCGACAAACGGGATTGCAAAGGCCGACGGTCTAGCAGAATAGGTGTCGAGCCTAGCCAGTCAATTCATAAAAGTTGCGGTGGAATAGTTCCTGATTGTGCGATAAAAGGCTCAAATAGGAACTATTCCACCGCAAGTTATATAGAGAAGGCTGAGCGGGTCAGTGTTGAGTGCTGGCTCTAGAACATCTGTTCGTTGATGAACACGAGGGTGTCTGGGTATGAGAGCTCGGGGGCGTGGCGATAGTCGATGCTGAACTCGGTTAGACGGCCGGCGTCCTCGACCTTGTTTTCCGCCATCCAGCGGACCATCGAACCGCGTGCCTTTTTGCTGGCGGTCGAGCGCTGGATGGGCTTCCCGTTGCGGATACCCTCGCCAAAGAGGCATGTGACGGCCGTGGCGTCGCCCGCGAGGTGGGGCAGAACGGCTTTAGCATACTCTACGCTGGCGAGGTTGACGATCGTGGTGTTTGAGCCTGCCGGGGCGATAGCCCGCGCGAGCTTGTCGCTCCAAAACGCGTAGAGGTCTCGGGCATCGTCAACGGCGAGCTTCGCGCCCATCTCCAGCCGATAAGGTTCGACGGCATGAAAGGGGCGTATGCATCCGTAAAGGCCCGAGAGGATCCACAGATGGTCTTGTAGCCATGCGAGCTGCGCGGCATCCATCACCTCGGGTGCCATGCTCTGGTATTGAATGCCGTGATAGGACATGACGGCAGGGGAGAGGTGGCGAGCGAGTGCGGGATTGTCGAGATCGCCGCTTTTCAGGATGGGCCCGAACTCATGCAGGGTGTTGAGGCAAGGCCCCAGCAGTTTGTCACTCACGTTCCATAGCGCTTGTAGGCCGCCGCTGCCTTCATTTCGTTCGATATCTAGCAGTGCGCGGTGGAGGCGAGCCGTTTCGTGCGCAAAAGGCGGTATGCCCAGGACTTCAAAAGCATCTTGGGCCGCGCGCATTTGCTTGGCGGGCGAAATGATGACCTGCAGCATGAACTCTCCTCTGCCAAAAAAGAAATTGCGGTGGAATACGGTCTGTTTTGGCCGTTTATGGGCCAGTTTAGTCTGTATTTCACCGCAACTGATGAAGGGTTGGTTAGGCTCGCTCGAGGAAGGCCTTGTAGCCGCGATAGGCCTCGTAGATGTCGGCCTTGTTGGCGACCTCCCACAGGGCGTGCATGGACAGGACGGCAACACCGGAGTCGATGACGTTCATGCCGTACTTGGCCATGATGTAGGCGATGGTGCCGCCGCCGCCCGCGTTGACGCGGCCGAGCTCGCAGGTCTGGAAGTCCACGCCTGCCTCGTCCATGATGTCGCGGACGAGGGCCACGTATTCGGCGTCGGCGTCGTTGGAGCCACCCTTGCCGCGGCTGCCCGTGTACTTGTTAAAGCACAGGCCGCGACCCATAAAGGCGGCGTTCTTGGTCTCGAACTTGCCGGCGTAGCCCGGGTCGAAGCCGGCGGACACGTCAGAGGAGAGCATGCGGCTGCGGGCGAGCGCGCGGCGCAGGGCCAGCGGGCTATCCTCGCCGGCGAGCGTCATGATCTCGGCGACGGTGTTCTCGAAGAAGCGGCTCGTCATACCGGTGGCACCCACGGAGCCGATCTCCTCCTTGTCGACGATGAGCGTGATGCTCGTACGCTCGACATTGGCCACATTGATCTGGGCGAGCATGGACGGATAGGCGCAGACACGGTCGTCGTGGCCATAGCCCAGAATCATGGAGCGGTCGAGGCCCATGTCGCGGGCCGGGCCGGCGGGCACGACCTCGATCTCGGCGG